>NZ_BMCI01000004.1:0-415796 GCF_014635105.1 Haloferax sulfurifontis
GTCTACAACATCAAACGCTTCGTGAAACAGTGAATTCGAATGCAGTATGGCGATTCAACACAGCCCTTCGACCTGTTTACCGGACTCCCACGCGGCGACTTGCTCCGCGATCTCCCTGAGATACACCGAGTTCTCCCGTTGCTTCAGTATGTGAAGGACGAACCGTCGACGTTGATTGCTGAGCACGTCGAACGCCTCGCTCCGCGACAAACTCGGCTCTCGAGCCCTCTCGCCTCTGCCGCGTCGGGAGATGTTTCGCAACTTCATGATCCGATCCATTTTCAGATAGTGTCGGTATGTACTCGCAGAGCGGCATTCGAGAGATGTCTCATTAGTTATGCCCTTACGAACGGGGTCGTCAGCGACGTGACGACTAGCCACGGCAGTAATCGGCAGATTGAGACGAGGTAGCCCCGAGAATCCCGGATTAACGACGTTCTAAACTCCGAATATGTCTCTTTTGATCTACAATACAGTCACCCAAACATGTTGATTAGTACATAACTACAAAGTGATAGGTAATGGGTCGAGGTGTACACTCGCTCAGAATCGCGTCGGAGGATGCAAAGGCAGAATTCGACGAGAGAAGGCGTGTACGGGGCATCGGAAGCAAACCAACGCAGACCACAAGACGACAAACGAAAACATGCCAAAGAAAGACCGAGGCAAGCTCGACCTGACGCGCCGCAAGGTGCTCAGTGGACTCACGACTATCGGCGCAGTCAGCGCCGTCGCAGGGATGGGGACGATGGCCGAATTCACGGACGTCGAAGACCTGACGAACGAAGACAACCCGGGGCGCGTCAAGTCCGGCCAGATCGACTTAGTCGCATCTGGCTCTCCGGTTCCTGACGATTTCACGCTCAAAGGGATGGAGCCCGGTGAGACGCGAGCTAAGACGTACACGCTCAAGAACGACCCGCCGAATCAGCTGGACTCCGCCATCGACATCGAGGCGCTCTGTTACAATATCGACATCATGGACGACCTCGAAGACGGAGTTCCAGAACCGGAGACTGACAAAGACAGTGGTAACGGTGGTGAGCTCGACAAGTTCCTCGTGGTCGAAGGCCGTCTGAACCCGGTCGGCGGCGGACCAGAGTACAGATGGTTCAAGGGGAACATTCGCGACATTCAAAACCAGGGCTGGAAGTGCCGGCGCATCGACCCGCACCTCCGCCCAGGCGACAACGAGTACGAGTTCACGCTCAGATTCACGTTCCAGAACCACCCCCAGAACAACCAGGCGATGCTCGACCAGCTGAATCTCAAGATTCAGGTCAAAGGCGAGACCGACGCGTCGAGCTAATCGGGCGGCGACCGCGACTCATATTTTTCCTAATGAAACTCTCTGCAGACGGATCCTGTCCCGGGCGTTACACATACTATAACCAAGTGTCTGACCGGAGACGTCGAAGGTGGTGACGTGATGCGTCCTAAGCGACGGAATCGTGGGCGAACGGACCGGAGACGTGACAGACAGACCTCCGGGTCGAAAAAGACTAGGGTCGCTGTCGCTGTCGCCGTCCTCCTCGTCACACTGCCGTTCGTCGTGATCGGGACCACGGCTATCGCCGGTGGACTCCACAACTTCGTCGTCCTCTCTTCGAGCATGGTTCCGACGTACAACCCCGGTGACGTCGTCGTGGTCGAATCTGTCCGGCCAGAACACATCGAGGAAGGAGACGTCATCACGTTCAACGACACTGGTCAAGCGGGGATGAGAAACGCGGCGGGCAGAACGACGCACCGAGTCGTCGGCGTGAACCACGCGGGGGAATCCACGACGTTCACGACCAAAGGCGACGCGAACGAAGAGCCGGACGTCGTCCCGGTGCAAGGCGACGACGTGGTCGGGCGCGTGGTCTTTGCTGTTCCAGTAGTCGGACAGGTCTTCCTCTTTGCCGAGCGATCGAGTCGAATGTGGGTGGCGATTGTCGTCGTACTCCCGGCGTCGGTGCTCGTCCTCTCAGAGGTCAGAGAACTCGTCGCGGTGACCGGACAAACGGACAGAGCCGCCCGTCTCGAACGTGGCGAACGGAATCGGAACCGATGAGAACGCGATAGAGGTCGGTCAAATCTGTGAGGGAAAACCATGAAAATGAGACGGATATTCATAGTGGGGGTCGTCCTCCTCGGGGCAGTCGCCGTTGGGGGACAGTTCACGGGGGCGACGTTAGAAGATACAGAGGAGATAACCGGCACGGTGAGCGCCGGAAGCGATTTCGGTGTCACCGAGACCGATGCCGAAACTCTCGAAACGTGTGACTCCGCGGACACGGACTCAGAGAGTCAAACGACCGCGACGGCGGAAGAACAGACGGACACAGACTGCACGCCTGCGCCGGATTCGACCGAAACGAAGCTACAGTGGAGCATCGGGATAGATGTCTGAAACGAACCTTCGGCGTCGCGCGTTCCTCGACAAGTGGCAGACGGTCTTGATTATCGGGTTCGTCGTCCTCACGGTGGTCGGCGGGTGGACCACGTATACGACCCACGTTTCGCCACCGGTGCAGACACAAGAGGCAGTCGTCGATTCGTGGACGTCCAGTGGCGATTTTTCTCATACCGCCATCGTGACGAACAGCAGTACGCTCTACGATAACGGAACGGTATTAGAGAACCGGTCGGTGTACTTTCCCCACATCATCGACGACATCGGCCAGACGTTCACGTACCGCTATCGAGACGCGGCCGAGGGGGACGTGGACGTGGAGATGAACGCCTTCATCCGACTCAACCAGACGGGACGCGTCGAGCAGGGGCGCATCGAGTACTGGAGTCAGACGGAGTCACTCGGCGAAAAACGTGTGACGTCGCTCAACCCCGGTGAATCCGCACAGCTCAGATTCCCGTTCGACGTCAACGAGACCGCCCGGCACGCCGCTCGTGTGCAGGACGACCTCGGCACTGCCCCCGGACGGGTCGAGGCGACTATCATCGTCAGAACACACGTCAGCGGGACTGTCGATGGAAAGAGAGTCGACGAGACGATAGACTACAAACTATTCGGGGAGTATCCGGGTGACAAGACGTTCAGGATAACGGGTGAGACGCCTCCGAAACAGTTCGACTTCGTCGGGACCATCGAGACAGAACCGCAACGCGGACTACTCCGTCGAGTCGGAAGTGTCGCGTTACTGGCGTTCGGTGGACTCGGTCTGCTTTCAGTAGCTGTCGGGCGGCTGACGCGCTTCCCACCGCTGACCGCCAGCGAACGAGACCGGCTGGACAGTATCGAGAAGAGAGCCGCCAACGACGAGTGGATTTCCCGCGGGAGGATACCCGAGACGATTCGAGAGAACCCGGTAATCGAAGTCGAAACTCTCGACGGACTCGTCGACGTCGCCGTCGATTCGAATTCGAGAGTCATCGAAGACGACGTGTGCGGTGGGTTCCACGTCGTCGACGGAGACATCATCTACAGCCATGTTCCCGAACAACCTCACGCTGGGGCGGGCGAGGACGTTGACGACGCTGACGACGACGACACCGAAGAAGCCGACAGCGGTCCCTGACCGATAGCTGACGGAGGGGCGGAAACCCTCCGCACCCATCACTGCGACCACGGTACAGCACGTCACACCAAGATAACCGTGTACGTGTACATCATCGCGGCAGTTATCCGAAAATCGCCCGTGTGATGCTCACGTCCGTGTATCTTCTCAAGAGACGAACCCCCGGCGTTTAACCTCCCCCATCGTGACGGCTCAGACATGACCGACGCCGACCGGCACGACCCGCTGTACGCGGTGTCCCCGCTCGACGGGCGATACGCCTCTCGAACCGCACCTCTCGCGCCGCACGTGAGCGAGGCCGCGCTCATGCGCGCCCGCGTGGAAGTCGAAGTGGAGTACCTCCTCGCGCTCGCCGACCTCGACGCGACGCCGCTTTCGTTCGACGAGGACGAGCGCGCCGACCTCCGGGCGCTCTACGAGGAGTTCGACGCCGACGACGCCGACCTCGTGAAGCGGCTCGAAGTCGAGGGCGCGGAAGGCTTCTCGGCGACGAACCACGACGTGAAGGCCGTCGAGTACTTCATCCGCACCGAGACCGACGAGTCGGTCCACCCGTGGATTCACTTCGGACTCACCTCCGAGGACGTGAACAACCTCGCCCAGCGCCTCATGGTGAAGGGCGCGGTCGAGGAAGTCCTCGTGCCCGAACTCCGTGACACCCGCGACGAACTCGTCTCGCTCGCGCGGGAGTTCCGCGACGTTCCCATGCTCGCGCGCACCCACGGTCAGCCCGCGACGCCGACGACGTTCGGCAAGGAGATGGCCGTCTACGCCGCCCGCCTCGGCCGGACGCTCGCCCGCGTCGAGGCCGCGACCGACGACCTCGCCGGCAAGCTCGCGGGCGCGTCGGGCGTCTACGCGGCCCACGTCGCCGCCTACCCCGACGTGGACTGGCGGGCGTTCTCCCGCGAGTTCGTCGGGTCGCTCGGCCTCGACCACACCGCGCTCGCCACGCAGGTCAACCCCTGCGACGACCTCGCGGCGCTGTTCGACGCCGTCCGCGGCGTCAACAACGTCCTCGTCGATCTCGACCGCGACGCGTGGCTGTACGTCTCCGACCGCTACCTCGGACAGGAGGCCGTCGAGGGCGAGACCGGCTCGTCGACGATGCCGCACAAGGTCAACCCCATCGACTTCGAGAACTCCGAGGGCAACCTCTCGAAGGCGAACGCCGACCTGACGTTCCTCGCCGACTACGTGACGACCTCGCGCCTCCAGCGCGACCTCTCGGACTCCACGGTCAAGCGCAACGTCGGCGCGGCGTTCGCCCACTGCCTCATCGGCTACAAGAAGACCCAGACCGGCCTCGGCAAGGTCGTCCCGAACGAGCAGGTCATGCGCGACGAACTCGACGACACGCCCGCCATCATCGGCGAGGCCGTCCAGACGATTCTCCGCCGCGAGGGCGATACGCAGGCCTACGAGCGGGTGAAGGAGCTCACCCGCGGCCGCGAGGTGACCCTCGGCGACTTCCACGACCTGTTTGCGGACCTCGACGTGGACGAGGACACCCGCGAGGAACTGCTCGCGCTCACGCCCGCGACGTACGTCGGCCTCGCGGACGAACTCGTCGACGACATCGACAACTGAGCGGTCGGCCGGGCCGTCGAGCCGTCGGGCCATCCATCTGCCGAATCGACACGCTTTCTTTTCGGAGTCGGTCGAACGCGTCGCTGAGCGGAGCGACCGTCAGGAGAAACCCGAATCCGCCTCAGAGGCCGACGGGCACGGGATATCGGCCTCGGCGCGGTTCGGGCACGGGTTCGGAGAGCGCCGGCACGGGTGGGCTGGACAGGCTGGTCCGCGCGATGCGGTGCGTCATGGGCTGGTGTGACGACGCTGGGCGCTCACCGTGGCTAAATTATTTACTCATCATAGAATAAGTCTTTTGGTGGGGTGGTGCGTTGGTGGGTGTATGAAAGCAATCGCCGTCGAGCGCGGGGAAGACAAGCCGGTCGTCATCGAGAAGCCGCGACCGGAACCCGACGCCGGGGAGGCGCTCGTCCGGACGCTTCGGGTCGGCGTGGACGGGACGGACCACGAGGTCATCGCCGGCGGTCACGGCGGGTTCCCCGAGGGCGAAGACCACCTCGTGCTCGGCCACGAGGCGGTCGGCGTCGTCGTCGACCCGAACGACACCGAACTGGAGGAAGGCGACATCGTCGTGCCGACGGTCCGCCGCCCGCCGGCGTCGGGGACCAACGAGTACTTCGAAAAGAATCAACCCGACATGGCTCCCGACGGGATGTACGCCGAACGCGGTATCGTCGGCGCGCACGGCTTCATGTCCGAGTACTTCACCAGCCCCTCGAACTACCTCGTTCGCATCCCGCGCTCGCAGGCCGACCTCGGCTTCCTCATCGAACCCATCTCCATCACCGAGAAGGCGCGCGAGCACGCCTACGCGAGTCGGTCCGCGTTCGATTGGAACCCCTCGTCGGCGCTCGTCCTCGGCAACGGGAGCCTCGGGCTCCTGACGCTCGCCATGCTGAGAGCCGACGACAAGGGCTACGAGAACCTCTACTGCCTCGGTCGGCGCGACCGCCCCGACCCGACTATCGACATCATCGAGAGACTCGGCGCGACGTACGTCGACTCCCGCGAGACGCCGGTCGGGGAGGTTCCGACCGCACACGAGGGCATGGACTTCATCTACGAGGCGACCGGCTTCCCCAAACACGCCATCCAGTCGGTGCAGGCGCTCGCGCCCAACGGCGTCGCCGCGCTCCTCGGCGTCCCGAGCGACTGGAAGTTCGAGGTCGACGCCGGCGCGTTCCACCGCGAGATGGTGCTCCACAACAAGGCGCTCGTCGGAAGCGTCAACTCCCACGTCAAGCACTTCGAGGCCGCGACCGTGACGTTCACCAAGCTTCCCCGGTGGTTCCTCCGCGATTTGGTCACCGGCGTCCACCCGCTTTCGGAGTTCGAAGCAGCATTCGAAGACGACGACACCACTATAAAAACCGCCATCGAATTCGGTACTGTATGAAGAACGTCGACGACCTCATCGCCAGCGCGGCTGAGCTCGCGGACCGCGGCCTCTCGAAAGGCGAGATTGCCGACGAGTTGAACGTCTCCCGCGAGACGGCCAGCTGGCTTGTCGAACGAAGCGGCGCGGCGACCGAACCCGAGCCCCGTGCGGAGCCCGACGGCCCCGACGACATCCACGTCGACTGGAACGCCATCGGGAGCGGCGGCAAGCGCCTCACCTACGTCGGGCGCGCGCTCGCCGATCTGCTCATGGAGACGAACGGCGAGGCCGACGTGACCGTCGGCATCGAGAAGGCGGGCGTCCCCCTCGCCACCTCCGTCTCGCGCGAACTCGAAACGACGCTCGGCGCGTACTCGCCCGCGAAACACCAGTGGGACGAAGGCGACCTCGAAGACCTCGGCGGCGGCTTCTCCCGGAACTTCTCGCCCGTCGAGGGCCGCGACTGCTTCATCGTCGACGACACGGTGACGAGCGGCACGACCCTCCGCGAGACCATCGACGCCATCCGCTCCGAGGGCGGCGAGCCGCTCGCGTGCGTGGTCATCGTCGACAAGCAGGGCGTCGAAGAGATAGACGGCGTCCCCGTCCACTCGCTCATCAACGTCGTCCGCGTCGGCGAGCAGTAAGCCGCCGTCTCGGTCGGCGCGGGTCGTCGGTTCCCGACCCGACCGCGACGCAACTCCTTTGTCCGCCCGGCCGCTAGCTGGGTGCATGACGTTCCAACCGGAGAGTTTGGACCCCGAAGAAGTGCAGACCCGCGTCGACGAGGCCGTCGCGGACAACCGCGTCGTCCTGTTCATGAAGGGCAACCGCCTGATGCCGCAGTGCGGCTACTCCGCGAAGGCGGTCGACCTCATCTCCCAGTACGTCGACGAGTTCGAGACCGTGGACGTACTGCCCGCGCTCCCGCACTACCGCGAGGCGCTCAAGGAGAAAAGCGACTGGGAGACCATCCCGCAGACGTTCGTCGACGGCGAGTTCGTCGGCGGCAGTGACATCCTCGAAGAGCTCGACGAGCGCGGCGAACTCGAAGCGACGCTGACCGGCGCGAACTGACCGCCGGGAGCGCCCCCGACAGACCGCCCGACCGCGGCCGGACGGCGACTTTGTATCTTTCGGCTAACGAGAAGGGGAGGCCATATAAGCCTCGAACTCGTACATGCACACAGGTATCGCCATCCGGGTGCGCCCGCACCGTGGCTCTCGTCGATACCGAAGCCAACAATGTCAGGCCGCGTATATCGACTCCATTCGACGTTGGAACTGCCACTCGAAGACGTGATGGACTACTTCGAAAACGACCCAGAACTGCCGCCTGAGGTCGAGAACGTAGACATCACCCGCCGAAACAACACCCTCATCATCAAAGCCGTCTCCGCCGACGACAACCTCAGCAAGTACACGCCGACGGCCCAGTTGAAAGCGAGCGTGACGGAAAACCGCGTCTACGAAGAAGAGCCCCCCCGAGCGGGAGCGCCCAACTGGGGAGATGAAGAAGAAGAGGAGATTCCCTCCGAGCTCGTCGAGTTCGCCTGCTTCAAAGGCGACCTCGAAACCGTGCTCCAGAACACGGCGCTCCAGTACCCGATGTTCCTCGTCCTCCGGGAGATCGCGATGCTCTCGGAGAAGGGAACGCTGACCGCAATCACCGAGGAGAGCGACGAACTGCAGGCGACGCGCATCGTCGAGGGCGAGGTGCGTGCCGCCTCCGTCGAAGTCGTCGAGAACCCACAGCAGAACGGTTCCTCGGACAGCGGAATCAACTGGCGCGACAACAAGTTCATCTCCTAACCGCGTCGTATCTCCCCATCTCGTCACCGCCGAATTACGTGAGCCAGCGGCCCAAATCGTGTTCGGCGGTATCACGACGCACGCGACTTCTCGGGCAAAAAGCATTTACACTGCCTAATTAGATGTAATTACACACCATGTCGGAAGCCGAAGCCTTCCCGGATTACCTCGACGTCGACTACACCGACGGCGAGGGAGAGACGCCGGAGGACTACCCGAGTATCGAGGACAAAATCGAGAAGGCCATCGAGGTCACGAAGCAGGGCCTCGAACAGTACGAGAACCCCGCCGTGATGTGGACCGGCGGCAAGGACTCGACGCTCACGCTCTACTTCATCAAGGAGGTCGCGGAGCGCTACGACCTCGACGTCCCGCCGGCGGTCTTCATCGACCACTACCAGCACTTCGACGAGATCATGGACTTCGTCGAGCACTGGGCCGACGAGTGGGACCTCGACGTCATCTGGGCGCGCAACGAGGACGTCGGCGCGTACGTCGACGAGAACGGCCTCGAACCCGGCGACGACATCCCGGTTTCCGAACTCTCCGAGCACAACCAGCACCACATCCGCAACATCCTCGAGTACGAGGAGGACACGTTCCCCTTCCTGCTCGACACCTACGTCGGCAACCACCTGCTGAAGACCGTCGCGCTCAACGACACCCTCGAGGAGTACGACATCGACGGCGTCATCTCCGGCGTCCGCTGGGACGAACAGGAGGCCCGCGCCGACGAGACGTTCTTCAGCCCCCGTCACGACCCCGACATCTACCCCCCGCACGACCGCATTCAACCCATCCTCCAGTTCGAGGAGAGCGCCGTCTGGGACGCCTTCTGGTACTTCGCGGTCCCGGACACCGTCGAGAACTACCCCGAAGACGGCTACGTCCCGACGAGCGACACCGACCTCCCCGAGGGCGTCACGCAGGAGGACGTGCCCGTCTCGCCGAAGTACTTCGCCGGCTTCCGGAGCCTCGGAAGCGAGGTTTCGACCGACAAGTCCGCCGAGGAACCGGCGTGGCTACAGGACATGGAGAACACGACCGAGCGCGCGGGCCGCGCCCAGGACAAAGAGGACCTGATGGAGCGCCTGCGCGACCTCGGCTACATGTGACGACGGTCGATATCTAACGCGAACGTCGCCACGCGGTCACTTTTTCGCGGCCCCGCTTCGAGAGCGACTGCGACCGTCCCACAGCGGAAACAGCGATATGCTCTGCGAGCGACACCTGTCGTATGAGCCTCTCGTTTCCCGACTACCTCCACGTCGACTACGACGACGGCCGCGAGGAGACCGCCGCGGACTACCCGACGCTGGCGGACAAACTCGAGAAGGCGGCCGCGGTGACCGCGACCGCGCTCGAACAGTACGAGCGCCCGGCCGTCATGTGGACCGGCGGGAAGGACTCCACGCTCGTCCTCTACGTCGTCCGCGAGGTCGCCGACGACACCGGCGTCGCCGTGCCGCCGGTCGTCTTCATCGACCACTTCGAGCACTTCGACGAGACCGAGGCGTTCGTCCGCGAGTGGGCCGACCGCTGGGGCCTCGACCTCGTCGTCGCCCGCAACGGGGACATCGCACGTCTCGGCGCGTCACCCGGCGACGAGATTCCCGTCTCGAACCTCGGCGACGACACCCGACGCGAACTCGCCCGCCTCGGCTACGAGGGCGAGACTGTCGTCCTCGACGCCGACAGCTTCGAGGGCAACCACTTGCTGAAGACCGTCGCGCTCAACGACACCCTCGAAGACCGCGGTTTCGACGGCGTCTTCTCGGGCGTCCGCTGGGACGAACAGGAGTCTCGCGCCGACGAGACGTTCTTCAGCCCCCGCCACGATTCCGAGAAATACCCGCCGCACGACCGCGTCCACTCCATCCTCCAGTTCGAAGAAGCCGACGTGTGGGCGGCGTTCTGGGAGTGCATCGTCCCCGACTCGGTCGAGGGCTACCCCGCCGGTCACGTCCCCGCGTCCATCGACGACCTTCCCGACGGTGTCGAACCCGCCGACCTCCCCGTCTCGCCGAAGTACTTCGAGGGCTACCGCTCGCTCGGCACCGAATCCGGCTCGGCGAAGTCCGACGACCGCCCCGCGTGGGTGCAGGACCTCGGCGCGAGCGCGGAACGCGAGGGGCGCGCGCAGGACAAAGAGGACCTGATGGGTCGGCTCCGCGATTTGGGGTATATGTAGTCTCACGCGAGTCACGCAGACGCGGGGCCGCCGCGCGAACACCGTAGCGCCTAACTCCTCCAACACGTTATCGCCTCCATGACAGCCGAGTGGGTCAGCCTCTTCTCCGGCGGAAAGGACTCCTCGTGGGCGCTCTACCGCGCGCTCGAAGAGGGGTTGAACGTCACCCGCCTCCTGACCGTCCACCCCAGCGACGACTCGTACATGTACCACGTGCCGGCGACGGACCTCGCCGCGCTCGCCGCCGAGAGCACCGGCATCGAGCTCGTGGAGGTCCACCCCGGCGACCTCGAAGCGACCGACGCCGCCGACTCCGGCGCGCAGGGCGACGCCGAGCTCGAACCCCTCGAAGCGGCGCTGTCGGACCTCCAGTCCGACATCGACCTCGCGGGCGTCACCGCCGGGGCCATCGAAAGCGAGTTCCAGACCGACCGGATTCAGGCGATGTGCGACCGCCTCGGAATCGACCTGTTCGCCCCGCTGTGGCAGGAAGACCCCCGCGAACTCGGCGACGCCATGCTCGCGGCGGGCTTCGAAATCACCATCATTCAGGTCGCGGCCCACGGCCTCGACGAGTCGTGGCTCGGCCGGACGCTCGACGCCGACGCGCTCGACGAACTGGAGGCGCTCAACGAGCGGTACGGCGTCCACATCCTCGGCGAGGGCGGCGAGTTCGAGACGCTCGTCACCGACGGCCCGCACATGGACCGACCCATCGAACTGGAGTACGAGACGGAGTGGGAGGGGACCCACGGCAGGCTCCGCATCACCGACGCGTACCTCGGCTAAGAAATACGAAACCGCGCGACCGCGTTACTGCCCGTTCGTCAACCGCGAGTGCGCCCCGATGAGGGCGTTCGAGAGGTCGAGGCTATCGATGTGGGTCTCCTCGTCGACGATGGAGCTTTTGAGCTCCGCGTTTCGGATGACCGCCCCGGGGAACACCACGGACTCTTCGAGGACGGAGTCTTCGACCACCGCGTCGGCCATGACGTGGACGTTGGTTCCGACCTCCGTGTTCGTGAGCGTCGCCGACTCGTGGATGTAGTTCTCGCCGCCGAGGTACCACGCCACGGCGTCGAGGTAGCTCTGGGGCGTCCCGATGTCGAACCACGCCTCGTCGAACGTGTAGGCGAACAGGTCGCCGTTCTGCTGGAGCCACTGCATGAACCAGCCGGGCTCGTCGGGGTTGTTGTCGCCGGAGAGATACTCGTCGAACTTGGGGAGGTCGCCCGCCGGGATGGCGTAGCAGGCGATGGAGACGAGCGTGCTCTTGGGGTCTTCGGGCTTCTCCTGGAAGTTGATGACGCGGTCGCCGTCAAGTTCGACGAGGCCGTAGGCCTTCGCGAGCTCTTTGTCGCCCACGTCGTAGGCGGCGAGACACGGCGCGTTCTTCTCGTAGAAGAAGTCCACGAAGTCGGCCACGTCGAAGCTGATGAGGTTGTCGCCCGCGATGACGACGAGGTCCTCGTCGACCTCCTCGCGGTCGATGAGTTGGGCGAGCGCGCCGACGACGCCGAACTTCTCGTCTTCTTCGCTCGTGTCTTCGACCGACAGCGTCGGTTTTTCGAACGGCGACTCGTCGATGTACTCCTCGAACGCGTCGGCGAAGCGCTCGTTCGTGCTCACGAACACCTCGGAGACCCGGTCGTCGGCCTCCAGGTCTTCGAAGATGGTGTCGATGACCGTCTGGTCACCGACCGGCAAGAACATCTTGGGTCGGTGTTTGGTAATCGGCCACAGACGCGTCGCGTACCCACCGGCAAGGACGACAGCCTTCATATCCTCAAATCCCGCCACGTGGACAAGGCCTTTTTGCATCCTCTCTATATTGCTGACATTTCTGGGCGGGCGGCGGCGCAAGGGATTTTCCCTTCGGCTCCCAACCCAGCGATATGACAGCCCGGGAGTCCGACACGACGGCCCGCCAGCGCATCGCCGACGCCCTCCGCGACGACCCCGCGACGGCCTCCGAACTCTCGGCGAGCGTCGGCGTCTCGGTGTCGTCGGTGTACGGCCACCTCCAACACGTCGCCCGAACGGTCCACGGGGAAGAAGGCGAGCAGTTCCTCGTCGCGCCGCCGGAGTGCAAACACTGCGGGTTCAACGCCTTCGACGACCCCGTGAACTACCCCTCGCGGTGTCCGGAGTGCCGAAGCGAGGGCATCGAAGAGGCCGTGTTCAAAATCGAATAACGAGACCGGTCAAAACGACGCGATGGTTCGGTTGTGGTAGTCGAGAAACGCGGAACCGAGGTCGTGGTCCTCGCGGACAGAGAGCGAATCGCCGTCTAACTCGCGCTCGTAGGCGTGGGAGATGGTGTGCGTCTCGGGGTCGACCGCAATCATGCCGTAGTCGAAGTCCGCGTGGTGGTCGGGACAGAGGACGAGGAGGTTCGCCTCGACGTCCGGACCGTCGTGAGGTCGACCGAGCGGTCTGAGATGATGCGCTTCGGCGTACCCGTCGTGAACCCCCCGACGACGGCGCTCTCCACAGACTTGGCACGTGTGGGAGTACCGCGCTTTCAACTCGGTCGCGAGCGCCGTGTTCCGAATGATTCGGCTCCGCGTCGTCTCGGTGCGTTCCGCGGGCGCGAGGTCTGTCGCGGCTTCCTCCTCATCGACTCGCTCCCGCGTTTCGTGACGGCGGCGGAGCACGAATCGATAGACGTCCCTGTCGTCGCCTTCGAACGGGCCGCACGCGTAATCGACGACTTCGACTTGACCTTGGTACACCCAGTCGGCTTCACCCGATTTTCGGTGGAAGAAGAATATCGGTAACGGGTGGTGTTTCGCCCGCGCGAGAAACTTGTTTCCGCCGGTGAGCGTCTGGTCACCGGTCCGTCCCTCTCCGATGTACGTGAACTCGCCGCCGGTCACGTCGTCGCCGTACGGCCCGGTGTCGCTCGAAAAGAGACGGAGATATCGTTGGTCGTCGTCGTCGTAACAGATTTCGATGCCCCGTCCCGTCATTCCGCGGTCGAACCGCGAGTTGAGCTCTGACCCGCTCAACCGTTCACCGGGTTCGAGCGAGAGCGTTGCGAGTTCCACACCAGTTCGGACGACCGACCGACGAAAAAACGTTCTCCTGCGCGGGGATGCCGCCCCGATGGGACCGACTAGTTCGCGTCTTACAGTTCGTCCAAGAGCGTCTGGGCCGCCGCGGCCGACGAGCCGGGGCCGCGCGCGGTGATGAGGTCGCCGTCGACGGTGACGCTGGTGTCGCTGTCGAGTTCGGCGTCCCAGACGCCGCCGGCGGCCTTCACCTCGTCTTCGACCCAGTAGGGAAGCTTCCGGCCGTCCGGCATCAGGTCGTCGTCGTCGACGATGCCCTCTTCCCACTCGTTGGGGAAGCCGGTGACCTCGCGGCCCTCGACGAGGAACGAGCCGTCGGCCTCGCGGGTGAACCCGAGGATGCCGACCGCGTGGCAGACGACGAGCGCCTTCGAGTCGTCGCCGGCGACCGCCTGCAGGAGCGCCTGCCGGGCGTGTCGGTCCTGATTGACGTCCCACGCGGTCCCGTGGCCGCCGGGGAACACCACGGCGTCGTACTCGTCGGCGTCGACCCGTGCAATCGGCACCGGATTCTGCAGTCGCTCGTCGTTCTCGTGGACCTCGACGACGCGCTCGGCGAGTTCCTCGCCGACCTCCTCGGGGTCGACAGAGCGCTCGTCGACGACCGGCGCGCCGCCGGTCGGCGTCGCAACGGTCACGTCGACGCCGGCGTCGGTCAAGCTCGTAAGCGGCTCGATGCACTCTTCGCCCCAGTAACCGTCTTCGCTGACGATGAAAAGCGCCGATGTCATCGCTCCCGGGTACGGACCGGTCACAAAAAGGCCCCGCGGAGGCGGAAATCCGCGAGAGAAGGCGACGCGGCTGTGACGCCGCGGCCGCGTCGGTGTCGTGTCGGGTCAGTCGTCGCCGTGCTCGTCGACGATGACGACTTCACCGTCTTCGACGGTCACGTTGATGAGCGTCTTGACGTGGTGTTCGGAGTCGTCGAGCTCGTTCGGACCGGCCTTCTTGATGATGGCGACGGTGTCGACGACGTCCGCGCCGATGTGGTCGAGGGCGTCGAGAACGGCCTTCATCGTGCCGCCGGTCGAGAGCACGTCGTCGAGGACGAGCACGCGGTCGCCCTCGTTGACGTCGTTGATGAACATGTCGCCCTCGGAGTAGCCCGTCTGCTGGTGGAGCGACACCTCGCCGTCGAGGCCGTACTCGCGCTTGCGGATGACGACGAGCGGGATGTCCGTCATCAGCGAGACGGCCGTCGAGATGTGGATGCCCATCGCCGCGGGCGTGACGATTTTGTCGACGTTTTCGAGGTTCGCCTTGCGGATTATCTTGATGACGATCTCGCGGAGGAGCCCCGGCTTCAGCATCGGAACGCCGTCGCTGATGGGATGAACGAAGTACTCGTAGTCTCCTTTTTCGATGATCGGCGCGTCGAGAAGGGACTGCCGCAACTGGTCCATGGCGCTCGTTTCCCCGGTTAGGCATAAAATGTGGCGGTTCGAAGGCTCTCGGACACGCTGACCCACGCCGTGCGGTATCGCCTCTCGTGGAGGGGACGGCGACGAGCGCGACCGCTCTCGGTCCGACCCTGATTCTCGGTCCGGAGCGCGGCGCTCCGGAGCGGCGGTTACATCCCGCCGAGAAGCTGTGACGCGGTCTTCACGAGCGGCTCGACGTTCTCGTCGGGTTCGACGAAAAGCAACATGCCGCGGCCGCCGCAGTAGACCTGCAACACGCCGTAACCGTCGCGTTCCTCGAAGCGGTACTCGACGCTGTTTTGCACCGGGCTCAGCCCGGAGAACAGCCCGCGTTCCATGAACTCGCGCCGAGTCTCCTCGGCGAGCGAACTCAGGTGCGCCACGAGTTCGTCTCGGCTCCGAAAGTCCTCTCGGACGGTCTCGCCGACGTGGAACAGGTCGAACGCCGTCGCACCGTAGACGGCGACCAGCGAGACTGCCCCCTTCGCAGTCCCCCAGAGCGCGTCCATCGCGACTTCGCTGTCTGGTCCCGGTCCGTTGACGGATGCCATCCGTGACGGGTCGATTATCATTCGTTTCCCCCCCTGCCCTGACGCTGCGCGTCTCCCTGCCCGGAGCGCGCGCCTGGACGTATCATGAATCTCAGATTGTCAGTTGTCGCTATAAATGTAGAGGTGTAGTTTCTCTCGCTGAAAAACCGGTTCTCAGTCCGGGTGAGA
Source organism: Haloferax sulfurifontis (assembly GCF_014635105.1). NCBI lineage: Archaea > Methanobacteriati > Methanobacteriota > Halobacteria > Halobacteriales > Haloferacaceae > Haloferax > Haloferax sulfurifontis. The sequence goes on from NZ_BMCI01000004.1 coordinate 15,710, forward strand.
CGCCGTTTAGCACCCGATACGCTGAGAGACACGACAGCGAAGCGAGGCTCGACAGGCCGCAACGGACGCGACAGCCACGGACGCGGACGGTCGGTCGTCAGTCGGTTCCGGTCTCGGCTCGCTCGCTCGATAACGTGGGGGTCGAGCGGACCTCGGTCCGGAACCCCTCGGTGGAAAGCGAGACGACCGTCTCGTCGAAGTCGCAGTCGTAGCGGCGGCGGTGCGTGCCGTCGTCGCGGACCTCGGTCGCCGAACTGACGAGCCCGCACTCGCACAGCCGGTCGAGCCGCCGGTACACGGTCGGAAGCGAGAGGTCGAGCGTCTCACCGAGCTCCTTGGCAGTGCGGGACTCACGGCGGAGCGCCACGAGCAGTGCCCTGGACTCGGTGTCTCCCAGTATATCGAGGAGTTCGTCGCTCGACGCACGTCCGTCCATCTCTGATGAAAGCCTCCGAATGAGCGTATAAAGTAGTTGCGCCCCTGCGGCAGTGACCGCCTTCAGCGCGGGCAAGCGGGGTACCAGAGGGCCGAATCGGGGGACTCCAGTAACACTATGACAATTGGACACCTCGCGTGCGGACGAAGACGGCTGACAGCGGGACCGCCTCCCTCACAGACGACGCGGTGGAGTCGCGACGTTCGTCGGTGAGACGACCGCCGCGACGCGTGAGCACAGCGCCGACCAAGTCGCGCGCGGACGAATCACCCGCCGGCGCGACAAATATTCTCGAACGGCTGAATGTACTCTAAGACGTAGTATGGTCGTCTGAGGATATAAATTTCGCCCTCCCATGGAAATCATGAAGCTCAGAAAAACGCCGAAGAAATCGACCGACCGTCACATTTCGGTGCCGAATAGCCAACGGGTTTGACAACACCTAAGTCGGCGCTTCCCGCAATTTCCCCCGTGCAACCCACACCGGAAGTCGTCCTCGCGGTCGTCTTCTTGCCGTTTCTCGCCGCGGCGTTCACCCCGGTAGTCTACCGGATCTTGGGTGAGCGCACGGCGTACTTCGCGGCCGCCGTCGCGCTGGTCACGCTCGGCCTCGTGACGGACCAGTATCTCGCGGGGGCGCACGGAACCGTGTCGTTCGATTGGATTCCCTCGCTCGGAGTCTCGCTGGCGTTTCACGTAGACGGGTTGGCGCTTCTCATCGCCTTCCTCGCCAGCGGGGTCGGCGTGCTCATCCTCACGTACTCTGGAGGATACATGCACGGCGAACCGGGCCAGGCGAAATACTACGCGACCCTGTTGGCGTTCATGGGCTCGATGCTCGGCGTCGCCCTCGCGGGCGACCTCGTCGCCCTGTTCGTCTTCTGGGAGCTGACGAGCCTCTCGTCGTTCATCCTCATCGGCCACTACACCGGCGAGGAAGCGTCCCAGTACGCCGCCCGGAAGTCGATGCTCATCACCGTCTCCGGCGGCCTGTTCATGCTGGTCGGCTTCCTGCTTCTCGTCTGGGCGTCCGGCCAGACGACGGCCATCGAGGGGACGACCTACAGCATCCCGCTTTTGGTCGAACACGCGGACGCGATTCGCGAGGTCCTGACGGCCTCCGGCCTGCTCGTCCCCGTGCTCGTCCTCGTCGGTCTCGGCGCGGCGACGAAGTCCGCGCAGGTCCCGTTCCACGTGTGGCTTCCCAACGCGATGGAGGCTCCGACGCCGGTCTCGGCGTTCCTCCACTCCGCGACGATGGTCAAAGCCGGCGTCTACCTCGTCGGCCGGTTCCGCCCGCTTTTCCTCCCCGAGGACGCGGCGGTCCTCGGCGAGTGGACGCTCGTCTTCGCCGTGCTCGGCCTGCTGACGATGACCGTCGCGGCCATGCTCGCGGTGAGCGCGACCGACATCAAGGAACTGCTCGCGTACTCGACGGCCTCGCACCTCGGCCTCATCATCGCCGCCTTCGGCTTCGCCAACAGCTACGGCGCGGAGGCCGGCGCGTTCCACATCCTGAACCACGCGAGCTTCAAGGCCGCGCTGTTCATGGTCGCGGGCATCATCGCCCACGAGGCCGGGACGCGGAAGATAGACCGTCTCGGCGGGCTCAGAAAACACCTGCCCGTGACGGCCGTCATCGCGGCCGTCGCGTCGCTGTCGATGGCCGGCTTCCCGCCGTTCAACGGCTTCTACTCGAAGGAACTGCTGTTCGAGTCGACGTACTACGCCGCCGAGCACATGGGCGGCGTCGCGTGGGTCTTCCCGGTCGTCGCGGTGTTCGGGAGCGTCTTCACGTTCCTCTACTCCATCAAGTTCGCCTCGCTGTTCTTCGGCGACGAACCCGACGGACTGGGCCACGTCCACCGCCCGCCGGTGGCCATGCTCGTTCCGCCGGCGATTCTCGGCGCGCTCGTCCTCGCCATCTCCGCCCAGCCGAACCTCTTCATCGAGGGGCTCATCGGCGACGTGTACGGGAGCGTCGTCCCCGGCGAGGCGCACTCGTTTTCGGTCCACTTCCCGACCGAACTGACCCCGTACGTGATTATGAGTATCGTCACCATCGTCGTCGGCGCGGCCGCCTTCCCGTTCTACGACCGCATCCACGACGCCATCAACGCGGTCCTGCGCGGCCCCGTCCGCGCGAACTGGTGGTACGATAACTTCGTCGAGGGGCTGACGACGACGAGCGTCGCCGTCACGCCGAAGATTCAGACCGGCCTCCTGCGCACCTACACGACGTGGGGCCTCTTCGGCTTCGTCGCGCTCGCGCTCGGCGGCTACGCGGCCGCCGGCGTCTCTCTCCCCGGCTTCGACGGACTCAGCGTGTCGATACCCATCGTGCTCGTGCTCCTCGTCGCGCTCGTCGCCGCGTTCGCGGTCGACATCGCGCCGTCGCACGTGGCCGGCGTCCTGACGCTGTCTATCGTCGGCTTCATGGTCGCCATCTTCTACATCCTCGCGGACGCGCCCGACCTCGCGCTGACCCAGTTGGTCGTCGAGACGCTGGTGTTGGTCATCTTCCTGCTCGTCTTGGACCGCCTGCCGGCGTTCTACGGCGACGCGCCGGACCGACTCGTCTCCGTCCGCGACGGCCTGCTATCGCTCGCCGTCGGCGGCACGGTGTTCCTCACCGTGTTGCTGTCGACGAACGCCTCGCCCGACCCGCTCCTCCGGGAGTTCATCGTGGCGCGGGCGGGCGTTCCGGCGGAACACGGGCCCTTTTTCGCGGACTACGGCGGCGGGTCGAACGTCGTCAACGTCATCCTCGTCGACTTCCGTGGAATCGACACCATGGGCGAGATTTCGGTCGTCGTGATGGCGTCGATCGCCATCCTGACGCTGATTCGCATGCGAACGCGGGGTGAGACCCAATGAACGGCTCGTCCGGCCGGACGACCGTCATCTCGCGGACCGTCGCGCGCATCGTCGTCCCCATCATCCTGGTGACGGCCATCGCGCTGTTGTTCCGCGGGCACAACCTCCCCGGCGGCGGCTTCATCGGGGCCGTCCTCGCGGCCGCCGCCTTCGCGCTCGTCTACATCATCTTCGGGCTGGAGTTCATCCAGCGCGAGATTCTCGCCATCAAACCCGACGGCTCGGAGCGACACCGGCTCGTCGAGACCTACCGCTGGATGGCCTCGCTCGGCCTCGCAATCGCCGTGGCGTCCAGCCTCGCCCCGCTCGCGTTCGGCGCGCCGTTCCTGACCCAGGGCGTGCTCTTCTTGGAGCACCTGCCCCTCTACGGCGAACTCGAGGTCGCAAGCGCGTTCGCCTTCGACCTCGGCGTCTTCTTCGCCGTCGTCGGCGGCCTGCTCACCATCGTCGCGGAGGTCGGTAACGAATGATTCAGTTCTTCCTCGCCGCCACGCTCGGCGTCCTGTTCAGCATCGGCACGTACCTCGTGCTCCGGCGCGACGTGGTTCGCGTCGTCTGGGGTATCAGCATCATCAGCCAATCGGCCAACGTCTACCTCGTCACCATGGGTGGGTTCGACGGGCTCGCGCCCATCCTCTCGGGCCACGGCGCGAGCGGTCCCGCACCCTCGGACCCCATCGTGCAGGCGCTCGTCCTCACCGCCATCGTCATCGGCTTCGGGACGACCGCGCTCGCGCTCGTCTTGACCTACCGGGTGTACGAGGAACACGGAACGATCGACATGTACGAACTCGGAGGGAGCAGATGAGCACGCTCGTCATCGCACCGCTCCTCGTGGCGCTCGTGACGGCGATCTTGACGCTTCTCACGCGCCCGAGCGACATACTCCAACGGACGGTCAGCCTGCTCGGCGGCGTCGCCTACCTCGTCGCCGTCGCCGCCCTGTTCGACGCCGTGATCCTGCCGCTCGGCGGCGAGTCGACCACGCTCGTCTATCAGGTGTCCAACTGGGCCGCGCCGTTCGGCATCACGCTCGTCGCCGACGCCCTGTCGGTGTTCATGCTGGCGCTCACCGGCTTCGTGTCGCTCCTGACGCTCGGCTACTCCGTCGCGTCGGTCGGCTCGTTCGGCCAGCGCCTCAGCTATCACACGCTGTTCCACTTCATGGTGGTCGGCGTCACCGGCTCGTTCCTCACCGGCGACATCTTCAACCTGTTCGTCTGGTTCGAGGTGATGCTCATGTCGAGCTACATCCTCGTGCTGTTTTACTCCGGCCGCGAGCACACCCGCGCGGCGCTCAACTACGTCGTGCTCAACCTCATCGGGAGCGCGGTGATGCTCGTCGCCATCGGCGGTCTCTACAGCACGACCGGGACGCTCAACATGGCCGACATCGCCCGGCGACTGGCCGAACCGGCCGCCTACGACATCGCACTCCTGCCGACGCTCGGCCTGTCGGCGGTGCTGTTCTCGGTGTTCGCGCTGAAGGCCGGCCTCGCGCCCTTCCAGTTCTGGGTGCCCGCGGCCTACCGCGCCGCGCCGTCGCCGGTGACCGCGATGCTCGCCGGCGTCGTGAAGAAGGTCGGGGTCTACGCCATCGTTCGGCTCTACTTCACCGTCTTCGCCGCGGCGTCCATCGACATCGGCTTCCTCGGCATCACCGGGGACTCGTTCCTCGGCTTCTTCGGCCCGGTCATGTTCGCCATGGCCGCGGTCAGCATCGTCCTCGGCGGCATCGGTGCCGTCGGCCGCGACGACGTGGACGGCATCCTCGCGTACTCTTCTATCAGTCAGGTGGGCTTTATCGTCCTCCCGCTGGCGGTGGCCGCGACCGCGCCGTCCGAGGCGGTTCGGGCGCTCGGCGTGACCGCCGCGCTGGTCTACGCGTTCAACCACGGCATCGCCAAGAGCCTGCTTTTCCTCGCGAGCGGCACGCTCAAAGACGCCGTCGGTAGCGACCGGCTCTCCGACCTCGGCGGCCTCGCCGACAGAGCGCCGGTGCTCGCGGCGGGCTTCCTGCTCGGCGCGCTGACGCTCATCGGCGTCCCGCCGCTTTCGGGCTTCTTCGGGAAGTACCTCGTCTTCCAGGCGGCCGCGGAGGCGTTCGCCGCGGGCGCGGCCGGCGCGGGACTCGCGCTCGCTGTCGCGCTCGCCGGCGCTATCTTGACTATCGCCTACTACACCCGCGCGTGGAACGCGGTGTTCTGGGGTCGCCCGAGCGACCTCGTCGACGCCGCGCTCCCCGAGCGCTGGGCCGTCGGCACGGGCGACGTGGCGATGACCGACGGCGGTGACGACGGCCTCAAACGGCTCGAACTCACCGCGCAGGTGACCGTCGTCGTCGCGCTCGCCGTCGCCGCCATCGGCTTCGGTATCGGCTTCGAGGCGCTGTTCGGTGCCGCGGACGCCGCGGCCCACGCCGCCGTCGACACGAACGGCTACGTCGACGCCGTGATGCACGGTCCGGGCGTCGGCCTCGAATCCGGCGGGGGTGGCCACTGATGAGCCGCCGCTGGCCGGTCTCGGGGCTCGTCATGGCCGTCCTCTGGCTGTTCGTCCGGGGCGTCGAACTGACTCCCCAGCGCCTGCTGGAGGAGTTCGTCATCGGCCTCGGCGTCGGGATGGGCATCGCCTTCTTCTTCCGGCGGTTCTACGGCGACGAAGCGCCCATCGCGCGGAGCCTCCGCGTCGCGCCCTACGCGGCGCTGTACCTCGCGACGTTCCTCTGGGAACTCCTCACGGCCAACGTCGACGTGGCGGTGCGGACGCTGTCGCCGTCGATGCCAATCGACCCCGCCGTGGTCGAGGTGCCGCTCCGCGTGCGGACGCCGCTCGCCATCACGACTATCGCGAACAGTATCACCCTCACTCCGGGGACGCTGACCATGGACTACAACGACGAAACCAACTCGCTGTACGTGCACAGCATCGACGGGAGCGACCCCGACGGCATCCTCGAACCCATCCGCCGCTGGGAGGACTACGCGCTCGTCATCTTCGACGAGGAACTGAAACCGGGCGACCCCGCGCCGCAAGTCGAGGGGGCCCCCGCGGACGGCGGCGACGCGCCCGCCGCCGCGCCGGGAGGTGAGCAACATGGCTGAGCCCGCGTACCTCGCGTGGATGGACACCATCCTCTTCGCCGGCCTCGCGCTCGCCGCGGGGCTGACGCTCCTCGTGAGCTACCGCGTCATCCGCGGGCCGACGGTGCCCGACCGCGTCGTCGCGCTCGACACCATCGGGACGAACGTCGTCGCCATCGCGGCGCTGTACGCCATCTGGAGCCAACAGGGCTACTTCGTCGGCGTGAGCCTCGTGCTCGCCATCATCGGCTTCATCAGCACGATTACCGTGGCTCGGTACGTCACGGAGGGGGACATCATCGAATGACCGCCGCAGAGACCGCGGCCGCCGCGACGGCCGGTCCCGTTCGCGCGGCGCTCGTCATCCTCCTGACGCTCTTGGGGAGTTTCTTCCTCGTCGTCGGGACCATCGGCCTGCTCCGGTTCCCCAACGTCTACAACCGGATGCACGCCACCTCGAAGGCGACCACGCTGGGGGCGGCCTCTATCGCGCTCGCCGCGACGGTGTACTACCTGCCCCACGGCGACGGACTGATGGCGCTCGTCACGGTGTTGTTCCTGTTCCTCACCGCGCCGACGGGCGCGCACATGATTTCGCAGGCCGCCCAGCGCATGGGCGTCCCGTTCCTCGACGGGGTCACGTGGCCGAAACAGGTCGCGTCGGGCGACGCCGACACCGCGGACGGCACCGACGCCGACGCCGCGAACGGCGACGACTGACGACCCACCGAGGGGCTATTTTTCGAACTCGCCGGCCAGTTCGACAGCGACGCGAGCGCCGAGTCCGTCTTTCGACCCGACGTACTCGCTGGTCTCGTCGGCGCGGACGACGAGCGCGCGGGTCTCGTCCGCGCCCATCACGGAGGCGTCGTTGGCGACGACAAAGGCGAGGCCGACGCGGTCCATGATGCGGCGGGCCTCGCCGACCATCGCCTCGTCGTCGCCGGTCGTCTCGGCCTTGAAGCCGACGATGGTGAGGTCCGGGTGCGACTCGCGGACCGCGTCGATGAGCTTCGGCGCGGGTTCGAGGTCGAGCGTGCGCGCCTCGCCGGAGCGAATCTTCTCGTCGGCCGCCTCGACGGTGAAATCGGAGATTGCGGCCGCGGAGACGAGCGCGTCGGCGCCGGCGTCGACCGCGGCCTCGACGGCCGAAAGCATCTCGGCGGCCGACTCGACGGCGAGCACGTCGGCGTAGTGCACGTCGTCGCCGTCGTGGACGAGCGTCACGTCCGCGCCGCGGACGGCGAGCGCGCGGGCGACGGCGCGGCCCGTGCGACCGGAGGCACGGTTCGAGAGGGTGCGGATGGGGTCGATTGACTCGGTCGTCGCGCCGGCGGTGACGACGACCGACTTCCCGGCGAGGGTCTGTTCGGTCGTCGCTTTCGCCACGCCGGTGACGATGGCCTCCTCGGTGGCGAGTTTCGCCTTCCCCTCCTCGATTCGCGGGTCGACGAACTCGACGCCCCACGACCGCACCCGCTCGATGGCGTCGAGGACGCCGGGATGGTCGTACATGGGTTCGTGCATCGCGGGCGCGACGACGACCGGGACGCCCGCGCCGAGGGCGGTGGTCGCGGTGGTCGTCACCGGGGAGTCGTCGATGGCGGCGGCTATCTTGCCGACCGTGTTGGCGGTCGCGGGCGCGACGAGGAACACGTCTGCCCAGCCGTCGCGGCCGCAGAGTTCGACGTGTTCGACGCGGCCGGTAATCTCGGTCACCACGTCGTCGTCGGTGGCGAACTCGACCGCCCACGGGTGGATGATTCCCGTCGCGGCGTCGGTCATCACCGCGCGGACCGACGCGCCCCGGCGGCGGAGTTCGTGCGCCAACTCGACGACTTTCACGGCCGCGATACTTCCCGTCACCCCGAGCGCGACGTTCACTCCTTCGAGCATTCACTCGCCTCTGCGCCCGCTACCCGCTAAAAGGATTCGCGTCCGCGGGCGAGCGCAGGACCACGAGGTGGCCCGCCCGCGGTGTGGTCGGGTCGGTTACTCGTCGAGTCGCCCGAGTTCGTCGTCGACGAGGCTCGGGTGGGTGCGCTGGGGTTCGTCGTGCGGCTCGGCGAAGAACTCGCGCATGACCTCGCGGGACTCGTTCTCGCGGCGGTCGCGCTCGTCGGCGTCTATCTCCTCGCAGGCCGGTGGCACCTCGCGGCCGCGGTCGGTGAAGTAGCCGGTCGGCGCGACCCAGTCGTTGTAGAACGCCGTCCCCGAGTCGTGGACGAGCGTGATGGCCGTCTCCGCGGCGTCGCCGGCGGCGACGACCGCCTGATGGTAAATCTCGGTCAGTCGCCCCGCGGCGTAGATGCCGGGGACGGCGGTCCGCCCGAGGTCGTCCACGCCGACATACGTCTTCGACCCGGCGGCGCGGAGGTCGACGCCCGTGTCTTCGAGGTACGACGCGTCGGACCACGACGCCGCGACGACCCGCGACGCCTCGATACGCTCCTCGCCGTCGTCGGTCTCGACGGTCGCGCGGAACAGCGGCTCGTCGTCGTCGCCGACCACGTCGAGGTCGGTCACGCGGCCCGCCAGTCGGTCCGCGCCGCTCCGGTCGGCCTGTTCGGAGAGGAGGTCGGTAAAGAGCCGACTGTTGACCCCCGCCGGGAAGCCGGGGACGTTTTCGAGGTGGGCGTTCCGGCGAACGATTGGTTCGTCCTCGTTGACGACGAAGGTGTCGAGGTCGGCGCGCGCGAGGAACGTCGCGGCGGTGAGGCCGGCGACGCCGCCGCCGACGACGAGCGCGTCTCGTGGAGTCGTCTCGGTCATGTCGTGCGATAGCTCAGCGGCGAGTAAAACCGTACGGATGTCGCCGAACTCTGCCGAGTCCCGCGTGTCTCGCGCTCGGCGACCCGGGTGCGCTACCGGCCCAGCGACGCGCTCGGGTCGTTGAGCCAGCGGTTCTCGATTGCCTCGACGCTGACGAGCCCCGCTGGGCCGCGCTCTCGCCCGCCTTCGCCGTTCGGCGACATCCGGAGCCGGAGCCGCCAGCGGCCGTTGGAGAGCGCCTCGCCGTCGAGAAAGCGCACGGTTCGCTCCGGCGTCCGGCGGAGGAGGGCCACGGAAATCGGAAGCGTCGGAATCCGGCCGGTGCGCTCCGCGAGCGCGTAGTCGCCGAAGGTGAGTTCCCACGTCCGAGAGCTGTCGTCGCCGTCGGTCCGGGCGTCCTTTCGGGCGTCAGTCCGAACGTCGGGCCCGGCGTCGACATCGCGCGTGCCGGCCGCCTCGGCGTCGGGAATCGGACGCACCGAAAAGCCCTCGACGAAGCCGACGGCTTCGAGCTGTCGGAGCGTCGCGTCCACGGGGTTCGGCGTCGCGGTCGGTGAAAACAGGTCCGCGGCCGCCTCGACGACCGCCCGCCGCTCGGCCGCCGAGAGGCGGACGTCCAGTTCGCTCATCAGGCTCCACACCAGCGTCAGACAGAAGTCGTCGCGGTCGCCGACGACCTCGGCCAGCGTGAGGTACGTCTCCATCGCGGCGGTCTCGGCCTCTCTGTAGCCGAGTTCCGACAGCGACTCGAACAGCGCGCCCGCGGTGTCGTGGCAGAACGCGCTGTAGCGGGCGTAGTCGTCCGACGCCTCGGTGGCCGCCCGCGGCGGCCCCTCGGCCACCTCGTAGACGAGCGGGTCGTCGTACGGGATGTTCGGGTCGTATCGCCGGAGCGCCGCCCGGTAGTCCCGCGTCAGTTCCGCGGCCTCCCCGGCGGCGCGCCGGTCCGGAAACCGTTGGCCCGTCGCGGCCGGGGGCTCAGCGCCCGTGCGGCCGCACACAACTGCGTAGTCGCCGTCGGAACGCGCCAGAGACCGAATCTCGGCTCTGATGTCCCGAAGCGTCCCCCCCACCATCTCGGCTGTATGTCGGCCCACCGACCGATTATAGGTTGCGATTGCGACGCCGGGTCGGCACCGCGGGCGGGCCCGACGCGGCCCACAAGGCTTTGGTCCCGCCGACCCCATTCGACGCTCGTGGACGAGATAGCCGTCAGCACCGTCGTCTACCTGCCGCCCGAGGAGATATACGAGTTCCTCGTCGATTTCCCGCGGTACGCCGACTACTCGAAGCACCTGCGGGACGTGCGACAGTCGGGCGACGGGTCGCCGGGGACGCGGTACGCCCTGTACTTCTCGTGGTGGAAGCTCACCTACACCGCCGAGTCGAAGGTGACCGACGTCACCCCGCCGGCGCGAATCGACTGGACCATCACCAAGGACGTACACGCCGTCGGCCGCTGGCGAGTCGAGGAACTCGACGACCTGCCGGCCGAGGCCCCCGCCGACGCCGACACCGCCTGCCGCGTCTTCTTCGAGGTCGAGTACGACCCGGACAGCGTCTCCGCCGGCGATATCGACCTCCCGCGGTTCGTCTCGCTGGGGTGGGTCATCGACAAGCTCCGGCCGGTGCTCCAGAAGGAGGCGGAGCGCATCGTCGAGCGCATCGTCGCCGACATCGAGGGACGGCCGCGGCGCGTGGAACTGACGATTCACGCCAAACCGGGGGCGTGACCGCCGATGAACGGGGTATTCGTGAAGGGAAATGCACATACGCGCCCGCGGACCAACACAGGGGTATGACAGGGGCTGGTCTCTGGTGCGCGTGATAATCATCGGTGCCGGGCAGGTCGGGTCGTCCATCGCGGCCGACCTCGACGAGACCCACGAGGTCGTCGTCATCGACTGCGACCCCGAGCGCGTCGACGAACTGAACTACTCGCTCGACGTGCTCGCGCTCCACGGCGACGGCACGTCCGTGGACACGCTCGAAGAGGCCGGCGTTGAGCGCGCCGACATGGTCATCGCCTCGACCGACGACGACGAGACGAACATCGTCGCCTGCGCAACCGCCAAGGCCATCTCGAACGCCTTCACTATCGCCCGCGTCAAGAACACGGAGTACCTCCGGACGTGGCAACGCTCCGAGAAGGCGTTCGGTATCGACTTCATGGTCTGTACGAACCTGCTCGCCGCGGAGTCCATCGTCCGCGTCGTCGGCCTCCCCGCCGCGCGCGACGTGGACCCCTTCGCCGGCGGGCAGGTCCAGATGGCGGAGTTCGAAGTCGACGAGGAGAGCCCCGTCGCCAACCAGACCGTGAGCGAGGCCGACCGCTTCGACTCGCTGACGTTCGCGGCCATCCTCCGCGACGGCGAGGTGACGATTCCCCGCGGCGACTCCGTCATCGGGCCGGGCGACCGCGTCGTCGTCATCGGCAGTCCCAAGAGCGTTCAGGGGTTCGCAAGCTCCGTCTCGCCGGACGAGCCACCGGGCACCGCCGAGGAGGTCGTCATCGTCGGCGGGAGCGAAATCGGCTACCACGTCGCCCGCCTGCTCGAAGAACGTGGCTTCAAGCCCAGACTCATCGAGCACGACGCGGAACGCGCCCGCGAGCTCGCGGAGATGCTCCCCGGGACCATCGTGATGGAGAGCGACGCGACCGACGTGGACTTCCTCGAACGCGAGTACATCGGCGACGCCGACCTGCTCGTGTCGGCGCTCGACTCCGACGAGAAGAACCTGCTCGTGTCGCTTCTGGCCGCCCGGCTCGGCGTCGAACGCACCGTCGCGGTCATCGACACGACGCCGTACGTGGACCTGTTCGAGGCCGTCGGCGTCGACGTTGGCGTCAGCCCCCGCGAGGTCGTCGCAGAGGAGATAACCCGCTTTACCCGCGAGGGCGGCGCGGAGAACGTCGCGCTCATCGAGTCGAACAAGGCCGAGGTGCTGGAAATCGAGGTCGACGCCGACAGCGTCCTCGCCGGCAAGCCGATTCGGGAGTCGGTCGCGTCGCTCCCCGAGGGCGTCGTCATCGGCGCGATAACCCGCCGCCGCGAGTTCATCACCCCCCGCGGCGACACCGTCATCGAACCCGGCGACCACGTCGTCGTCTTCGTCGATAGCTGTGTCATCGACGACGTGGCCCCGAATCTGTGAGCCGGGCGGCCGCCGCACGGTCCCGTTAGCTCCGTCCGACTCCGCTCGACTCCGTTCGGCCGCCGAACGCCCCGCGTCACGCTGTCGCGCGCCCGACTGCGAACCCGAACACGGAAGAACCCGGCGCTCGGTACGTTAGTCCACGGATGAAATTGCGGGTCGATTACAGAGCCAGCCTGCGTCTCGTGGGGACCGTCCTGAAGTATCTCGCGGTCCCGCTTTGCTTCCCGCTCGTGGTCGCGCTGTACTACGGCGAGTCAGTACTCCCGTTCGTCGTCACGATGGCCGTCACGGTCCTCGTCGGCACGGGGCTCGAACGGCTCGCCGACGAGCCGGACATCGGTGCCCGCGAGGGCTTTTTGATGGTCGCAGTGACGTGGTTAGCGGTCACTATCGTCGGCGCGATACCGTTTCTCATCGAGGCCCACGGCATCCCTTTCGTCGCGGCGCCCGTCCACCCCGAATCGACCCTCGGCAACCCGGTGAACGCGCTGTTCGAGACGATGAGCGGCTTCACCACGACCGGGGCGACGGTGCTCGGCGACATCTCGTTTAACTCCCACACCCGCGGCATCATGATGTGGCGACAGCTCACCCAGTGGCTCGGCGGGATGGGTATCGTCGTCCTCGCGGTCGCCATCCTCCCCGAGCTCTCCGTCGGCGGCGCACAGCTGATGGACGCCGAAGCGCCCGGCCCCGGCATCGAGAAGCTCACCCCGCGCATCGCCGAGACGGCCCGCGCGCTCTGGGGCGCGTACCTCGGTCTCACCGTCCTCGAAATCGTCCTCCTCTACGGCCTGCACGTCACCGGCAACGCCCCGAACATGGACGTGTACAACGCCATCGCCCACGGGCTGACGACGATGCCGACCGGCGGGTTCTCGCCGGAAGCCCGGAGTATCGAGGCCTTTTCGGCGGCCGCGCAGTGGGTCATTATCCCCTTCATGGTCGCCGCCGGGACCAACTTCGCGCTGTTTTGGCACGTCCTCACGGGCGACCCGAAGCGGCTGTTCCGCGACACCGAGTTCAAGTCCTACCTCGGCGTTATCGGCGTCGTCTCGGCCATTCTCGCGGGGATTCTGTTCCTCGGTGACGGGCTCATGTCCGTCGCGCCCGCGGGCGAGACCTACGACCAGCTCTACCTCGAAGGCATCCGCACGGCCATCATCGGCAACGTCGAGCCGGCGGTTCGCCAGTCGGTGTTTCAGGTCGTCTCTATCGTCACGACGACGGGATACGCCAGCATCGACTTCAACGCGTGGAGCGCGCCGGCGCAGTACGTCCTGCTGTTCGCGATGTTCATCGGCGGCTCCGGCGGCTCGACCGGCGGCGCGGTCAAAATCGTCCGCTGGTACGTCATCGTGAAGTCGCTCCGCCGGGAGTTGTTCACGACGGCCCACCCCGAGGCGGTCCGCCCCGTCAGGCTCGCGGGGCGCGCGGTCGACGAGCGCGCCATCCGCGGCATCTACGCCTTCACGCTCCTGTATCTCGTGTTGTTTTTCGTCTCGACCGGCCTGCTCCACCTCGACGCCGCGCGCATCGGCTTCGACGTGAGCATCCTCGAAACCATGAGCGCCGTCGCCGCGACCCTCGGGAACGTCGGGCCGGGCTTCGGCGTCGCCGGCCCGATGGGGAGTTACCTCGACTTCTCCAACGGCTCGAAGCTGTACATGGTGGTTCTCATGTGGGTGGGTCGACTGGAGATTCTCCCCGTGTTAGTCATCTTCACGCCGGAGTACTGGCGGCGGTAGCGCGGAGAACGGCTCCGTTGAAATCCTCAGACGATGATAGGTTTCGGTGTCCGTGCTGAAGAGAGCGCGCGAATGTGTCAGAATAGAAAGGGGTGATGGCGTTCTCACGAGAAGCTAGGAATGAGAACTGCCGATACCACCGAAGTACCAACGGTATATTGGAGTCCGCCCAGTGAATCTGCACTCAATGATTGGAACAAACAAAACCTATTAAATGCCACTCTAGATTAGACAATTGTCTTTTTAATTGTGTTTTTATTGGATATCATGGAAGCCTTATCCCCTTACAGAGTCATATTTGATTGAGATTATGGGTTCGATTGACATTCCCTCGAATCAATTCGTCGAAGACACCGAAGTGACAGTCGAGTCGCCATTAGGTAAGAGCGACTACTCAGATTCAGATAATGGTAACAGAGAAACCTGACTGGCTCGATGGTGACGAGAATGTAGATCGTCCCACCTACGAGACGAGAGTGGGTACGACCTCTGTTATCGGGAGTGCGAGGACGGACACCGTGTCAAAGAATTACATTCTCCTCGCAGAGTGCCTGTTACCAGTACTTCGGCCACCCGGAGATGGATGCAGATGAAGAAAACAGAAGGCGGGGGGACAGTTTATCGATGCAGTGACGGTCGTTATTACGGTGATGTGGACGTGTGGAACCACCTCGAATCCGGAGCATGGACGCCCTGTTGCTGGAACTCGAACTCTATGGAGGAGTGGGTAGAGACACGACAAGGGGAATTGCTTGTTCTCGTCCCAGTCACCTACAATTCTCTGCCTGAACAGGTGCGAATCAACCATACTTCTGCCGGTACTAGCGTGCTTTGAGATGAGTCCGCGATTTGTGTGACGTGACACAGACACCCTCGATATTCAGCACGCACTTTCTGTCAGGCTCAGAGGACTTCAACAGAGCCCGGAGAATCAAACGCCGGTTTTCGTTTCCCCTCAGGGGTTCAGCCCGTAGATGGCCGACCGGGCGAACACCAACACCGGGATGATTTCGAGGCGGCCGACCCACATGTTAAACAGGAACATCGCCTCGGCCCACGGGTTCATCCACGGGCCGGTGATGCCCGTCGAGATGCCGACGTTCCCCTGTGCGGACGCGACTTCGAACAGCGCGTCGGCGTAGGTGAACTCCGGCCCGGCGAGGTTCACGAGGAGGACGCTCGACCCGACGAGAAGCAACAGCCAGAGCATCGAGACGATGGCCGCCTCGGAGAACTCGCGGTCCATCTCGGTCCGCGAGAGTCGGCGGCCGTTCATCTCGATGTTGACGACCGCGCTCTCGGGGAGGAAGACGCGGGAGAACTGCCAGCGGATGCCGCGGGAGATGGTGTAGCCGCGGATGATTTTGATGCCGCCGACGGTGGACCCCGCGGCCCCGCCGAGGGTCATCGCCCCCGACAGGAGCACCTTCCCGCCGTCGGACCACTCGCCGAGCGGCGCGGCCTGAAAGCCGGTGCAGGTGAGCGCGCTCACCCAGTGGAACGCGGCGTCGCGGACGGCGTCCGACTCCGGTCCGCCCACGACGCCGGCGAGTCCGAAGTAGTCGGCGGTCTCGACGAACGCCGAACCCGCGGTCGCCGGGAGGCTGACGAGGTTCTGGACGGCGAGCGCGACCCCGCCGACCGCGAAGATGACGAGGAGCCAGCGCGTCTGGAGGTCGCCCCAGAGACGGTCGATATCGCGGTTCTTCAGGATGGCGTAGTGGACGGGGAAGGCGATTGCGCCCAGCGCCATGACGGGGAGCAACACCGTCTCGATGAGCGGTGAGTCGTACGTGCCGATAGAGCCGTCAGTGACGGCGAACCCGCCGGTCGAAAGCCCCGTCATCGCGTGGTTGAGCGCCTGCCACGCGACCTCCCACAGCGGGAGCGCGGCCCCGTAGTCGCTGGCGCGGATGGCGACGAAGAGGACGGCCACCGACAGGAGCGTGTAGCCGACGAAAATCTTCCAGACCGTTCGGACCGTCGAGACGACGCTCGGGTGAATCTTCTCCTCTCTGGCCTCGCCGCGGTACAGGGCGTAGCTCCCGCTCCCGGGCCGCGAGAGGATGGAGACGGTGAGGACGATGACGCCCACGCCGCCGACCCACTGGATGAGCGAGCGCCACCACTGGATCGTCCGCGGGAGCGACGGCTCGTGGATGCCCATCGTCAGGCCGCTTCCGGTCCAGCCGCTCATGCTCTCGAACAGGGCGTGGAGCGGGTCGCGGAAGTAGACGAGACTCGACTGGGCGTAGTCGACGCCGGCGGGGACGAGCGCCGTGAGGACGCTCTGGGGGGCGAACTGCGCCGTGAGGAAGAAGGGAAGCGACCCGAACGCGGCGGTGGCGAACCAGCCCGCGGCGGCGATTATCATCCCGTGTTTCATCCGGGGCGCGGGGGCGTTCGCGAACGCCTTTCGCGCGCCCAGTCCGACGAACGCCGTCGCGCCGCCGGCGGTGAGGAACGCGAGCGCGGCGTACCACTCGCGGAAGCCGACCGCGACGAGGACCGTGGCGCTCATCAGGGCGGCCTCCATGACGAGAAGCGACCCCACGTCGCGGCCGATGACCGCGAGGTCTGCGGGCCACCCCGAGACGGTTCGTCCGCGGCGGGGCATCAGTGGTCCTCGTAGTGGCCGAACACGTCAGTCACATCGGGCGTCGCACCCTTCGCGGAGTAGACCGTCAGGAGGTCTCCCGACCCGATAGTGGTGTTCCCGCGGGGGGTCACGGGGTCGTCGTCGCCCTCGCGCTCGACGGCGACGATGAGTGTGTCCCCGTCGAGGAGGTTCTCCTGTGCGGCCCCCTGAATCGTCATCCCCGCTATGGGCGCGTCCTCGTCGACGCGGATTTCGAACACCTCGGCGTGCTCGCCGATGCGCATGTAGTCGACGATGGAGGGCCGCTTGACCGCCCGGTAGAGGTACTCCGCGATGAGCCGTTGGGGGTTCTCCATCGTGTTGACGCCGATTTGGCGGTAGAGGCTCATGTGCTCTGGGTTGTGGACGACCGAGACGATGTCGGGGATGTTGAGCTCCTTCGCCAACAGACAGACCATGATGTTGGTCGCGTCCTTGTCGGTCGTCGTGATGATGGCGTCCGCCCGGTCCGCGCCGGCCTCGTCGAGCGTCTGTTTGATCGTGGCGTCGTCGTTGAGGACGAGGCAGTCGAACGTCGCGGCGGCCGCCTCGGCTTTCGCCTCGTCGCGCTCGACGACGACGACCTCGTTGCCGCCCTCGGTGGCGATTTCGATGAGCGGCGTGCCGATGTTGCCCGCGCCGACGACGATGATGTACATGACGTTCCGGCGTGCGTATCGGGCAGTGGAAAAACTATCGGCATGTCGTTTCGTTGTTCGGGATGGAATTTCCAGTACAAACGGGCAGTGAGTACGGATTAAACGCGTGTTCGGTCGTTAAAATTGGGAATAACCGCGAATATGTCCACCCCCGAGCGAGCGCTCACGGTGTCTCGGTCGGCTTGATGGACCGGATATTTATCGACGGATATGGTATATGTGTGCACATGCCATTTTCGACCACTCGGTCTCACGGCCAAACGAGGGCCCGCCCGTGAGTCACTCGGGCGGGCGCGAGCCGGCCGTGAGTCTCGGTCTGCTCGACGCGACGATGGTCGGAATCGGTGCGATGGTCGGTGCGGGAATCTTCGTCTTGACGGGACTCGCAGTCGATATCTCCGGTCCGGCGGCCATCGTCGCGTTCGCCCTCAACGGCGGCGTGACGACCTTCACGGCGCTTTCGTACGCCGAACTCGCGGCCGCGATCCCGCGAAACGGCGGCGGCTACGCGTACGTCCGCGAGGTGTTTTCCGCGCCCGTCGCCTTCGTCATGGGGTGGACGCGGTGGTTCACGTACATGATTGCGGGGTCGCTGTACGCGCTCGGATTCGCGTCGAACTTCGTCGAGTTCGGCCACATCTACGGGTACGCCCTTCCGGGGCCACCGGTCCTGTACGCGCTCGGAGCCGTCGTGACGCTCGTGGCGCTCAACGCCCTCTCGACGGAGGCCTCGGGACGGGGTGAAACGGCAATCACGCTACTCAAAATCGCCATTCTCGGCGTGTTCGTCGCGTTCGGTCTCACGGCCGCCGACGCCGGGGAGTTCGACCCGCTTTTCACCGAGGGACCGCTGTCGGTCCTCCCCGCGATGGGGCTGACGTTCATCGCGTTTCAGGGGTACGACCTCATCGCCACCGTCACCGAGGAGGTCGAGAACCCACAGATTAACATCCCGCGGGCCATCCTCCTGTCCGTCGCCGTCACCGTGGTCGTCTACCTGTTCGTCGTCTTCGTCGCCATCGGGACGCTCGGCGCGGACGGGCTGGCTGGCGCGGGCGAGACGGCAATCGCGCAGGCGGCGGAGGGCTTCATGCCGACGTTCCCGATACTCGGGACGGGCGCGGCGCTCATCGCCTTCGGGGCGGTCTTTTCGACCGTCTCGGCGCTCAACGCGGTCGTCATCGGCTCGTCGAGGGTCGCGTTCGCCATGGGACGCGAGCGACAGTTGCCCGCCCGCCTCGGTCGGTTCCACCACCGGTACGGGACGCCGCTCGTCGCTATTCTCGCGTCCGCCGTGGTGATGCTCGTCGCCGTCCTCGTCGTGCCAATCCGCATCGTCGGGAACCTGGCGAGCCTGTTTTCGCTTCTGGGCTTTATCATCGTCAACTACGCGTTGATTCGGCTTCGACGGCGACAGCCGAACCTACAGCGACCCTTCGAGGTGCCGCTGTACCCCGTTACGCCGATTCTCGGTATCGTCTGTAACGTGCTTTTGGGCCTCTTTATCGACCCGTTCACCTGGGCGCTGGCAATCGGCTGGCTCGTCGTCGGCGGCGGCGTCTACCTCCTCCTGTCGAGGCGCGGCGACGTCGGCCCGGCGGGACCGACCGAGATTCAGGAACCGGAACCGATTGAGTCGACGGAAGGGGCCAGCGACTGACCGACGAACCGACAGCGGGGTCCGAGACCCCCTCGCCGCCGAGACGCCGCACCGAGACGACTACTACACGCCGACACCAATTCACACGCATGCCCGACCCAGAGACACACTTGCGCGTCGTCGTCGCCGGCGGTGGGGAGTTGGGCCTTCGGACGGCCGAACTCCTCTCCGACCGCGGCCACGACGTGGTCATCGTCGAAGCGGACCCCGACCGAATCCCGGACGTCGCCGACAGGTACATCGCCACCGTCATCGAGGGAGACGCCTCCCGTCCGGAGATACTCAGACAGGCACAACCGGAGCGGAGCGACGTGGTCGCCGCGCTCACCGGCGACGAGTCCACTAACTTCGCCGTCTGTCTGGCCGCTCAGCGGATGTCGGACGTCCGAACCGTCATGCGAATCACCGGGACGCCGGACGAACTCTACGAGGAGTTCGTGGACGGACTCGTCTTTCCCGAGCGACTCGGCGCACGGGCGGCGACCAACGAAATCGCCGACGGCGGCGTTCGGACTATCGAAGACGTCGGCGGCAACGTCGAAATCGTGGAGGTCGAAGTCGCCGAACGCGCCCCCGTCGCCGGCAAGCGACTCGACGAGGTTCGACTCCCACAGGGGTGCCTCATCATCGTCGACTATCAGGGGAACCGAATCGGTGGCCCCGACACCGTCCTCGAAGCCGGCCACCGCTACGTCCTCGGCGTCGAGTCGGACGTGGCCGACGAAGTGATGAACCTGTTTCGGGGCTAGTTGAACCCTGACGGCGACCGACGACGCGGGACCGAGCGTCTCGGTCGCCGCTCGGTGCCGCGAAAAGGAGTTCTCGCGTTAGTTCTCGACCGCGGACGCCGCGCGGACGATGGTCTCCTCGCCGAACTTGGGGCCGATGAGCTGGAGACCGACGGGGAGGCCGTCGGTCTCGCCCGCCGGAACCGAGATGGCGGGGAGGTTCGCGAGGTTCACCGGCACGGTGTTGGCGTCGGCGAGGTACATCTGGAGCGGGTCGTCGAGGCTCTCGCCGAGTTCGAACGGCGGGACGGGCATCGTCGGCGAGGCGACGACGTCGACGTCCTCGAACGCCTCGTCGAAGTCCTGTTTGACCCACGCGCGGGCGTCCTGGGCCTTCGCGTAGTACTTGTCGTGGTAGCCCGCGGAGAGGGCGTAGGTGCCGAGGAGGATGCGGCGCTTGACCTCGGAGCCGAAGCCCTCCTCGCGGGCGCGGGCGAACGCCTCGTTCCAGTTGCCGTCGTAGCCGCCGGACTTGCCGTAGCGGACGCCGTCGAAGCGAGCGAGGTTCGACGACGCCTCGGACATGGCGATGACGTAGTAGGCGGCGACGGCCTTCTCGACGGAGGGCATGCTGACCTCGCGGTACTCCGCGCCCTGCGCTTCGAGTTCGTCGAGCGCGGCCCAGAACGCCGCTTCGACGCCGTCGTCCGCGCCCTCGACGAACTCGGTCGGGACGCCGATGGTGAGCCCTTCGACGTCGCCGTCGGCGGCCGCGGCGTAGTTCGAGTCGGCGCCGGCGTCGCGGGTCGTGCCGTCGCGGTCGTCGGGGCCGGCGATGACGTCGAGGAGCGCGGCGGCGTCCTCGACGGTCGGGGCGATGGGGCCGATCTGTTCGAGGGAGTTCGCGTAGGCGACGAGGCCGTAGCGCGAGACGAGGCCGTAAGTCGGCTTGATGCCGACGACGCCGCAGAACGCGGCGGGACAGCGGATGGAGCCGCCCGTGTCGGTGCCGAGCGCGAGGTCGGCCTCGCCGGCGGCGACGGCGGCCGCGGAGCCGCCGGAGGAGCCGCCGGGGACGCGGGACTCGTCGACGGGGTTCTTCGTCGGGCCGAACGCCGAGGTCTCGGTCGTCGTGCCCATGCCGAACTCGTCCATGTTGGCCTTGCCGACGATGGTCGCGCCGGCGTCCTTCAGGAGTTCGACGACGGTCGCGTCGTACGGCGGGACGTAGTCTTCGAGCATCGCGGAGCCGCAGGTCGTCCGCAGTCCCTCCGTGGAGATGTTGTCCTTGACGGCGACGGTCTTGCCCGAAAGCGGGCCGTCGTCGGAGCCGTCGAGCGTCTCTTTCGTGATGAAGGCGTTCAGCGACATCTACGACACCCGCGGACCCTTGAAGAAGCCGTCTTCGGTCTCTGCGGCGTTCGAGAGCGCCTCCTCTTGGGTGAGCCCCTCGCGGACCTCGTCGGGGCGCATCACGTTCACCAGTTCGTCCTCGCGGTCGACTTCGGGGACCTCGTCGAGGGCGTCGAAGTAGCCGAGGATGTCCGCGAACTGCGCCGCGAACTCCTCGACCTCGTCCTCGTCGAGGTCGACCCGCGCCAACTCGGCGACGTGTCGAACCTCGTCGGCGTCGACGGGCGTATCGCTCATGTATCGGAGGAAACGGAGACCGGGAGTAAGGGTTTCGGTGTGGGTCGTTTCGTCCGGTCCCCGGCGCGACCCCGGCCGGTCGAGACCACCGGCGAGGCGGCCGGGTCCGACCGTGCGAACCCGCCGTTATTCCGTCCTTCTACCGCCGTCAGATATAAGTAACGAGGGCCGATACGAATAGACGGAGAACGACCGTTCCCAGTTGCTTCTCTCGCACACAAATGACAGAAAGTGTCCGACGTTTCACGACCGGCAACGCGCGCGTGCGCAAAGAGAATACGAGCGATACCGAACAGACCGACACCGAGCGGGAGCAGACGCCCTCGTGTCCCGAGTGCGGCTCGGAGAGCCTCGTCTCCGACACCGAACACGGCGAGACGGTCTGTGACGACTGCGGCCTCGTCGTGGAGGAAAACGAAATCGACCACGGCCCCGAGTGGCGCGCGTTCAACTCCTCGGAGAAAGACCAGAAGTCCCGCGTCGGCGCGCCCACGACGAACATGATGCACGACAAGGGGCTGTCGACCAACATCGGCTGGCAGAACAAAGACGCCTACGGGCGCTCGCTGTCGTCCCGCCAGCGCGAGAAGATGCAACGGCTTCGCACGTGGAACGAGCGGTTCCGCACCCGCGACTCCAAGGAGCGTAACCTCAAGCAGGCGCTCGGCGAAATCGACCGCATGGCGTCGGCGCTCGGCCTCCCGGACAACGTCCGCGAGACCGCCTCGGTCATCTATCGCCGCGCGCTCGACGACGACCTGCTTCCCGGTCGCTCCATCGAGGGCGTCGCCACGTCGGCGCTGTACGCCGCCGCCCGCATGGCCGACACCCCGCGCTCGCTCGACGAGATTACGAGCGTCTCGCGCGTCGAGAAGGACGAAATCGCCCGCACCTATCGGTACGTCGTCCGCGAGCTGAAGCTCGAAATCAAGCCCGCCGACCCCGAGCAGTACGTCCCGCGGTTCGCCAGCGATCTCGGTCTCTCCGACGAGTCCGAGCGGCGCGCCCGACAGCTCTTGAAGAACGCCAAAGAACAGGGCGTTCACTCCGGCAAGTCGCCGGTCGGCCTCGCCGCCGCCGCCGTCTACGCGGCCTCGCTTCTCACCAACGAGAAGGTGACCCAAAACGAGGTCTCCGAGGTCGCCAACATCTCCGAGGTCACCATCCGCAACCGCTACCACGAACTGCTCGAAGCCGAAGAGCAGGTCCAACTGCCCTAACCCGGTCGGTCCGTTCGTTTCGCGCCGTCGCGTCTCGGCTCGCCTCGCCTCGTTTCGTTCCACTCCGCTCCGTCTCGCCCTGTCCCGCCTCGTTCCGCAACAGCCATGGCGCTCGCTCCGGAGCCACAGCCATGGAGACGACCCGACATTTCACCTCGACCGTGTACATCGTCAACGACGGCGCGGTGGCGCTCCACAGACACGAGCGCCTCGGCATCCGCATCCCGCCGGGCGGTCACGTCGACCGCGACGAACTCCCTCACGAGGCCGGCCTCCGCGAGGTCCGCGAGGAGACGGGTCTCGACCCGGAACTCGTCGACGACACCGACTCCGTCCCCGCGCCCGCCGGCCAAACGCTCCCACAGCCTCGCCAGCAGATGCTCTACGACATCAACGTCCACGGCGACGGCTCGGTCGGCCACCAGCACATCGACCACGTCTTCTACGCCCGCGTGGACTCCCGCGACATCGACCCCGCGCCGGGCGAGGCCGACCCCGAGGTCTGGGCGTGGTACGACGAGTCCGACCTCCGCGAGAGCGACCTCGACCCCGACACGGTGCAGTTCGCGCTGGAGGCAATCGAGGTCGTGCGCGACGACGAAACGGAGAACTGAGCCGAACGGACTGACGCCCGAAACCGCGCGGAACCGGCCTACTCGACGAGCGATTCGACGTACCGCTCGACGTGGTTCTCCATCCGTCGTTTGAACCCCGCCTGCCGCGCGAGTCGGTCGAGTTCGCGCGAGGCGTAGGTCCCGTACTGGACCGCCTTCTTGTCCGCCTCGGCGACCGATTCGGGGAGCACGCCGCTGGCGGCCTCCCTGAGTGCGACCTTCCGCCGGTCGCCGTCGACGAGTAACGCGCCGGGGAGCGGGAGCGCCGCCTCGACCACGCGGTCGCGGAGGAGCGGCGCGACGGGTTCGACCCCGGCGGCGCGGAGCACGAGCAGGTCGCGTTCGAGCTGGTCGGGGAGCGTGAGAATCATCTCGCGGGCGGCCCCGCGGACCGTCTCGGCCTCGACGCGGGGGTCGTCGGGCGCTTTCTGGACCTTCGCGTAGCCGCCGAACAGTTCGTCAGCGCCCTGCCCGACCGCGAGGCGGTCGTGGCCGTCTGCGGCGACTCGCTCGGCGAGCAGGTACAGCGGCAGGACGATTTGCACGTCCATCGGGTTCGTCCGCCCGAGCGCGGCGACGATTTCCGGCACGGCGCGTTCGAGCGCCTCGTGGGTGAGTTCGACCACGGCGAGGTCGCGGTCCATCGCGGCGGCGGCCTCGCGGGCGGCGGCGACGTCGTGGGAGCCCTCGAAGCCGGCGACGTAACAGGGGGTGTCGGGGACGCCCGACGCGACGACCGCGGAGTCGACGCCGCCGGAGAAGGCCACGGCGAGGCCGTCGTCGCTGACCGACCGGACCGAGTCGAGCACGGCGTCGCGGACGCGGTCGAGCGCGGCGTCGCGGTCGGTCGCGGCCGGCGGGTCGGGAAGCGACCAGACGCGTTCGTCGTCGCCGGCGGCTTCACCGGCCGTCTCGCGGGCGTGGCCCGCGGGGACGGCGACCGGGTCGTCGAGGTCGCGGTGGTCGAACGACCACGTCGCGGGGTCGGCGCGGTCGGAGAAAAGCGGCTGGCGACCGAGCACGTCGCGGACGAGTCGGCCGTCGAGTTCGCCCGCGAAGCCCGCGGTGCCGGGGAGCGAGTCGCGGTCGGCGAGGGCCTGCCGGACGAGGTCGGGAGACGCGCCGCGCATCAGAACAGGTCCGTCAGGGCGTGTTTCAGTCGCCGGGTCGCGCCGCCGGCGGCCTGCCGGAACGAGATGCGCCACGGGGTCTTGTTGCCGACGACGCTGGTCCGACCGTCGGCGACCGCCGAGAGGATGGCGTCGGCGCTTCGGGTGTCGGTGCCGACCTCGGTGACCGCCTGGCCGACCATCTCCGCGATGTGGGCGTCGCTCCCGGCGGTCATCGGGAGGTTCCGGCGCTTGGCGAACCGCTCGGCGCGCTGGTTTGCGATGCCGGTGAGGAGCCGCGAGTTGTAGATTTCGATGGCGTCGGCGCTGGCGAGTTGCGCGCTCGTGATGTGGGGGGCGACGCCGTGACGCGACTTCTGGAACGGGTGCGGGATGACCGCGATGCCGCCCGCGTCGCGGATGCGGTCGAGCGTCTCGTCGTACGACAGCCCAGCCGGAATCAGTTCCTCGACGCCGAGCGCGAGGACGTGGCCCGCGGCGCAGGTGACTTCCATCCCCGGGATGCCGACCAGCCCGTAGTCGGCCGCGAGCTCCGCGGCTTCGAGGCTGGCGTCTATCTCGTCGTGGTCGGTCACGGCGAGGGCGTCCAAGCCGACCGCGACCGCCTGTTCGAGGAGGTACTCGATTGGGTCCCGCCCGTCGTAGGACAGAGACGAATGCGAGTGCAACTCGACCGATAACACACCGTCTCCTAACGATGGAGGCTAAAAAAGCGCCCCGGTCCCGGTGTGATTGGCGTGTGTCCCTCACGCACGGTGTCGGCGGACTGGCGAATCGGCGCACTCCGTCGCCTCGCCGCGTGCGGTGAGCGCGCGACCGGCGCGAGAACGCGGTCGACCCGAGAGACCGTCAGCGTCCGCAGACAGTCCGCGCGTGCCGACAGACCGCCGAAACTGGACGAAGTGTAAGAATACAGAAATAATATCGCGGGGGACGAACCGTTCGCACGGTGGCGTACCCACCGCGTGGGTCCACCGGGTGAGAGAGATGACTGTACGAGACATCGCACGGCCGAAAGACGAACTGGTGACAGCGAGGGAAGACACGCCGATTCGAGAGCTGGCGACGCTGATGGAGGACCGAAACGTCGGTTCAGTCGTCATCGCGGACGGTGACGACATCCGAGGCATCGTGACGGACCGCGACATCGCGCTCAACTGCGTCGCCGCCGGCGGCGACACGAGCGGGATGACGGCGAGAGACGTGATGACCGAGAGACCGTTCACCGTCGACGCCGGCGTGGGGGTCTTCGACCTGTTCCGGCAGATGCGGGAACACGGCGTCCGGCGCGCGCCGATAACCGACGGCGGCAAGCTCACGGGCATCGTCACGATGGACGACCTACTCGTGTTGCTCCAAGACGAGATGCACGAGCTGACCGAAATCATCCGCGCCGAGTCGCCGACGTACACGCCCGCGTGAGTCGGATGCGAACACCGACTCCGACCTCGACCATATTTTAGGCACGTTCGTGCACATAGAAAGGGTTTACAATGTGCGTTCTGACCATACCAGTGAATGACGCTTTCCGACGCGGACCGCGACCTCGTCGTCGCCGAGCTCGGTCGAGACCCGACGCCGGCCGAGGAGATACTCTTCGAGAACCTCTGGAGCGAACACTGCGCCTACCGGTCGTCTCGCCCGCTTCTGTCGGCGTTCGACTCGGAGGGCGACCAGGTCGTCATCGGCCCCGGTGACGACGCGGCGGTCGTCGCTCTGGACGACGACACCTACATCACGCTCGGTATCGAGAGCCACAACCACCCCTCCTACGTCGACCCCTACGACGGCGCGGCCACGGGCGTCGGCGGCATCGTCCGCGACACCCTCTCGATGGGCGCGTACCCCATCGCGCTCGCCGACTGCCTCTACTTCGGCGACTTCGACCGCGAGCACTCGCGGTACCTCCTCGACGGCGTCGTCGAGGGCATCGCCGACTACGGCAACGCCATCGGCGTCCCGACCGTGACCGGCTCGACTTCGTTCCACGAGAACTACGAGGGCAACCCACTGGTCAACGTCGCCTGCGTCGGCCTGCTTTCGGCCGACCGCCTCGTCACGGCCGAAGCGCAGAAAGCGGGCAACAAGCTCGTCCTCGTCGGCAGTTCGACCGGCCGCGACGGCCTCGGCGGCGCCTCGTTCGCCAGCGAGGACCTCGCGGAGGACGCTGAGACCGAAGACCGGCCCGCGGTGCAGGTCGGCGACCCCTACACGGAGAAACTGCTCATCGAGTGCAACGAGGCGCTCATCGACGAGGAGCTCGTCGAGTCCGCCCGCGACCTCGGGGCCGCCGGCCTCGGCGGCGCGTCCTCCGAACTCGTCGCCAAGGGCGGCTTCGGCGCCGAAATCGACCTCGAAAAGGTCCACCAGCGCGAGCCGAACATGAACGCCTTCGAGATTCTCCTCTCGGAGTCCCAAGAGCGCATGTGCTACGAGGTGACCCCCGAGAACGTCGAGCGCGTGCGGGAACTCGCCGCGCGCTTCGACCTCGGGAGCGCCGTCATCGGCGAGGTCGCCGAGGGCAACTACGTCTGTACCTTCGACGGCGAACCCGTCGTCGACGTGCCCCCGGAGTTCCTCGCGGAGGGCGCGCCGATGAACGACCTCGACTCGGTCGAGCCCGAGTCGGCGACGCGCGACCTGCCCGCGTTCGACCTCGCCGAGGCGGTCGAAGCGGTCGTCTCCGACCCCAACACGGCCTCGAAGCGCTGGGTCTACCGCCAGTACGACCACGAGGTCGGCCTGCGGACCGCCCGCCGCCCCGGCGACGACGCGGCGCTCCTCGACGTGCCCGAGGCCGACACGAAACTCGCGTTCACCGGCGGCGCGGACCCCAACTGGACGACCGCCGCACCGTACGACGGCGCGCGCGCCGTCGCCTTCGAGAACGCGACTAACCTCGCCGCGAAGGGCGCGTCGCCCCTCGCGACCGTCGACTGCCTCAACGGCGGCAACCCCGAGAACCCCGACGTGTACGGCGGCTTCAAGGGCATCGTCGACGGCCTCGCCGACATGTGCCGGGCGCTCTCGGTCCCGGTCGTCGGCGGCAACGTCTCGCTGTACAACGACTCCGTCTCCGGCCCGATTCCGCCGACGCCGACGCTGGCGATGGTCGGCAAGGCCGACGGCTCCTCGCCCGGCCTCTCGCTTTCGGGCGAGGGCGACCTGTTCCTCGTCGGCTTCGACGGCGGCGCGCTCGGCGGCTCGACGGTCCTCGAACACCTCGGCGGCTCCGACGCCTTCCCGGCGCTCCCTGAAGACGCCGACGCCGCGACCGCGGTCGAGACGATTCGGGCCGTCGCGGCCGACGAGTCCACGGTCGCCGTCCACGACGTGAGCCACGGCGGCCTCGCGGTCGCGCTGGCCGAGATGGTCACAGACGAGGTCGGCGCGGACGTGTCCGTCTCCGACTACGTCTCGCTGTTCGAGGAGACGCCCGGTCGCGTCGTCGTCGAGACGACCGACGAGGCCGCACTGCGCGACCTCGCGGGCGACGTGCCCGTCGTAGAACTCGGAACGACGACCGACGACGCGACGCTCTCGCTCGCGGTCGACGGCGACGAGGCCGCCTACGGCGCGGCCGACATCGCCGACCTGCGCGACGTGCTCGCCCGCGAACTCGACTGAACTGCAAAAAACCCGTCCGCGTCGCACCGCGTCGAACCCCCTCCGCTACGGTTCGAGGACGACTTTCCCGCGACTCTTTCTGGCTTCGATGTACTCGTGGGCCGCCGCGGCGTCTTCGAGGTCGAACGTCTCGCCGACGACCACGTCGAGTTCGCTCGCGGCGAGCAGTTCGGACAGCTCCGGCACCGCGCCGAGAATCGACTCGGGGCGCTGTTGCATGGCGCTTCCGAGGTGGAAGCCGATGACGGACTTGTTCTCGAACAGCAGGCGCGTCGGGTCCGCCGCGGCCGCGTCGCCGGAGGCCGCGCCGTAGGTGACGAGTCGGCCGAAGTCGGCGAGGGCGTCCAGACTGCGCTCGAACGTCTCGCCGCCGACGCCGTCGAGAACGAGGTCGACGCCCGCGCCGTCGGTCTCGTCGGCGACGACCTCGCGGAAGTCCCCTTCTGTGTACTGGATGCCGTGGTCGAGACCGAGGTCGGCCGCGAGGTCGAGTTTCTCCTCGGTGCTGGCCGTGCCGAACGTCTCGACGCCGGCGTGGGCGGCGAGTTGGACCGCCGCGGTGCCGACGCCGCCGGCGGCCGCCTGAATCAGCACGCGGTCGTCGTCTTCGAGGTCGCCCCACCCGTGGAGGCAGTTGTAGGCGGTGAGGAACTGGACGGGGAAGCCGGCGGCCTCGGCGAACGACATCGACTCGGGCACGTCGAACAGCGTCGGGGCCGGCGTGGTGACGGACTCGGCGTACGCCCCGCCGCCGGTCATGGCGACGACGCGCTCGCCGACCTCGCGGTCGACGCCCTCACCCACCGCGTCGATGGTTCCCGCGGCCTCCATCCCCGGCGTGTACGGCGGCTCCGGGCCGTCTCGGTAGGTTCCCCGGCGTTGCATGATGTCGGCGAAGTTGATGCCGGCGGCCTCGACGGCGATGCGGACCTCGCCCGGGGCCGGCTCCGGCGTCTCCGTCTCACACAGTTCGAGGCTGTCGGAACTCCCGTACTCGGTGACGACGATAGATTTCACGCAGGGTCGTAGCCGCGGCGGCCTGAAAAGGAAAGAGAACGCGGAAGTTCGTACGAGTTGCCGGTTCCGGGAGTGTCGTGCGCCCTACGCCAGCGCCAGCGGGATGCCGAACGTGACGACGAGGCCGACGACGAAGACGAGGAGTCCGGTCGTGACCTGACTCATCGAAAAGTCCTGCATCGGGGAGGTGACGCGCCCTTCCTGTTCGCCTTCGTGGTGCTCGTCGTGTCCGTGGTCGTGGTCGTCGCTCATACGCGAGGCGACGGGTTCGCGGTACAAAAACGCACCTAACCGTCGTCCGCACATCCTCCGCGGGCGGCGGGACCGACTCGGCGGCACTCGGTCTCGCGGGCGGGCGTCGCCCCGGCGGTTCAGGACCGATACAGGAACAGCGCGACCAGAAACACGATCGCGAGCGGGAGGAACGGAATCGCGGCGTCGAGCGGGACCAAAAGCGCCACTATCGCGGCCGTCACCGCGAACTCGACGACGACGAGCAGACTGAGGAGTTCGGCTGAATCCGTCATCGGTCGGACTGGGACTCGCGTCGGACTTTTCGCCGCCGAGTCATCAAACCACCCGCTGGGCGAGGGGCCGAATCGGCGTCCTCGTCGCCGGGACTCGCCGAGGTGTTCGGATTTCGGCCACCGCCTGCCGTAGTCGAAACGGTGAAACGGCTCTTTCGCCAACGTTTCGGTAGCGAATGCTCACGAAGCGAATCATCCCCTGTATCGACGTCGACCTCGACGAGGACGGGAACCCGGCCGTCTACACCGGCGTCAACTTCGAGGACCTGAAGTACACGGGCGACCCCGTCGAGATGGCCAAACGATACAACGAGGCGGGCGCGGACGAGTTCGTCTTCCTCGACATCACCGCCTCCGCCGAGGGGCGGGCGACGATGCTCGACACCGTCTCGAAGGTCGCGGACGAGGTGTTCATCCCGCTGACGGTCGGCGGCGGTATCCGCACCCGCGACGACATCAAAGAGACGCTCCGCGCCGGTGCGGACAAGGTCTCTATCAACACCGCGGCGCTCCAGAACCCCGACCTCATCGAGGAGGGCGCGCGCTCCTTCGGGAGCCAGTGTATCGTCATCTCGGTGGACGCCCGCCGGCGCTACGACGAGGCGGGCGAGCACTACGCCGAGGTCGACGGCGAGTCCTGTTGGTTCGAGTGCACCGTCAAGGGCGGCCGCGAGGGCACCGGCGTCGACGTGGTCGAGTGGGCCAACGAGGCCGAATCGCGCGGCGCGGGCGAGCTGTTCATCAACTCCATCGACGCCGACGGGACGAAAGACGGCTACGACATCCCGCTGACGAAGGCCGTCTGCGACAGCGTCTCGACGCCCGTCATCGCCTCCTCCGGCTGTGGCGGCCCCGAGGACATGTACGAGGTTTTCACCGAGGCCGGCGCGGACGCCGGTCTCGCCGCATCCATCTTCCACTTCGACGAGTACACGATTCGGGACGTCAAGGAGTACCTCGACGAGCGCGACGTGCCGGTTCGACTGTAAACCAGCGCCCTCACAGCCGTTCTGCTCTGCCTCTCTTGTCCCTGTGCGCCCCGTCGCCATCCCCGTGCGCCCCGTCGCCGACCCCTCGGCCGGTCGTGCGCCCCCCGCGCAGTCGAAACCAATCTTAACCCGCCGGCGCGTCGTATCTCGCTCCGAGATGACAGACGACGCGTGGCTCGACGCCCTCCGCACGCACCGCGAACAGAAGGACCGCTATCTCGCCGCCGACCGCAACTCGCCGATTCCGCCGGACCAACGGAGCTTTTTCGACGGTCTCGACTACTTCGAGCCGGACCCCGACCTCCGATTCGAACTCGAACTCCGCGAGTACGACGACCCCGAGCGCATCACCATCGGCACCTCGACCGACGGCGAGCGCGAGTACCTCGCGTGGGGGCGCTTCGGGTTCGAGGTCGACGGCGAGTCGTACGCGCTCGACGCCTACCGCGCCGACGCCGACGAGGACCGCCTGTGGGTGCCGTTCCGCGACGAGACGAACACCGAGGAGACCTACGGAGCGGGTCGCTACCTCGACCTCGAAGCCGCGGACCGGGGCGACGACGGGCGGTGGGTCGTCGATTTCAACTACGCGTACAACCCGTTTTGCGCCTACTCGCCGCGCTACGAGTGCCCGCTCGTCCCGATGGAGAACTGGCTCGAAGTCCGCATCGAGGCCGGCGAGAAGGACTACGAGGGACCGGGCGACGCGGACGCGTAACGGAGAGACGCGTCGCTCGGGGACGAGCGGAAACGAGAGAGAACCCGCAGATTACGCGTCGATACCGGCGCGGTAGGCGTCGGTGAAGTCGTCGGCGGTGCGCTGGACGCCGCGGGCGGCCTCCGCGAGCGCGTCGAGGGGGTCGACGCCGGGCTCCGTCTTGATAGAGAGGACGGGGTCCGTCTGTCCGCCGGACTGCTCGGGGTTCACGTCGTAGGTCGCGGCCGTGACGGTGTCGGTCTGGAGGAGTTCGCCCTTCAGGACGTTCATGAAGGTGTGGTCCTCGCCGCCGATTTCGATGCGGAGTTCCTCGTCGGTCTTGTCGATGACCCGCAGTTCCATGGCTCTCCGTTCCCTCCAGCGGCGTTTTAACGTTTCGTCTCGGGAACCGCGACCAGCTCGTCGAAATCGGGGTCCGCGTCGAGGAGTTCGTATCGTCCCTCGCCGTCCGGGGGCGAAACGACGCCCTCGGCGACGAGGTGGTCGAGGTGGGCGAACGCCTCCCCGGGGCCGTGGAGGATGTGGATGCCCGAGAGGTCGCCGAACAGGTGCGCGCTTACGGTCCACGCGTCCGTGGGGCCGTGTTCGTCGAGAACGGAGACGACGCGCTCGGTGCGCTCGCGGTGGTGTTCGGCGATGACGCGCGCCCGGCCGGCGGGGTCGGAGATGGGGTCGCGGTGGCCGGGCCACGCCCGCTCGAAGTCGAGGTCGGCGAGGCGCGCGAGGCTGTCGAGATAGGTTTCGAGCGGGCGGTCGACCCGCAGGTCAGCGCCGCCGACGTTCGGGGTGTACTTCGGGAGGATGACGTCGCCGACGTACGCCTCGCGGCCCGCGCCGCGCTCGCCGTCGAACGCGAAGGCGCTCAGTCCGGCGGCGTGGCCGGGGAGGTGGACGACTTCGAGTTCGCCGTCACCGGCGGCGATGCGGTCGCCGTCCTCGACGGGCGTCACGTCGACGCGCCCGCCTCGGAGGTCGTCGTGGCCGTCGAGGTAGTCGGTCACCTCGGCGCGCGGTTCGCCGGGGATGCGCCACTCGTCGAAGCGGCGCTCGCGAATCGAGCGCTCGGCCGCAATCGCGTCGGGGTCGCCAGCGACGATGCCCGCGTCGTCGGCGTGGACGTAGACCGGCGCGCCGCTTTCGGCCTGTAGCTCGGCCGCGAGTCCGGCGTGGTCGGCGTGCCAGTGGGTGAGGACGATGGCTTCGAGGTCGGCGACCTCGTGGCCGGCCGCCGCGAGTCCCTCGCGGAGGTCCCGCCGGACCGAGTCGGTCGCCACGCCGGCGTCGACGAGCGTCGGCCGGTCGCCGGGGAGGAAATAGGCGTTGTTCCGCCCCTCGAAGACGGTGTTCCCGAGCCGTATTCGTTCCATGCGACCACCTGGCCGTCGAGGTGCATGATTATTCCGACTGCCGCGGCGGCGTCCCTCGGGGCGGCCGAGCGTCGGTCGGACAGCGGCGAGTCGGCGACCCGCACGCCGGCCCGACGCCCGACACATTCAAAAGCCGGCCGCGCATCGAATCGCACGTCGAATGCCGGTGGACTTCTACGAGCTCCTCGGGGTCGAACGCGACGCCGAGACGGCGGAGATAAAACAGGCCTTTCGTCAGCGCGCGCGGGAGTACCATCCCGACGTCAACGACGACGAGCGAGCCACAGCGCAGTTCACCGTCGTCCGGAAGGCCTACGAAGTCCTCACCGACGACGCCGAGCGCGCCGACTACGACCGGATGGGTCACGGCCCGTACGTCGAGAAACGCCTCGACGGCCTGACGAAGTTCAAGTACCCCGGAAAACCCGGCAAGAACGGCGGACGCGGCGAGTCTGACACCGGCGGTCGGTCGGCTTCGGGTCGGTCGTCGGCCGGGCGGTCGGCTTCGTCGTCGTCCACAACGTCGTCGTCCTCGTCTTCTCGGTCGTCCTCTCAGCGCGCGTCGTCGTCGTCCTCTCGGCGGTCGTCGTCCGCATCGAGTTCGTCGCGGTCGGGTCGGTCGCGCGCCTCCGGGTCGTCCTCGTCGTCGCGGACCGCGGGCGCATCGCAGTCGTCGGCCGCGGGCGGGTCGTCGCGCGGCCGCACCCGAAGTTCGGAGTCCGGTCGGACTGGGACAACCGGCCGGTTCGAACGCGGACGCGACGGCTCCGAGTCGGCGACTACGACCGCGTCCCGGTCGGGCGCGACGAACCCGCTTTGGTACGGCTGGGGCGTCTCGCTCGTCGCGCTGGTGACGTATCTCGGCGGCTTCGCGTGGCATCTCGCGGGCGACGGCGCGGCGTTCGCGGCCGCGCTCGCGTCGCTCGACACCGCCGCGCCCGCCGCGGGACTCCTCGCGTCGTCGCCGCTTTCGGTGCCGAGCCTCGCGGCCCTGCAGGCCGCCGCGGCGACGACGCCGACGACGTTCGTCTTCCCGGTCGCGGCGGCGCTTCTCGCCGTCTCGCTCGCCGCGGTCATCGCCCGGTTCGGCCACGCGTGGACGACGTGGGGCTACGCGCTCGCGGCGGCTGTCCCGCTGGCGCTCGTGGCGGCCGGCGCGGTCGGCGTCGGACGCCCCGTCGCGGTCGACCTCCTCGGCTTCGTCGTCTGTCCGCTCCTCGGAGCCGGCGGCTTCGTCGTCGACGCCGGGTGGTATCTCTTCGCCTCACGCTAACTTCGCGGCGCGCGGGTCGTCCTCGCCCACGATTTTTGTCGTCCGCGCCCGACAGGTCGGTATGCCCATCCCGACCGACTCGGTCCGGCGGTTCCGACTCCGCGGCGTGAACGCGTACCTCGTCTCCGACGGGTCGGAGACGGTGCTCGTCGACGCCGGGACGCCGTGGGACCGCGACCGACTGCTCCGGGGCCTCGCCCGCTCCGACCTCGACCCCGGCGCTATCGACCGGGTGCTCGTGACGCACTTCGACCTCGACCACGTCGGGACGCTCGCCTCGCTCAGCCTCCGCGACGACGTGCCGATTCACCTCGCCGAGCCGGACGCCTCGCACCTGACCGGCGCGTCGAAGCCGTCTCTCACCTCGCTGAAAGGCGTCGCACAGCGCGCGCTCGCGTCGTTCGTCGAGCGACCGACGAACCCCGTGGAGGTCGTCCGCGACGGCGACGAACTCGGCGGCTTCGTCGCGTACCGGACGCCGGGGCACACCCCCGGTCACACCGCGTTCGTCCACGAGGGCCACGGCGTCGCGTTCGTCGGCGACATGGTCCGCGAGTCGAACGGGCGTCTCGGGCTGTTGCCGGGGTTTATCGCGACCGACGCCGCGGAGAACAGGCGGAGCGTCCGCGAGTTCGCGGCGCGGTGCCCGCCGGTCGACGTCGTCGCGATGGGCCACGGCGAGCCGGTCACGGAGTACGGATACGGCGCGCTCAAGCGACTTGCTGACAAGCTCTAATCGGAGAGAAGACGCTTTCGGAGCGTGAGTCCCCAGTTACGTGACGACGAGACGCCGAGCCGTCGCTCGCGTCTGAGTTAAGAGCGGGGACCGCGGCCGAGCGCAGGTCCCCGGACTGACCAAGCCACTGTGAGGAGCACCAGTCTCACAGCTGCCTGACGCGCCCGGCGGAAGTGAATCGAACCACGCGCGTCAACACCACGTTGGACACTAGTTGTAAAAAGTCCTTTGTTATCGCCAATTAGAACCACGGCCTCCAGAACGACTGGATAAATATGCTCTTATGTGAGCCATTTAGCCGATTCAACTGGACATTCAGTAACCTTCATGGTTGTTACTGGACGAACGAACGGTAGAATCGTGAAGAATCTATCGAATCGGCGGACGAGGGTCGAATACGGCCGAAAACAGGTTATCTGACCAGATACGGGTCCGCGCCGGGCATGAAGCGGCCGAGGTCGGATTCGCGGCGGAAGTCGGTCGACTGGAGCTCCAGCAGGCCGGCGACGAGTTCGTCGTGGTCGCCGTCGTCCCACTCGGCGGGGTCCTTGATGGGCAACACGAGGAAGCCGCTCCCGCGGAGTTCTTTCCCGTGGAGCGTCTCCATGTCCACGTCGGTCTTCCAGCCGACGGACGTGTAGTTGTTCAGGACGTGCTTCGTCGCCACCGCGCCGACCGGCAGGAGGACGTGGGCGGCGATAGCGCGGAGCTCCGCGTCGAAAAACCGCTCCATGTCGGTGTAGTCGGCCGCCGACGGCGTCCCGTCCGGCACGCACATGTGCAGGTACGAGAGGAACGTGCGGTTCACCGTCGGTTCGTCGCCCGTCTCGGCCAGCAACTCGCCGTCTTCGAGCGCCGGGAACAGCCGCTCGCCCGCCTCCCCCGAAAAGGGGATGCCGGTCTCGACGCCCCCGTGGACGCCGGGGTGGTCGCCGATGACGTGGAAGTCGGCGTTGGCGTCGCCGTAGCCGGGGACGTACCGGTCACACGACGGTCGCATGTCGAACGGGTTTCTCGTGCGGTCGGTTACGTTTCTCACGGTACTCTCTGTGGGAGCGGGGAGTAAAGAAGACGTGGTTCGACCCGATATCGTACACGAACGAGCGTGAGGAACGCATCGAGGGAGAGCGTCGTCCGCGTCGTCGACCCGGCGAGCGCCCTCAGAGTTCGACGCCCGAGGGGATGAGGCTCTGGCTCCGCAGGAGCGTCCCGTCGCCGTCGTAGACGAGGAACGTCGATTTCTCGAAGGTCTCGAAGTGGTCGCCCTCGATGGCCACGTCGACGCGGTAGCGCCCCTCGTCGTCGCCCGCGGCGCGCCCGTACTCGCGGGCCGCGCGGATGAAGTCGAGGACGTCCTCCGCCCGAGCGTTGAGTTCGAGGACGTAGTCGCCGGTGAGTCGGTCCGTCACGCTCACGACGCCGCGGGCGTCGTCGGCGTCGACGGAGTCTTGCAACCGAAAGGAGACGTCCAGTTCCTCCGCGGCGAGCACGTCGCCGCTGGTCGAGAGGAACCGAGACCGGAGCTCCTCGGCCGGGCCGTAGAAGTCGATAGATACGGTGGGTTGGCGGGGGTCGCCGTCGTCCTCGTACCAGTCGACGTCGCGGACATCGAGTTCGAAGTAGTCACGCCGCATTCCGTACCCCTCGTTGGACTGCGCGGCCTATTAACGTGACGCCACCCGAACCGTGGTTCCGGGGTCGAAACCGACCGAATGGGCCGATTCGACGCGAAAACGCCGCTCTCGCCGGTTCCTGCCGCCGCCGGAGTCAGGACGCGTCGAGCGAACGACCGCCACCGCGTCGGTCACAACCGTTATCGGTCGCCGCCGCGAGCGAACCGCGTATGGAACCCGTCAACCTCGACGAGAGCTTCGCGTCGTTCGACGAGACGTGGGCCCCGAGAATCGCCGCGGAGCTGAACGACTACGCGGTGAAGGTCGCGAAGCTCGACGGCGAGTTCGTCTGGCACGCCCACGACGAGACAGACGAGCTGTTTCTCGTCTGCGACGGGCGGCTCCGAATCGAGTTCCGCGACCGCGACGACGCGGACCTCGGGCCGGGCGACCTCCTCGTGGTCCCCCGCGGCGTCGAACACCGGCCCGTGGCACTCGAACCGACCGAGGTGCTCCTCGTCGAGCCGACCGAGACGCTCAACACCGGCGACGCCGCGGAGAGCGACCTGACTCACGACCCCGAACGACTCTCCTGAGGAGTCGACCGGACCGGGGACCGCCTGCGACCGCGCCGCCCCGCCGACGTGCCCGCGCCGTCGGTAGTTTTTACCTGTCAGACCGTGCGATTGTCCTATGGTCTGGGTTCGCTCCGAACACGCGGGTGCGCTGGCGGTCGTCTCGACGTGGCTCTGCGCGCTCCTCCCGTGGAACGTCACGTACACGCCGAACGTCTCGGGTGTGAGCCTGCTTTTCGTCCGGTTCCCCTTCGCCGAGATTCAGTTCGCGTGGGGACTCTCCACTCCCGTCGTGGTCAGGTCCCCGCTTGCTTCGCTTTCAGTCCAGTCGGGACAGACCGTCGCCGTCGCGTATCAGGCGTGGGTCGTCGGCGCGGCCGTCCTCGCGCTCGCGGTGCTGTTCTCCCTCGTCTACTACCTGCGCGACGAGCGGGTCGAAGCCGGGCCGGTCGACCCCGTTCGGGTCCTCGGCGGCCTCCTCGGCGTCGTCGGCGTCGTCCTCGCCGCGGCGACGTACCTCCTCGTGACGCGCGGGCTTCCGGGGATTCCGCTCCCCCTCGGCGTCGTCATCTCGCTCGTCCTCGCCGGCGTCCTCCTGACCGTCGACCGCACCTGAGCCGAAGCCGCGAGCCGGTCGTTCACACCGAGTGACAGTCTCCCGCGCGGACCTTTTAAGTACTGACCCGCCATACCTCCCGACCAACTGACCGGGTGACGATGCCACGAGATACGACCACTGAGACGAAGGCGATACGCGACTCGCCGGCCGACAGAGGGGTGTTGAGACTCCTCGCCGGCGGGGAGTTCGACGCCGCGACCGCCGAGGCTCGGCGGCTCCTGCGCCGGACCGCGGAGATGTTGCGGGGATCGGACCTCGACGTGCACCCGCTTTCGCCCGACGACACGCCGCTCGGGACCTACGAGATTCCCGAGGGCCACGAGGAGGTCGACCGCTACTGGGTGAACGCCCCGTTCGCCTACGTCGTCGTCACCTACGACACGGACGCGACCGCCCACCAGTACCACACCGTCGAGCCCGACCTCGACGAGTTCGAAGCGGCGCTACTCGAACGCGTCCGCACCGACGTCCGCGACCCGCTTTTGTACCGCCGCGAGGCGGACCCGCGGACCGAGACGGCGCTCGTCGAGGAGCTCCAGTCGATTCTCGAACAGTACGGGCTGGAACTCGACATGAACACCTTCTACACGCTTCTGTACTACCTCCGGCGCGACTTCCACGGCTACGGACCGCTGGACCCGCTGATGAAGGACCCGCACATCGAGGACATCTCGTGTGACGGCTACGACCTGCCGCTTTTCGTCTACCACGACGAGTACACCGACATCGCCACCAACGTCTCGTTCGAGGCCGAGGAGCTCGACAACTACGTCATCCGACTCGCCCAGCGCTCGGGTCAGCACATCAGCGTCGGCGACCCCGTCCTCGGGACGACGCTTCCGAACGGCGCGCGCGCAGAGCTAGCACTCGGCGAGGAGGTCACGCCGCGGGGGTCGGCGTTCACCATCCGCCTCTACGCCGAAGAGCCGTTCACGCCCATCGACCTCGTGCGCTACGGCACGTTCTCCATCGAGCAGATGGCCTACCTGTGGCTCTGTATCGAACACAACAAGAGCCTCATCTTCGCGGGCGGGACGGCCTCGGGCAAGACCACCTCGATGAACGCGGTGTCGATGTTCGTCCCGCCGCGGTCGAAGGTGCTTTCCATCGAGGACACCCGCGAACTCGCGCTCTACCACGACAACTGGCTGTCGTCCGTCACCCGCGAGCGGCTCCACGAGGGGACCGACATCTCGATGTACGACCTGCTTCGGTCCGCGCTCCGGCACCGCCCCGAGTACATCATCGTCGGCGAGGTGCGCGGCGACGAGGCCGTGACGCTGTTTCAGGCGATGAACACCGGCCACACGACGTTCTCGACGATGCACGCCGACAGCGTCGAGACGGTCATCAACCGCCTCGAAAACGAGCCCATCAACGTCCCGCGCGCGATGGTGCAGTCGCTCGACCTGCTGTGCGTCCAGACGCTCACCCGACACGACGGCGAGCGCGTCCGCCGCTCGCAGACTATCGGCGAAATCGGCGACATCGACCAGCGGACCGGCGAACTCGACTACTCGTCTGCGTTCGCGTGGGAGCCCGAGACCGACACGTTCAGCCAGAACGACAGCTCGCTTCTCACCGAAATCCAGCGCGAGAACGGCTGGTCGCGGACCGAGCTCCGGCGCGAGCTCCGGCGACGCGAGACGTTCCTCCGGTACCTCCTCGACAAGGGCGTCTCCGACTACCGGCGTTTCACCGCGCTCATCAACGAGTACTACGCGGACGCCGACGACGTGATGCGGCGCGTCGAGGCCGACGAGGACATCGTCGACGCCGGCCCGGAGGCCTGAGATGGCCGCCGCGCAGTCGCTGTTCCTGCTTCCGCTCTTCCTCGCCGTCCTCCTCGTCCTCCCCGTCGTCCTGTCGCCGGTGAGCCGCGCCGCCGACCTCCTCGTCTCGCGGGTCGCGCTCTCCGTCTTCGGGTTCTACGTCGCCAACGAGAACCCCCGGCGCAGGGGACAACGAAACCAACTGCGGGCGGCGCACGTGAGCGTCACGCACCGGGTGTACGCCTCGCGGACGCTCCTCATGGCGAGCGTCTTCGGCGTCACCGGGAGCGTCTTCGGCGTCTACCTCGCCGCCGCGACGCTCGACACCCTCGCCGTCCAGTCCGAGACGATTCGTGAGGTCCTCCCCGCCCCGCTCGGCTTCCTCGGCGGCCTCACGAGCATTCAGGCGCTCCCGCTCCGCGACCTGTTTCTCGCGCTCCTGCTTTCGAGCGCGACGCTCGGGACGCTCCTCGCGCTCGGCGTCTACTGGGGTCGGTGGTACGTCCTCACCGAGCGGGCGCGGACCCGCTCGTCGGAGATCGAGGCGACGCTCCCGCGGACGGTCGCGTTCGTCTTCGCGCTGTCGCGGTCGGGGATGCCGTTCCCGAAGGTGCTGGAGACGCTGGCCCGAAACGAGGCCATCTACGGCGAGGCGGCGCGCGAGGTCGGCATCGTCGTCCGCGACATGGATGCCTTCGGCACCGACGTGCTCACGGCCCTCCAGTCGATGGCCACGCGGACGCCGAGTCCGAGCCTCGAAGAGTTCGCCGAGAACCTCGCGAGCGTCCTCGGGAGCGGCCGCAACCTCTCGTCGTTCCTCCAAGAGCAGTACGAGCGGTTTCAGGCGGAGGCGGAGGCCCAACAACAGCAGTACCTCGACCTGCTTTCGACGTTCGCGG
Source organism: Haloferax sulfurifontis (assembly GCF_014635105.1). Lineage (NCBI taxonomy): Archaea > Methanobacteriati > Methanobacteriota > Halobacteria > Halobacteriales > Haloferacaceae > Haloferax > Haloferax sulfurifontis. The sequence goes on from NZ_BMCI01000004.1 coordinate 55,816, forward strand.
AGGTGTACGTCACCGTCCTCGTCGCCGGCCCGCTGTTTTTCATCACCGTCCTCGTCGTCATCGGCCTCGTCCTCGCGGACACGCTGACGCTCATCCGCATCGTCGGCTACGTCGGCATCCCGCTGGCGAGTTTCGGGTTCGTCGTCTACATCGACAGCATCACCGAGTCGCTCCGGGGCGCGACGGTCGCGGACGACGGGGCTGACACCGCGAGCGACTCGGCTCGCCGCATCGGCGCAATCGCCGGCGGCGAGGGGCCGGCTGAGACCGACGGCGGCGAGACCGACCTCCGAGGCGACCCGTGGGGCGCGAACCGCGAGCGACTCGCCGCCTACGACCGCTTCCGCGCGGTTCGCGACTGGTTCGAGCGCCCGCTCGATAGCCTCGGACGCAAGCCGCTCGCCACGCTCGCGCTCACCGTCCCGCTGGGGCTGGTCTGGGTCGCGCTCCGGACCACGCTCCCCGCGGACCCCACGATACTCGACGTCGCCGGCGCGGCGGACCAACACGTCGTCGAGGCCGCAGTCGGCGCGCTCGTCGTCGTCGCGGCGCTGTACGAGGTGCGTAAGCGCCGGATTCGCACCATAGAGCAGAGTATGCCCGACTTCCTCGACCGCCTCGCCAGCGTCAACGAGGCCGGCCTGACGGTCGTCCAGAGCCTCCGCCGGGTGTCGGCGTCGGACCTCGGACCGCTCGGCGACGAGGTCGAGCGCGTCGTCCGCGACATCGACTGGGGGGCCGACGCCCAGACCGCGCTCCGGCGGATGGACCGCCGGACGGCCAGCCCGATGGTGTCGCGGTCGGTGACGCTCATCGCCAACGCGATGAGCGCCAGCGGCGACCTCGCGCCCGTGCTCCGCATCGCGGCCAACGAGGCCCAAGACAGCCGCCGCCTCGCCCGCGAGCGGAACCAGGAGATGGTCACCTACCTCCTCGTCATCTACATCTCGTTTCTCGTCTTCCTCGGTATCGTCGCCGCGCTGACGGTGTCGTTCATCCCCGCGGTCGAGCAGGCCAGCGCCGGTGCCGTCGGCTCCGGCGACGTCGCGGGCGTCAGCTCGGGCACGTTCTCCGGTCTCCGGGACGTAAACACGGCCTCGTACACGCTGTTGTTCTTCCACGTCACGGCGATTCAGGGGCTCTGCTCCGGCCTCGTCGCCGGACAGCTCGGTGAGGGACAGGTCGCCGACGGCGTCAAACACGCCGTCGTCCTGCTCGTCATCACCTACGTGACGTTCATGTTCATCTGACGCCCCGGCTCCTGTGCCTCTCGCGTCTCCCGCGCCCCCCGCAGTCGCCGGGTCGAAGCCGCGTTCCGCCGCCGGCGCTGGTCGCCCGCGACCCGTGCGGTCTTTGTCCCGCCGCCCCGACCGACCGGCATGGACGGAGACGAACCCCGAGACGGGGTCCGCGAGACGTACGACCGCATCGCGTCGCACTTCGCGTCGACCCGCGAGTACCCGTGGCCCGAAGTCGAGTCGTTCGTCGCCGACGCGACCGAGTTGGGGCCGGCCGACCGCGCGCTCGACCTCGGCTGTGGAAACGGCCGGCACGTCGAACTCCTCTCCGGGCACGCCGAGGACGTCGTCGGTCTCGACGTGAGCCGCGGCCTCCTCGACGAGGCGGTCGCGCGGGCGGCCGAACGCGGCTTCGACGCCGGACTCGTGCAGGGCGACGCCTCGCGGCTCCCCTTCGACGACGACGCCTTCGACCTCGCGGTGTACGTGGCGACGATTCACCACCTCGCGCCGCGGGCGGCGCGCGTCGCCAGCCTGAACGAACTCGCGCGCGTGCTCGACGCCGACGGCCGCGCGGTCGTCAGCGCGTGGAGCACCGCCCACGACACGTTCGACCGCGAGGACGGGTTCGACACGACGGTCGATTGGACGCTCCCCGGCGGCGAGACGGTCCCCCGATTTTACCACATCTACGCGCCCGACGAGTTCGACGCCGACCTCGACGCGAGCGACCTCTCGGTGGTCGAATCGACGGTTTCGAGCGGGAACTGCTACGCCGTCGTCGCCGGAAACTGAAGGGCGCGGGCGCTGAGAGGTGCGGACGGTTTCGGACGCCGGACGGAATCGTGCCGCTTGCTATCACGGTTCGGGTGGATGCCGGCCGCGCACAGGTGATGTGGGCTTAAGAGCGCCGCGACGAATGCCCGTGTATGACCGAGACCGACGAACCACGGGAGTACGAGGTTGTCGTCGTGGGGGGCGGCCCGGCGGGACTTCAGACCGCGCTCTACACGACGCGACTGGGCCACGACACCGCGCTCGTTGACCGCGGCGGCGGCCGCGCGGCCATGATGCTCGACACGCACAACGTCATCGGCGTCACCGAGGACGTCTCCGGCAACGAGTTCCTCGAAACCGCGCGCGGCCAGCTCGAAGACTACGGGACCGACATCCACCGCGACTTCGTGACCGACGCGGAGCGGTTGGACGACGGTCGGTTCCGCCTCGTCGGTAACGAGGGCGAGTTCGTCGCCGACCGCGTCGTCCTCGGCGTCGGCTTCAACGACGAGCGGCCCGACCCGCCGCTTCCCCGCACCGGCAAGGGCCTGCACTACTGCCTCCACTGCGACGCCTACATGTTCGTCGACGAGTCGGTGTACGTGATGGGCCACTCCGACTCGGCGGCCTACGTCGCCATGATAATGCTCAACTTCACCGACGAGGTGGACCTGCTACTTCGCGGCGACGAGCCGACGTGGTCCGAGGAGACGGACGAACTCGTCCGCGCGCACCCCGTCGACATCGTCGAGGAGGAGATTTCGGGCATGACGAAGCGCGACGACGGCTGGCTGGAGAGCTTCGAGTTCGAAGACGGGAGCGTCCGCGAGTACAAAGGCGGCTTCGCCATGTACGGCTCGAACTACAACACGACGCTGTTCGAGGCGCTCGACGTGGATCTCGACGACGACGGGACGGTCCCCGTGGACGACCACGGCCGGACCAGCGTCGACGGCGTGTTCGCGGTCGGAGACATCACCCCCGGTCACAACCAGATTCCGGTGGCGATGGGCAAGGGCGCGAAAGCGGGCATCGCCATCCACATGGAACTCCGCGAGTTCCCCAAGAGCCTCGACGAGATTCGCGCCGAGGGCGCGGTGAGCGTCGACGACGTGCCCGGCATCTCGCCCGGTCTGCTCGACAAGGCGAAACGGTTCAACGAGTCGCACGCGGACGACTGAGGCCGTAATTCGGCGAAATTCGGTGAAAACCGAAGCGTACGAACACCCTTCTAAAGTTCTCTCGGCCAGTACGGTCTCCCACGATGAAACGTACTGGACTTGCGACTGTCCTGCTCGCGCTCATGGTCGTACTGGCCGGCTGTGCGGGCGGGGCCGGCACGATGACCGAGACGCAGACAGACGGGAGCGCCGACGCGACGACGACCGCGTCGTCCGACGGCGGCGACGCGGCCCGGACCGGGACCGTGAACTTCTACGTGAGCGACGAGCAGAACGCCATCGCGGACTTCGAACACCTCAACGTCACCATCGAGCGCGTGACGCTCGTCCGCGCGGACGGTGACGCGGAGACCGAGAGCGAGGCCGAAGCCGACGCCGGCGACGCGGAGGCCGAGACCGAAAACGAGACTGATACCGACGCCGCGAGCGACGCCGACGCGGAGGCGAACGCGAGTGTCGAGGTAGAAATCGAAGCCAACGCGACGGCGAACACGACGAACGGGTCCGCCTCGACCAACGGGTCGGTCGGCGCCGACGCTGATGCCGACGCCGACGCTGAGACCGAAGAACCGGCCGACGCGAACGACACCGACGCGGCCGAAGGCGAGTCGAGCGTCACCTACGAGGTCGACGACGCGACCGTCGACCTGACCGAGCTACAGGGCGAGAACGCGAGTCTCGTCGGCGAGTACGACGTCCCCGAAGGGAACTACACGAAGGTCTTCGTGCAGGTGAGCGACGTGAACGGGACGCTGAAGACCGGCGAACAGGTCGACGTGAAGCTCCCGAGCAACAAGCTCCAGCTCAACACGGACTTCGAAGTCGGCAACGGCGAGTCCGTGGACTTCGTCTTCGACATCACCGCGTTCGAGGCGGGAGGGAGCGGGAAGTACGTCCTCAAGCCCGTCGTGAGCGAGTCGGGGACGAACGTCCCGATTACGACGGTCGGCGCGGAGGAGACGGCCGACGCGGACGCCGAAGCTGAGGCAGAGGCCGAGGCAGACGCGAACGCCGGGGTCGAAGCGGCCGAGAACGAGACCGGCGACGACGGCGAGCGCGCCGAGGGCAACCTCACCGTGAGCTTCGACGGGAACGTCTCCGCCGGCGAGAACGCGACGGTCGTCGTCACGCGGAACGGGACGCCCGTGGAGAACGCGACGGTGACGATAAACGGCGAGACCGCCGGAACCACCGACGCCGACGGCGAGTTAGGCGTCGCCATCCCCGGCGAGCGGGACGTGACGGTGGTCGCCGTCGACGGGGAGGCGGAAACCGAGACCGAGTTCGAGTTCGAAGTCGTCGGGAGCGCCCCCGACAACCCCGCCGAGGGCGGCGAATCGACCTCCCTCGCCGCCTGACCGAAAAGGTAACATCCTTATTGGGGCGTCGAGAATGAAGGGATAGACGCGGCGTTCGCGCGCACCGGTATCTCGGCCGAGCGAAGCGAGGCCGAGGCTCGGTGCGAGCGAGCGAAGCGAGCGAGCACAGGTGTTGAGACGGACGGAGTCCGTCGATGCACGGTGCGAATGAAACGAGCACCGGTGGTCTAATGGTAAGACATTGGCCTTCCAAGCCAATTATCTGGGTTCGATTCCCAGCCGGTGCATCTTCTCCGAACCGCTACTCGCCGCGGAGAGCATTCAGCGACTCTCACCCCGTCGGAATCGGCGGCTATCCTTAACTATCGTTCCCACCATATTCGTGTGAGGTGTGTCACACATGAGTCTGCTCGACGGCCGCGTCGCGGTCGTAACCGGCGGTAGCTCAGGAATCGGACGGGGAATCGCGCTGGCCTACGCCGAGGAGGGCGCTGACGTGGTGGTCTGCGACATCCGCGAAGACCCGAAGGAGGGCGGCGCGCCGACCCACGAGCAAATCGAGTCGGACACCGACTCGTCGGCGACGTACGTCGAACTCGACGTGACCGACCCGGCCGCGTTCGAGGCGGCGATGGACGCCGCCGAGGCGTTCGGCGGCGTGGACGTGATGGTGAACAACGCCGGCATCTGGCGGCCCGAGGAGTTCCTCGAAGTCACCGAAGCCGAGTTCCAACAGATGATGGACATCAACCTGAAGGGCGTGTACTTCGGGGCGCAGGCGGCCGCGGCGCGGATGGTCGAGTCCGGCGGAGGGAGCATCATCAACGTCTCCAGCGTCAACGGCATCTTCGGCAACGGCAACTACCCGTCGTACAGCGCGTCGAAGGGGGCCGTTCGGACGCTCTCGTACTCGCTCGCCCACGGCCTCGGCGGCGACGGCGTCCGGGTGAACGCGATTCACCCCGGCGCTATCAAGACGAAAATCGGTCCCGAGGGGGCCGAAGAGACCAGCGAGGAGCAGATGGCGCAGTTGACCGCGATGATTCCGTTCGGTCGGCAGGGCGAACCGGACGACGTGGCCGGCGTGGCGGTGTTCCTCGCCAGCGACCTCTCGAAGTACGTCACCGGCGAGTCCATCGTCGTCGACGGCGGCTGGACCAGTTGGCGGTGACGCGGGCGTGACGTCGTGGTGGTCCGAGCGAAACACGCGGACTGCGACGGATTCGACGAACCACCGCGGACCGTCTGTCTTATCTTCCCCCCGAACGTAACCGAACGTAATGCTGGATTCCATTCCGCTGTTCCCCGGACTCCCGGGCGGCCCAGAACTGCTCATCGTCCTGCTCATCGTCGTCCTCCTGTTCGGCGCGAACAAACTCCCCCAACTGGCCCGGTCGTCGGGGCAGGCGATGGGCGAGTTCCGCCGCGGCCGCGAGGAAATCGAAGAGGAACTAAAGAAGGGCGCAGAAGGGGGCGAGAGCGACGACGAGGAAGAAGACGAGGCCGAGGCGACCGAGACGGAAGCCGAGAACAAACAGTAAACGCCTCTCCGGGGAAACAGACCCCTTATGCTATTTCACGCCCGGCGAGTGCCGACAGTCGGCGGTCGCTCGCGCGCGCTCGATGTCGGCGAGAACACGACCTCGGTGACTCGGAGCGTCGAGTCCGCGACCGAGAGACCGGTCGGTCGGCGAGTAACCGAATGAGGTATGAATGGGTGGACAGCGAGGTTGCCCGGCGTTCCGACGTGGGGAATCCCGGTTGCCTCCTCCACCCCGCGATCCCTCGAGCGACGCACGTCCGATGGTCCGCTGCTCGCTTCCGCGCCTGGCGGGGTACCACCGATGAACCGCGCGAACCCTTCCCTGCGGAAGGGGTACGCGGAGCCGCTGTCCCCGAAGGACGAGGTTTCTACGTTGGCTTCCGGGGCCCGCGCCGGTCTGACCGGACGCGCCCGTGTTCGGTCCCCGCTGAAGACCTATTTCGCGGGTAGAGAGCAGGGCCTAACTGCCCGACCTAGTCCACTCCCTCATTGTCCACCGACTGTTAAGGGCCTTTCGACTCGGAGGCGGGAAAATCGGGGGACACCGTCGGGGTGCTTCGACGCGGCGCGCCCGCGAGAAGTCGGTTTCCGTTCCGTCGGGTCGGCTTACAACACGCCGCGGGCGTACCACGCGCCGCCGAGGAACGTGACGAACGCGGCGGCCACGACGGACCAGCGGTGGTAGGTGAGCCACGAGTACTGCTGGTCGAAGCTGAACAGGAGCGTCTGGTCGATGGAGAACGACCACAGCGCGGCGACGCCGAGCATCGAAAGCGAGAGCACGAAGGCGAGTCCGGCGGCCGTCGCCGGGTCGGTCCGCTCCTGTCTGCCCGAGAGGAAGACGACGGTTTCGAGGAGCGCGAGCATCCCGACAAAGGAGATGCCGACCGGGCCCGCGGCGTAGTAGGCGGCCACCTGTCCGTCCCCGGCCTCGACGGTGACGGCGGGAATCGCGATGGCGAGTGCGAGCAGCAGCGCGCCGACGATTCCGACCGTCGGCGCGAGGCGTTCGGCGTCCATGGCCGGTCGTTCGGGCGACCGCCTGATAAACGGTTTGAGACGTGTCGGCGAGGGATTGCCCGGTTTTAAATCGCGGTGCGACGACGTGCGCGTATGGACCGCGTAGCGATTATCGGTGCATCGATGACCCAGTTCGGCCAGCGGGACGCGTGGATTCGCGAACTGCTCGCGGAGGCGGGGCAGGCCGCGCTCGCGGACGCCGACGTCTCGCCCGACGAAATCGAGCACCTCTACGTCTCGAACATGGCGAGCGGCGAGTTCGAGGGCCAGACGGGCGTGCCGAACGCCCTCGCCCACGACCTCGCGGCGATGCCCGCCTACACCGCCCGAATCGACCAGACCTCCTCGTCCGGCGGCGCGGGCGTCTACGCCGCGTGGCAGTCCGTCGCCTCCGGCGCGTCCGACATGACGATGCTCGTCGGCGGCGAGAAGATGACCCACCGCTCGACCGCCGAGGCGACGGACGTCATCGCCTCGCTGACCCACCCGGTGGAGTACAAACACGGCGTGACGCTTCCCTCCTTCGCGGGGCTGACCGCCCGGCTCTACCTCGACACCTACGACGCCCCCCGGGAGTCGCTCGGAAAGGTCGCCGTCAAGAACCACAAAAACGGCGTGGACAACCCCCACGCCCAGTTCCGCAAGGAGGTCGACCTCGACACCGTCCTCGACTCGCCGGTCGTCGCCGACCCGCTTCGCCTCTACGACTTCTGTCCCATCACCGACGGCTCGGCGGCGCTCGTCTTCTGCCCCGAGTCGGTCGCCCGCGAGTACACCGACGACTACGCCGTCATCTCCGGCATCGGCGGCGCGACCGACACCCACGTCGTCCACGAGCGCGCCGACCCGACCACGATGGGCGGCGTCGTCAACTCCTCGGAAATCGCCTACGAGATGGCCGACCTCGAACCCGACGACATCGAGGTGGCCGAACTCCACGACATGTTCACCATCCTCGAGTTCCTCCAGTCGGAGGACCTCGGCTTCTTCGAGAAGGGCGAGGGCTGGAAGGCCGTCGACGAGGGCGTCACCGACCGCGACGGCGACCTCCCCATCAACACGTCCGGCGGCCTGAAGTCGAAGGGCCACCCCCTCGGGGCCTCGGGCGTCGCGCAGGTGTACGAGATTTACAAACAGCTCATCGGTGACGCAGGCGAGCGGCAGGTCGACGCCGACGTGGGCCTCGCGTGCAACGTCGGCGGCTTCGGCAACTGCGTGACCACGACCATCATGGAGTCCCGATAATGTCCGACAATTCCCCAATGGAGGCGTACCGCTACCCCGACGGGAGCATCACCTACCCCGGCCACCCGGTCGGCCCCGGCGGCGAGGAGCCGGTCGGCACGGTCGACCTCAGCGACTACACGGCGACGGTGCTGACGTGGACGAAATCGACGGCGACGCCGCCGGGCGTCCGCCAGCCCAACACGCTCGCCATCGTCGAGTTCGACGTGGACGGCGAACCCGTCCGCGCAATCGGGCAGGTCACTGGTGAGGACGAGGTCGACATCGGCGACGAGGTGCGACCGGTCTACTGCGAGGAACTCCGCGAGCCCGGCGCGGGCATCCGCGAGCCCGCGAGTCAAGAGTGGGACGGCTACCGCTTCGAACCGCTCTGAGCGGGCGAGTGTTGATATAAATACACCTTCTATCTCGGGTATGAACCGCACCAGCGGCGTCTCCGTCTCCTTCGCGCGCGACGCGGCGGTCGCCACGGCGGTACTGGCCGGGCTGTACGGCCTCGGCTACGGCGTCCAGTTCCAACCGCTCCAACTGCCGACGTACCTGCTCGTCGTCGGCTTCGACGCCCTCGAAGTCGCGTTCGGGTCCGCGGGTGCGGGCTACGACGTGCTGTTCGCCGCCTATCTCGTCGGCCTCGGCGTCGTCGCCGCGGGCGTGGCCCGAGTCGTCCGCGAGACTTCGAAGGCGACCGACCTCGCGTGGTGGCGACTCGGCGCGGCGGCGGCGCTGGCGCTCGTCGGCGTCATCTCGCTTCTGTTCGCGCTTTTCGTCCTCGTCAGCGGCGTGCAGTTCACGCCCGTCCTCGTGGCCGGCGGCGCGGGCGGCGCGCTCCTCGGGCTTTCGGCGTGGGTCGGCGGCGTGGTCCGCGTGGCCGTGCGACCGACGCGCTGAGTCGAACGCAGAGCTCGGGGGTGCCGCGCTCAGCGGTCGCTCGGTTCGTCGCCCGCGTCCGCGTCGGTTCCGTCGCCCTCGTCGTCGCCTTTCACTTCGCGCTTAATCGACTCCAGTTCGGCGTCGACGTCGACGGTCGGCTCGCCGCTCCCGCCGTCGTCGACGTCCGGGTCGGCCTCCTCGGTCACGTCGATTCGGACCGGCCCCGTGCCGACCGGTTCGGGGTCGCGGGAGGGCGTTTCGTCGCGGGAGCGCCGGCTCTCGTCGCGCCGTTGCCACTCGGATTCGAACGTGCGCTCGTCCTCGCGCCAGCGGCGCTCGCGGGAGGTCCGCTCGCGTTCGGCCTCGGTGATTCGGGCGTCGAGTTCGTCGGCCAGCGAGCGGGCGCGGTCCATCACGTCCCGAGCCTCGGGGTTCGAGGGCAAGTCGGCCTCCGAGAGCGCGTTTCTGAGTTCGTCGAGGGCGCGGTCGACGCCGGAGACGGCGCTCTTCGGGACGTTTCGCATCCGGGACTCCGTCTCGCCTCGGGCGTCTTCCATCGCGCGGCCGGGGTCGGAAAGCCGCATGAGGCGGCGGAGCAGTTCGAGAGAGGCGATAGTCGCTTCGAGGACGGCGATGACCGTCGGGATGGTGTACGACTCGGTGAACCGCAGGACCTCGCCGAACGTCGGGGGACGCGGGGGCCGAAATCGGTCGTCGCCGGTGACGCGTCGGCCGCGGTCGCGGCCCCGGTTGCGGTCGCGCTCCTCGCGGAGTTCCGCGCCGAGTTCGTCGAGTGTGTCCCCGAGTTCGTCGAGTAAGTCGAGGATGTCGTCGTCGCGTCGTCGGTCGCTCATGGGCCACGGTTGGGCCGCCGCGGGGATAAGCGTTCGAGGGAGTGGAAAATCAGTTCGGTCCGAGAGTCGCTTCCTTACCGACGCGGGACGGCGCGCTGGTACTGCGGCGGCCACTCCGCGTCTGCGGCGAGTTCGTCCGCGGCGTGGAGCGCGAAGTACGGGTCGTAGAGGTGCTCGCGGCCGACGATGGCGAGGTCGGCCCGGCCGTTTCGGACGACCTCGTCGGCGTGGCGCGCGGTTCGGATGCCGCCGACCGCGCCGACCGTCGCGTCGGTCTCCTCGCGGATGACCTCCGCGAAGGGAATCTGATAGCCGGGGCCGGTGTTCGGAATCCGCTGGTCGGGGTGGATGCCGCCGGCGCTCACGTCGACGAGGTCGACGCCGAGGTCGTCGAGGGCGGCCGCGAGGCGGACCGACTGCTCGATGTCCCACGACTCGCGGTCGTCCAGCCAGTCGGTCGCCGAGATGCGGACGAAGACGGGCTTGTCGTCGGGCCAGACCTCGCGGACCGCTTCCGTGACCTCGCGGACGAGCCGCGTGCGGTTCTCGAACGAACCGCCGTACTCGTCGTCGCGCCGGTTCGTGACCGGCGAGAGGAACTCGTGGAGGAGGTAGCCGTGGGCCGCGTGAACCTCGGCGATTTCGAAGCCGGCGTCGAGGGCGCGCTCGGCCGCGGCGCGGAAGTCGTCGACGACGCCCGCGATGCCGTCGGTCGATAGCTTTCGAGTCGGCGGGGCCTCGCCCTCGTAGGGCCACGGCGCGTCGCTGGGTGCGACGGTTGTCCACCCGCCGCCTTCGGGCGCGACCGGCTCGCTTCCCTCCCACGGCCGGGACTTGCTCGCCTTCCGGCCCGCGTGGGCGAGTTGGACGGCCGGCGTGCTTCCCATCGACGAGACGAACGAGGTTATCTGGCTGAGCTTCTCGACGTGGTCGTCCGACCAGATGCCGAGGTCGTTCGGCGTGATGCGCCCCTCGGGGGAGACGGCCGTCGCCTCGGACATCACGATGCCCGCGCCGCCGACGGCGCGACTGCCGAGGTGGACGAGATGCCAGTCCTCGGCGAAGCCGTCGGTCGAGGAGTACTGGCACATCGGCGAGACCATGATTCGGTTTCGGACCTCCGTCTCGCGGAGCGAAAGCGGCGTAAAGAGCGTGTCCGTCATCGACCCCGATTGGGCGGGGGCGGAAAAACCCCCCTCGGTTCCGGTGATGCAGTCCGGTTCCGGCTACTCTACCGACCCGACGAACGCGCGCTGTTCGGCGAGCAGGTCACGGTCGAGCGTCCAGACGAGGTCGCGCTCGCCGCGGTTCAGCGCCGCCGCGACGACGCCGTCGGGCCTGACGACGAGCGAGCGACCCGCGTACTCCGTGCCCGCAGTCCCCGAAATCGACCCGCTTCCCGTCCGGTTCGCGCCGACGAGCCATCGGACCCCGTCGAGGGCGCGGGCGCGACAGAGCAGTCGCCAGTTCGTCGAGTGGGCGGCGGGCCACGCGCCGACGACGAACAGGGCGTCGACTCGCTCGTCGGTCAGCGCGGCGCTGTCGCCGACGAAGTTCAGGTCGTAGCAGGTGAGGAGTCCCGTCCGTCCCGCGGGCGTGTCCGCGACGACAAGTTCGTCGCCCGGCGTGACGACCGCGGCCTCGCCGCCCCAGAGGTGTCGCTTGCGGTAGACGGTCGCCGAGCCGTCGGGGCGGACGTAGGCGGCCGCGTTGTAGAGCGTCTCGCCGTCGCGTTCGAGGTAGCCCGCGAGCACGTCGAACGCGTTTTCGGCGGCGACCGAGGCGAGGAAGTCGGTCGCGCGCTCCCGAGGTATCGCGCCGCTGAACGCGCGAGTGTCGGCGACGAACCCCGTGAGCGCGTACTCGGAGAACAGCGCGACATCGACCGACTCGGGGAGGTCGGCGGCGCGGGCGCGCACGTCCGCCTCGTTTCGCGCCGGGTCGAGGTCGAACGCGGCGCGCTGTGGCACGGCGATGGTTGGACCGGTCACGCTCGGTGGAACGGGCGGGTCGAGAAAAAGTGACCCGGATGGAATCGACGGTCGGTCCCCGGTCCGGAGACGCGGAGCGAAGGGAAACGCTCTTTTTACAGTCGAACGGACTTCCGGCATATGAGTGACGGGGACGACGATACGACAGAACTCTCGCCCGAGAGCTTCGACGAGCGCCTGACCGAGGCCGAGGAGGCTCTCGACGCGGCCGAGACCGAAGCCGACCTCGACGAGGTCGAGGCCACGCTCGACGGCATCGAGGCCGACGTGGAGGCCGCGGACCTGCCCGAACCGGACGACGAAGACGAAGAGGACCCCGCCGAGGAGCTCGAGTCGCGCCTGTCCGACCTGCGCGACGACCTCGAATCCCAGCGCGGCCCCTACGCCGAAGACGCCGTCGAGACGCTCGAAGAAGCCAAGTCCACGATTACGGACACCCGGTGGACCGAGCAGGGCGAAGGCGAAATCGTCGCCGCGGTCGAGACGTTCGCCGACGAGTTCAACGGCGTGCTCGACGCGGGCGTCTCGGTCGACGGCGACGACGAGGACGCGCTGACCGCCGCCGTCGACGACGCCATCGCGGCCGTCGAAGCCGCCGACCTCGACGCCGACGAGGACGCGGAGACCATCGCGGACCTCATCGGGGTCGCCGACGGCCTCGCGGACGGCCTCGACGACGCCCAGGAGTGGGACGACCTCGAAACGCGAGAGAAGCTCCAAGTGCAGGGCTTCTACGACGTGCTCGGCCACTACAAGGACTACCCGCCGGAGCTGTCGGCGCTGAAGGAACACGAAAAGCGCGGCAACGTCGAGATGATTGCCCTCGCCTTCGAGAGCTTCCAGTCCGACTTCATGCAGGAGTACTGCATCGAGGCGTTCACGCGGATGAACGACGACCGCGCCTACGAGACCATCGAGGGGCAGGCCAAGCGCCGCGACAAGGGCGTCATCAAGGCCATCGGGAAGATGGCCGCCGAGGAGGGCGTCGAGATGCTCGTCGACTACGTCGACACCGACAGCGACCCCGCGCTCCAGAAGGTCGTGTTCAAGGCGCTCGGCGAAATCGGCTCCGAGGAGGCGACCCAGCCCATCGCGAACAAGCTCGTCACCGAGAACGACAACGTCCGTTCGGCCGCCGCGCGCGCGCTCGGCCTCATCGGCGACACCCGCGCCGTCGAGCCGCTCTCGGACGTCGTCGGCGACGACGACGTGGACTCCGTCCGCGCCAGCGCCGCGTGGGCGCTCCGGCAGATCGGCACGCAAGACGCGCTCGAAGCGGCCGCCGGCTACACCGACGACCGCTCGTTCCTCGTCCAGCGCGAGGCCGAGCTCGCCGCCGAGTTCCTCGGCGACGACGTCGAGGCCGAAGCGACCGTCTGAGACGCGACCGACGCGGCACCCCGGCGGTTCTGCGGTCCCCTTTAGTTCCATTTCTCTCGCAGTCACCCGCGCTGAGTCCCCGGTCGCGAACGTTTTTGTAGGCGAACGCGACCACCGCGGGGTGTGTCCCGCCGGCCACTCACCGCCGCGTTCGCCGCCTCGCTCGTCGTCCTGCTCGCGGCCGCGGCCGTCGTCCCCGCGCCGATAGCGGCCGCGCCGGGAACGGAGGACGCGACCGACTCGGCCACTCCCACCACCGCCTCTACCGCCCCCACCACCACCGCCGACCCATCGGCATCGGGCGAACCGCGCATCGTCTCCGCGCTCCCCGACCCGGCGACGCCCGGCGACCGCGGCGAGTTCGTCGCCGTCGCCGCGCCCGCGGGAACCGAACTCTCGCTGTCCGACGGCGAGGAGACCGTCTCGTTCGTCGCGCCCGGCGGCACGGTCGCCGTCGCCACCGACCCGGCCGCGGCGTCGAACCTGACCGACCGCCCCGTCGTCGCGTCCGGTCTCGACCTCGCGAACGGCGGCGAGACGGTCACGCTCCGCGTCGTCGGTGACGACGGCGAGGGCGGAAACGGCGTCGTCGCCGACCGCCTCAGCTACGAGCGAAGCCGCGAGGGCGCGCTCCTCGAACGGCGAGACGGCGCGTGGTCCTGGTGGCCGCGGGCGCTCCCCCGGCGGAACGTCACGACCCGCGGCCCCGCGAACGCGACGCTGTTCGTCCTCCCCGACTCGCCGGACCGCCCGATAGCGACGCTCCGGGCGGCCGACGAGCGGATTCTGCTCGCGGGCTACGTCGTCTCCTCCGCGCGCGTCGCGGACGAACTCGTCGCCGCGCGCGAACGCGGTGTCGCCGTCTCGGTACTGGTCGAAGACAGCCCGGTCGGCGGCTTCCCGCGGCGGTCCGCGCGCGTCCTCGACCGTCTCGCCGACGCCGGCGTCTCGGTCCGGGTCGTCGGCGACCCCCACTCGTTTCACCACCCGAAGTACGCCGTCGTCGACGACGCGGCGCTCGTCATGACCGAAAACTGGAAGCCCGCGGGGACGGGCGGGCGAAAGAGCCGCGGCTGGGGCGTCGTCGCGCGCTCGCCGACCGTCGCGGCCGACCTCGCGGCCACGTTCGAAGACGACGCGAGCCTCCCCGAGACCGCTCCGTGGGAGACGTACCGGGTCGGCCGGTCGTTCGTCCGCACCGAGTCGGCGACCGGCTCGTACCCCTCGCGCGTCGCCCCCGAGTCGGTGCGGGTCGACCGCGTCGCCGTCATCCGCGCGCCCGACAACGCCGAGTCGGCGGTCGTCTCCCGACTCGACGCCGCCGAGGGGCGAATCGATGTGCTACAGCCGACGGTCGAGGCCGACGGCCCGTTCGTCCGCGCACTCAAGCGTGCGGCTGGCCGCGGCGTCCGCGTCCGGCTCCTCCTCGGGAGCGCGTGGTACGACGAGGAGGAAAACCGCGCGCTCGCCGAGCGACTGAACGAGTGGGCCGACAGAACCGGCAGTCCGCTCTCGGTTCGACTCGCGCGCCCCGGCGGGCGGTACGGCGCGATTCACGCGAAGGGCGTCGTCGCCGACGACACCGCGCTCGTCGGGAGCCTCAACTGGAACCGGCACTCGGCCCGCGAGAACCGCGAAGTCGTGCTCGCGCTGTCTGACCCGGCCGCCGCGGCGTACTTCCGCGAGGCGTTCGCGGCGGACTGGCGGGCCAGCGGGCGCGGGGCGGAGCCGAGGACGGGACTCGTCGCCGCGGCCGCCCTCGCAGTCGTCGTCGGACTCGCGGCGCTCAGGCGACTGGAGTTCGAAGAATGAGTGTCGGGAACCGCGTCTGCGACCTTATGCCGTCGTCGACAGCTCTTCGTCGATGTCGGCTTCGGCCATCTTCTCGACGAGGCTGTCGATGACCTCCTGGCGCATGCCGCTGACGAACTTGATGGAGCCGACGACGAGGTGGCCGCCGCCGGAGACGCCGCCGCCGACGACCTCCTCGTTCAGTTCGGCGACCATCCGCGGGATGTCGAGGCGGACGCCGTCGGACCGGAGGACGGCGAAGTCGGGACCGTAGCCGATGGTGATGACCGGCTCGCCCGTCTCCTGGACCTTGCGGTCGTGGAGTTTGCCCGTGGTCTTGCCCGGCGCGGGGTAGGTAAAGCGGTGGGCCCACTTGTCGAGGTCGATGCGGTAGAGGTTGGCCCCGCTGTCGAGGCGCTCGTGTTCGAGGTGCGGCTCGGCGGCTTCGAGCTGGCGCTCGACGTCGCGCTCGGCGCGCGTCGAGAGGAACTCGACGAGTTCGCGGTGGCGCTCCTCGTCGTCACAGCCGACGTTGAGCACGTCGTTGACGATGGACGCGCCGTCGTTGTAGCGAAGCCAGTGGGCGGCGTAGTCGAGCGCCTCGCCCACGTCGAGGAGCTGTTCGCGGTCGTAGCCCTCGTCTTCGGCGAGCGCGATGTAGTTGTCCATGACCTCCGCCTTCGAGCGGTCAGACAGCCCCGCGACGGCGGGGACGTGACGCAGTTCGTCGGTCACGTCGGGGTGAATCATCCGCGCGAGTTCGACGCACATCATGCCGGTTGTGATGCGGTAGTCCTCGCCGTGGAGATAGGGGTTGACGTGGGCGTCGAGAAGCGGGTCGACCGCCTCGGGGTCGGGGTGGTGGTGGTCGACGACCGCGATGGGCACGTCGTAGTGCGCGAGGTTCTCGTAGGCGGGCACGTCCTCCTCGGTCGACCCGTTGTCGAGCATGAGCAGGAAGGGAAGCCGCTGGCCGTGGCGGGCGCGCCCTTCGAGCGCGAAGTTCAGGTCGCGGGTCACGTCCTCCATCTCGTAGAACGGGGCCTTGCTCGGCAGGCGCTTGAACAGGTGTCGCGGCGCGTCGGGGTCGTCGTGGACCTCGGTGATGAGCCGTTCGAGGGCCAGTTGGACCGGGACGGACGCGCACATGCCGTCGCCGTCGGCGTGGTGGCGGACGCGAATCGGGCGGCCTTCGAGGACCGTCCGGCGGAGCAGGCGCGCCACGTCTTCGAGGTCGCCGCGGAGCTTCTCGAACGCCGACCACTCAACGAGCGGTTCGACGGGTTCGGGCTCGGCGCGCTCGTCGAGCGCGGCGTCGATGCGCTGGCGGGCGTCGGCCGCGGCCTCGTCGTCGAGGACGGTCAGGCCGTCGACTTCGAGCTGTCGGGTGCCCTCGTGGTCTTCGACGGTGCCGGCCATGCGGACCACGTCGTCGAGGTCGACTTCGGGGAACGCGCGGACGCCGGCTTCCTCGAAGGCGGCGGCGGCGACGATACCGGAGTCGTCGGCGATGCGGAAGACGGTCGGGCCGCCGGTCTGCTTGATCTGCGTGACGACGCCCTCGACGGTGACCGACTCGCCGACCGAGAGACTGGAGATAGGTGTGATGGTCGGCTCGTGGTCGACGGTCAGGGTTCGGTAGTCGTCGGGCGTGTCCTCGGCGAACGCGATGTCGCCGTTCTCGCGGACGGATTCGAGGCGGACGACCAGTCGGTCGCCGACCTCGTAGTCGGCCGAGAGGTTGGACTCGTGGATGAGACCGGAGACGGAGTCGGAGATGTCCACGAAGATGCCGTACTCCACGACGCCGTTGACGACGGCGTGGTAGTACGCGTCGGTCTCGACGTCGTCAGCGGTACAGTTCGGTGCGAGATCATAGACGATAGGTCGCGCGTCCGAATTCGGACGCGAGTCGTCGCCGGAATCCCCGGCGTGCTCGTCGCTCATAGTCCCGCTAGGTCAGGGGGTAGTGTTAAGCTTTACAAAAGCATCTCGCGTGCGCGGCGGGTTCTCACGACTCGATTCGACTCGGTTCGGCCCGAGACTCGCGTTCGCGGGCGGTCAGTAGCCGAGTTCGTCCAGCGCGTCTTCGACCGACGAGACGTAGTCGGCCCCGAAGACGCGGACGTGTTCGAGGAGCGGGAACAGCGCGTAGGCGGGCGAGCGGTCCTCGAAGAAGCCGTCGGCGATGGGTCGGCGCTCGTCGTAGGCGTCGAAGAAGGCGTCGCCGACGGCGTCGAACCAGTCGATGTAGGCCAGTTCGACCTCGGGGTGGCCGTAGTAACACGCCGGGTCGAGGAAGGCGACGACGCGGTCGTCGCGGGCGCGGAGGTTCGCGCCCCACACGTCGCCGTGGACGAGCCGCGGGGCCGCCGGTTCGACGAGGAGCGCGTCGAGGTCGGCGGCGACCGACTCGATTCGCTCGGCTGTCGCGGCGGGGAGTCCGGCGTCGAGCGCCGCCTCGGCCCACGGCAGGAGGCGCTGGTCGCGGAAGAACGCCACCCACGAGTCGGTCCACGGGTTCGGCTGGCGGTACGGTCCCGAGAGCGTGTCGTAAGGGAAACCGAACGCCGGCGCGGTCGTCTCGTGGAGCGCGGCGAGGTGGGCGGCGAGGTCGCGCTCGGCGGCGGGGGTCAACTCTGACGCGCCCTCGACGTAGTCGAGGACGAGCAGGTCGGCGTCGGCGTGGTGGACCGCGGGGACCGGAAGGCCGGCCGCGGCGAGCGAGTCGAGCATCGCCGCCTCCACGTCGAGCGGCGTGTCGCCCACCTTTGCGACGACGGGGTCGCGCCCGTCGAAGTCGAGGCGGTAGACGCGGCCGACGTGTCCGCCGTCGAGTTCGGTCGTCGCGGTCGGCGGCGCGTCGGCGTCGAGCGCGTCGGTCACGCGAGCGGCGAGGTCGGAATCGAGCGTCACACCCGAGGTCGGGCGAGCGCCGACCTCAGTATGGCGGTTCCGTTCCGGCGACCGACTCGGCGTTCCGGAACCCTTAGATGGAGCGCCCGCGGACGGTTCGGTATGCGACTCTTCCGGTCGCGGGAGGTCGTCGGTATCGCCGCCGACGCCCTCGACTTCGCGCTCGAAGCCTCTGCGGAGACGCATCCGAACGAGTACATGGGCCTCCTCCGCGGCGAGGAGGCCCGCCGGGTCGGCGTCGACCGCGACGGCTACGTCGTGACGGACGTGCTCATCATCCCGGGGACCGTCTCGGACCCCGTCAGCGCGACCGTCAGAAACGACCTCGTGCCGAACGACTTCCGCGCCGTCGGGTCGATTCACTCGCACCCGAACGGCGTCCTCCGCCCGAGCGACGCCGACCTCGACACGTTCGGGAGCGGTCGGGTCCACATCATCATCGGCTCGCCGTACGGCCCCGACGACTGGGAGGCGTTCGACCAGTCCGGCGAGGTCCGCGACCTCGACGTGCTCGACGTCGACCTCCCCGACCCCGAATCGTTCTTCGACTTCACGCAGGACGACATCGACGCGGAGTTAGACCGATGAGACGGGTCATCGCGCAGGGCACCTTCGACATCCTCCACCCCGGCCACGTCCACTACCTCTCGGACGCCGCGTCGCTCGGCGACGAACTCCACGTCATCATCGCCCGCGGCGAGAACGTGACGCACAAGCCGAAGCCGATTCTCGACGACCGCCAGCGCCGCGACATGGTCGCCGCCCTCGACGTGGTCGACGAGGCGCACCTCGGCCACGCCGAGGACATCTTCGTCCCCATCGAGAACATCGACCCCGACGTCATCGTCCTCGGCTACGACCAACACCACGACGAGGAGGGAATCAAAGCCGCGCTCGACGCCCGCGGCATCGACTGCGAGGTCACGCGCGCGACGCCGCGGGAGCCACGCCACGACGACGAACTGCTCTCGACGGGCCGCATCATCGACCGCATCGTCGAGCGGCGCTGTTGAGTGCTCGCCGCGGAAGACGACCCGAACTGCGAACTGCCGACTGATTTTCCGACGACCGACCGCGACGAGCGCGAGCGTCGTCACTCGGCGGCGAGGGTCGAAAGAGAAGGGATGCGTTACTGCGTGGAGTTCGTCGCGGTGCTGTTCGAGGACGAAGACGACGATTCGCTGTTGGCCGACTGTTGCTCGTCGAGCCAGTTCTGATACTCGTCCTGCGAGACGACTTCGACGGTGAAGTACATCTGGGAGTGCGCGACGCCGCAGTACTCAGTACAGTAGCCCTGGTAGGTGCCTTCCTCGTAGGCGACGGTCTTGATGGTGTTCGTCGAACCCGGCATCGCGTCCTGTTTGAGCGCGAGTTCGGGGACGTGGAATCCATGTATCACGTCCGCTGAGGTGATTTGGAAGTAGACGGGGCGGTCGGCGGGGATGACGATCTCGTTGCCCGACGAGAAGTTACCCTCCTCGGGGTAGTACATGTTCCAGCCCCACTGGTACGCCTCGGCCGTGACGACGACCGGGTCGTCGTCCATGGCGATGTCGTTGCCCTGGTGCGTGACGTTCTCGTTGGCCAGCACGCCGTAGGAGGCGACGCCGACGAAAAGCAGGATAATCGCTGTCGCGATGGTCCACGTGATTTCGAGCCGGCGATTCTCCTTGGTCGGCAGTGCGCGCTCGCTGTTGCGGAACTTGATGACGGTGTAGAGGAGGATGACCTCCACCAGCACGGTGATCGGGATGGCGACGTACAGTAGCTCCCCGTTCAGCTGGTTGATGAGTTCCGACGTGGCAGACGCCTGCGCGGCGGCGGGGGTGGCAACGAGTGCCATCACGGCCGTCGCGAGCAGGGACGCGAGCGCGAAACGCGTCTTTCTCATGCTGAGCGAGAGTTAGGAACAACCGCATAAATGCGTACCGACTCTCGGCCCGCCGTTTATCAACCCCACCCCGCCATATCGCGGGGAGCGACGCCCGAACGCGAGGCGGAAAAGCGCGGGTCCTAAATACGGGACGGTCCAACACGTCGGTAGGTGAATTTCGTGGCCACGAATCGCGGTTCGAACACGTTCCACGGCCTGCTCGCGGCGACCGCGATGGGCGTCTATCTCCTGCTCATCGTCGGCGCGACGACCGCGCTCACGGACGCGACCGCCGCCTGTAGCGCGTGGCCCGCGTGCGGCGACGGCTTTTCGCTCCCCGCGACGCTCGACGGCTGGGTCGCTCTCGGCCACCGCGTCGCGGCCGTGCTCGTCGGCCTCCTCGCGGTCGCCACGCTCGTCTCGGCGTGGCGGACCGACACGTCCCGCCGGGTGCGAGCGACCGTCACCGTGTCGGCGGTGCTCTACCCCGCGCAGGCCGGTCTCGGCGCGGTCGTCGCCACCGTCGGCGTCGGCGCCGCGCTCTCGACGCTCCACTTGGTCCTCGGCATGGTCATCTTCGGCGGCCTCGTCGCCGCCCTCGCGTGGACCCTCGAAGCGGCCACCGGCGACCCCGACGACGCGCCGGTCGGCACCCCGTCGATGAGCCCCCCGGCCGACGACGGCGAGCGACCGCCCGTTCCGACCGAGCCGGTCGCCCGCGCGAAGGCAACGGTCAACGCGTACTTCCGGCTCATGAAGCCGCGGCTGATGTGGCTCCTCTGTCTCGTCGCGTCGGCGGCGATGGCGCTCGCCGGCACCGTCTCGCCCGGACTCACGCCCGAGGTCATCGCGGCGACCCTCGGCGGCGGCGTCCTCTCTATCGGCGCGTCCGGCACGTTCAACCACGTCCTCGAACGCGACGTGGACCGCCGGATGCAACGGACGAGCGACCGACCGCTCGCGGTCGACCTCGTCCCCGTCCGCAACGCCGTCGCGTTCGGCCTGCTCCTGACGGTCGCGTCGGTGGCGCTGTTCGCGTCCGTCAACTGGCTCGCGGCCGTCCTCGGCGTCGTCGCCATCGCCTTCTACAGCGTCGTCTACACGCTCATCCTGAAGCCCAACACGGTCCAAAACACCGTCATCGGCGGCGCGGCCGGCGCGCTTCCGGCGCTCATCGGCTGGGTCGCCGTCACCGGCGACGTCGGCCTCGGCGGTCTCGTCCTCGCCGTGGTCATCTTCATGTGGACGCCCGCGCACTTCTACAACCTCGCGCTGGCCTACAAGGACGACTACGCCCGCGGCGGCTTCCCGATGATGCCCGTCGTCCGCGGCGAGACCGAGACGCGAAAGCACATCCTCTGGTGGCTCGGCGCGACGCTCGTCTCGGCGGCCGGCCTCGCGGTCATGGACGCCCTCGGGGTCGTCTACCTCGTGACGAGCATCCTCTTCGGCGGCGCGTTCCTCTACTTCGTCGTGCGCCTGCACTACGAGCGCGACGACACCGCCGCCTTCCGGGCGTTCCACGCCTCGAACGCCTACCTCGGGATGTTGCTCCTCGCCATCGTCGTCGACACGCTCGCAATCTGAGAACCGACTACGACACCACCCAAACACATGGCAACCGCATCCGCACTTCCCCGCCCCTCGCGGGCCAGTCTGCTCCGCGCCGCCGTCGCCGTGAACACGACGCTGATTCTGGCGTTCGTCTACCTGCTTTTCACCGAGGCGAGCGTCGGCGCGCCGCGTTACGCCGTCTACGGCGTCGCGTGGGTCATCGTCGGCCTCTGGGTCATGTTCGACACCGACGTCGCCCCCGCCTCATCCGCGACGAAGCGCAAGGCGGCCGCCGTCGCCGTCGGCTACTTCGCGCTCCTCGCGGTCGCCGGCGGTCTCGTCACCTCGCCCGTGCCCGGCGGGACGAGCGGCGTCCGCGTCGCCTTCCTCCCGCCGGGATGGGGGCCGGCGCTCGTCTACGGCGGCGACCTGTTCAACCTCGTCCTCATGCCGGCGCGCGTGGTCGGCTACGCGGCGCTCGCGTTCCTCGTCTACGACACGGTCGTCGAGGCGGCGGGCGCGGCCGTCTCCGGCGTCGTCGGCCTCTTTTCCTGCGTCTCGTGTTCGTGGCCCGTCCTCGCGTCGGTCGCCACGAGCGTCTTCGGCGGCGGGACGGCCGTCGCGGCGACCGTGACGACGCTCTCGTACGACCTCTCGACGCTGGTCTTCCTCGTCACCGTGGTCCTCCTCCGGTGGCGGCCCGGCTTCGGGAAGTAGTCGCGGGTTCGCTCCCGCGGACGCGCTCGCCGCCCGCCCTCTCGTTTTTACCCGCGCGCCGTGAACGTCCGGCCATGACCGAGGTCGAAATCGAATACTGCGTCCCCTGCGGCTTCCTCGACCGCGCCGAACAGCTCCAGCACGCGCTCCTCGAACAGTTCGGCGAGCGACTCGACCGCGTGGCGCTCGTCACGGGCGACCACGGCGTCCTCACCGTCACCGTCGACGGCGAGCGCGTCTGGGACAAGTCGGAAGACGAGTTCGACCCGGACCTCGTGCTCCGGCGGGTCCGCCCGCACGTCGGCTGAGCGGGGCGGGACGTGAAATCACTCGAACACGCCGCCGTCGGCGCGGTCGCCGGGGCGGTCGCCGCGCTCGCCGTGGACCCGCCGGGGAGCCTGCCGCTTCTCGTCGCCGGCGCGGTGTTCGCGAGCGTCTTCATCGACCTCGACCACTTCGTCATCGCCCGCGTCCAGCGCGGCGACTGGGCGAACCTGCGGCTCGCGGTGACGAACCCGCGGGTCGGCCTCCTCGACCAAGAGCGGGTGTTCGAGGAGTTCGACACCGAGTTCGACCGCAAGCGACTCCTGAGCCACCACCTCGTCGGCGGCGTCGCGGTCGGCGCGCTCGCGCTCTCGGGACTCGGGTCGCTCGCGGCGTTCCTCGCGGTCGTGCTCTACGTCCACGTCGTCTGCGACTTCCTGCGAGACCTCGGCATCGCGTGAGAAAAGCCGGAGTCGGAATCGTCCGGGGCGTCCGGGTCGTCCGTCTCGCCCGTCGCGCGTCGCCCGCGGTCGCTTAGTGGCCCCAGCGTTTGCCGTCTTCGTCGTAGCGGGCGTTCGTGATGCGCTCCCACTGGTCGGTCGAGATGTCCACGTCGGCCGCGCCGACGTTCTCGTCGAGTTGGTCGGTCGTCCGCGCGCCGACGATGGGGACGACGGTCGCCTCGGGGTAGTCCATCAGCCAGCGGAGCGCGACCTGTGCGGGGCTGGCGTCGACCTCGTCGGCGACGGCGCGAATCTCGTCGAGCACCTTCCAGCCGCGCTCGGAGACGTAGAAGCGCTCGAAGCGATCGTCGAACGAGCCGCGCGCGCCGTCGGGCGCGACGTACTTCGAGGGGTCGTCGGGGTCGGCGCGCTCGTACTTGCCCGTGAGAAAACCTCCGGCGAGCGGCGAGTACGGACAAATCGCGATGTCCTGGTCACCGCACACGTCGAGGTAGTCTTTCACGTCCTCGTAGTAGCCCGCGTGGAACAGCGGCTGGGTCACGTCGAATCGGGCGTAGTCGTTGACGTCGGATTTCCACAGCGCCTTCGTGAGTTGCCACGAGGCCATCGTGGACGCGCCGAGGTAGTTGACCTTCCCCTCCTCGACGAGGCCGTTGAGCGTCTGGAGCGTCTCCTCGATGGGCGTCTCCTCGTCCCAGCGGTGGATGTAGTAGAGGTCGAGGTAGTCGGTGTCGAGGCGGTCGAGCGTCCCCTCGATTTGGTTGCGGATGTGGGTCCGCGAGAGGCCGCGCCCGTTGGGGTTGTCCTCGTCGAACGGGAAGTACACCTTCGAGGCGAGCACGTAGTCCTCGCGGTCGCGCTCGGCCAGCCAGTTGCCGATGTACTGCTCGGAGGTGCCGTTCGGATTCCCGTAGACGTTGGCGGTGTCGATGAAGTTCCCGCCGCGCTCCTCGAACGCGTCGAGGAGTTCGTGCGCTTCCTCCTCGTCGGTCTCGAGGACGCCGCTACTCTTTCGACCGAATCGCCACGTGCCGAAGCACAGTTCCGAGACGCGGGTGCCGGTCGACCCGAGTCGTCGATAGTCGAGGCTCATGGTCGATGCCACGTCGGCCGGCGACTAAAGCGTGTGAGTAGCGGCGAGGTGTTCAGCGTTGTTCGCCGGCGTCGGGCGGTTCGGCGGGGGCCGCGTCCGCCGCGAACAGGTCGCGCGCGACCGGCGCGCCGCCGAGCGCGAGCGCGAGGAGGAGCACCGCGAACCCGACGGTGACGAACCCCTGCGACGGGTTCTCGGCGAGCGACGTGACGTGGAGGGCCACCCCGACCAACGCGAGTACGACGGCGAACCGCTGGAGGACTGCGTCGTCCATGGCCGACCCACACGAGCCACCCGGGAAGCCCTTGCGACTCGCCCGCACGCTTTTGCGGCTTCCGCGCGACTACTACGCCATGTTCAGAGTCGCAGGTATCGGCCTCGGAAGCCTCGGTGTGCTGGAGTGTCGCCTCCTCAACGAACTGGAGGGGGTTCGCGTCGTCGCCGGCGTCGACCCCGCCGACGAGGTGCGCGAGCGGTTCGGCGACGAGTTCGACGTGCCAACCTACGAAACGACCGCGGAACTGCTGGACGCCGAGTTCCTCGACGCGGTGACTATCGCCTCGCCGCACACCAAGCACTTCGACCAGGCGCTCGCCGCGCTCGACGCCGACCTTCACGTCCACCTCGAAAAGCCGATGGTGACGGACCTCGGCGGGGCGCGGGTGCTCATCGACCGCGCCGACGAGCGCGGCCTCACGCTCGCGGTCGGCTACCAGCGCCACTTCGACCCGCGGTTCCACGAACTCCGGCGCGTCGTCGACAGCGGCCGCATCGGCGACCCGCACATGGTGGTCTGCCACCTCGAACAGGAGTGGATTCGCTGGACGAAAGACGAGTGGCGCGGCGACCCGTCGCTGTCGGGCGGCGGCCAACTGTACGACTCGGGGTCGCATCTCCTCGACGCGATGCTCTGGGTGACGCGCTCGAAACCGGTGACGGTCGCCGCGGCGGTCGACCACCGCGGCCACGACGTTGACGTGAACGCGGCGCTCGCGGTCGTCCTCGACCGCGACGGCGACCGCCTCACCGCGAGCGTCGGCGTCTCCGGCGACGGACAGAGCGTCCCGGACCCCGGCGAGTCGCTCCGCGTCATCGGCACCGAGGGGATGGTCGCCTTCGACGGCGAGACCATCGAGGTGACGGAGGGCGGGACGACCTACACCGCCACGCCGCCGACGCCCGGCTTCGAGGAGTTGACCCGGAAGAAGCTCCGGAACTTCGTTGACGCCGCCCGCGACGAGGCCGACCTCGCCATCCCGGCCGAGGACGCCCTGCGCGTGACCGCGCTGACCGAGGCGGCCTACGAGTCGGCGACGACGGGCAGGCGGGTCAACGTCGACGGCGACGCCTGACGCCCCGGCTTCGGAGGCGCGGGACGAGGCTCACGCGCCGGTCAGCCGGTTCAGCGCGCCCGACGACCCGGTGACAATCGGGCGGTCGCTGGTGCAGACGTACAGTTCGCCGTCGGGTGCGCGGCCGAACGCGAGGACGTTCGTGCCGCCGTCGTCGCGGTCCGCCACGGGAAGCTCCGCGATGTCCCACGGCCGCGACTCGCTCGGGCGGGCGGCGAACAGTCTGCCCTCGGACTGCCAGTCGGCGAAGACGTACGCGCCCGACAGCGCCGGAATCGACTCGCCGCGGTAGACGTGGCCGCCGATGACGGCCACCCCGGACGGGCCGTCCCCGCTGTGGGGGTACTCCAGCACCGGGTCGATGAGCGGCGCGCCGTCGGGCGTCTCGGTCGGGCAGTCGCCCGCGCGGAAGCAGTGTGCGCCCTCGCGGACGTTCCAGCCGTAGTTGCCGCCGGCTTCGAGCAGGTTCACCTCCTCCCACGCGCCCTGACCCACGTCGGCGACGTAGCAGTCCTCGCCGTCGAACGAGAGCCGCCACGGGTTTCTGAGCCCCCACGCGTACTGCTCGTCGCGGCCGTCGGAGCCGACGAGCGGGTTGTCCTCGGGGATTCCGTAGGGCCGGTCGTCGTCGCCGGCGACCCCGCCGGTCGAGTCCACGTCGATGCGGAGGACGCTCCCGAGGAGGTTCTCGGTCACGTCCTGTCCGTTGCCGCCCGTGACGGCGTCGTACCAGTCGTCGACGTGGCCGCGCCCCTCGTCGTTCGCGCCGCCGCCGTCGCCCGTGGCGACGTAGAGATAGCCGTCCGGGCCGAACGCGACGGCTCCCGCGTTGTGGTTCGGCTGGGGCTCGGGGAGTTCGAGCAGTGTCCGCTCGGAGTCGGCCGAGACGGTCGTCGCCTCGGGGTCGACCGTCAGTTCGCTCAGGACGAACGTGTGACTGTAGTTCGCGGGCGTTCCCGACCGTCGCGGGGCGCTGTACCGGAGGTAGAGCCGCCCGTTGTCGGCGAACTCGGGGTGGAAGGCGACGCCGAGGAAGCCGCGCTCGTCGTAGCCGTTGAGGTCGACGACGCGGTCTGTGATGTCGAGGTACGGTTCGCTTTGCAGTCCCGCGTCGTCGTGGAGCCACATCCGGCCGGGCTGGTCGACGACGAACCGTCGGCTCCCGCCGAACGCCTCGGGGATGGCCACGTCGACCGGCGAGGCGAACCCGGTCGCCACCGTCTCGTAGGCGACTTCGAGGCCCGCGAGGGAGCCGCCGGAGCCGCCGGAGCCGTCGCCCGTGGTCGCGGTCGTGGTCGACCCGTCGGTCGGCGCGTCGCTGTCGGTCGTTTCACCACCGCCGTCGGTCGGGGCGCTCGCACAGCCCGCGAGCCCGCCCAAGAGGGTCGCGCCGGTCGCGGCGAGAAAGTCGCGTCGGGAACCGTTCATGTCAACGTAGAGCGGCGCGAGTGGAGTAAGGCTTGCTACGGTCGGGTCAGCTGGGTCTCCCCGCTGTCCCGCCGCCCCCACGACTCGAATCGAGCGGCGATTCCGAATCCCTTACCACCCGATAGTGACGACGGGTACGACATGGACGAGGTACTCGCCGCCGACGGCCTCAGGAAGTCCTACGGCGACGTGGAGGCGCTTTCGGGCGTCTCCCTGTCGGTCGCCGAGGGGGAGGTCTTCGGCCTCATCGGTCCGAACGGCGCGGGGAAGACGACGCTGGTTCGCGCCCTCACGGGTACGACCGCGGTGGACTCGGGGTCGGCGGCCATCCTCGGGCGCGACCCGACCGAGGTGGACCGCCAGCGCCTCGGCGTCCTCCCGCAGGAGTTCCGCCCCACGGGTCGGCTCACCGCCCGCGAACTCGTGGCCTACTACGCCGGGCTCTACGACGACGCCCGCGACCCCGACGCGGTGCTCGACGAGGTCGGTCTCGCCGACGCCGCCGACACGTGGTACGAGAACCTCTCGGGCGGCCAACAGCGCCGCGCCTGCATCGCCCTGACGCTCGTCAACGACCCCGACGTGCTGTTTTTGGACGAACCGACGACCGGCATCGACCCCGCGGGTCGGCGGTCGCTGTGGGGGCTCGTCGAGGGCCTCGCCGCCGGCGGGACGACGGTGTTTCTCACCAGCCACTCCATGGAGGAGATAGAGCGCCTCGCCGACCGCGTGGGCCTGCTCAACGCGGGCGAGCTCGTCACGGTCGGCCGGCCGGACGACCTCGTCTCCGAGTACGGCGGCGACAGTCGTCTCGTCGTCCGGACCGACGGCGACGCCAACGCCGACGCGGCCCTCGAATCGGTGTCGCTCCCGGCCGCGCTCGACGCGACGGTGTCGGGCGACGGCATCACCGTCCACGGCGTCGGCCCGCGCGACATCGGCGACGTGGTCGCCGCCTTCGACGACGCGGGCGTCGTGTACGAATCGCTCGTCTGGAAACAGCCCGGTCTCGAAGAGGTCTACCTCTCTTTGACCGGCGAGCAGTTCGAGGCCGCCCGCCCCGCCGCGGCCGCCGCGGTCGGAGGTGACAGATGAGCCTCGCCGCCCGCGTCCGCTCGGAGTTCGTCGCCTCGTGGCACTCGTTCCTCCGGCGGCGGACGGCGGTCTTCTTCACCTTCTTCTTCCCCGCCATCATCGTCGTCATCTTCGGGGCGCTCGTGCAGACCCAGCCGACCGGCGGCGGCCTGTTCGCCGAGCCGAAGGAGTACTACATCGCCGGCTATCTCGCGGTCGTCGTGCTGTTCACGCCGCTGTCTCGCGTCGGGAGCACCATCGCCCGCCACCGAGAAGGGAGCCGCTTCGAGAAGCTGGCGACGACGCCGCTGTCGCGCGCCGAGTGGCTCCTCGCGCACTCGCTCGTCAACGTCGTCGTCATCGGCCTCGCGGCGCTGTTGCTCCTCGCGCTGTCGGCGCTCGTGACGGGCGCGTCGATTCCGCTGACGCCCGCGACGCTCGCCATCGTCCCCTTCGTCGCGCTCGGCGTGACGCTCTTTTGCGGCCTCGGGGCCGTCATCGGTAGCGTCGCCGACTCACAAGACGGCGTCATCGCCGCGAGCAACGCCATCGCGCTTCCCTTGCTTTTCCTCTCGGAGACGTTCGTGACGCCCGACCTGCTCCCGGCGTGGTTCGTCCCGGCGCTGAACCTCTCGCCGCTCACGTACTTCGCCCGCGGCGTCCGGGCGCTCACCTACGGCGGCGGCGACTGGCTCACGAACCTCGCGGTGCTCGCGGCCCTCGCTGTCGCCTTCTTCGCGGCGGGGACGCTGGCGATTCCGCGAACGGACTGAGAGCGCACGCGCCGCTCGTCCACCAGCTGTGAGTCGGAGGGACTCGGGGCGTCCGGGACGCTCGCGAGGGCGTCCGACGCGCCCGCAAACTCAAGCCTTAACCCGCGGCCGACCCCACGTGGTGGCATGGTCGAAACTGAGACGTACACCATCGAAGGACCGGACGGAGACACCGAGGCGCTCGAACTCCCCGCGGGCCTCGTCGACATCTTCGCGGAGCAGGGCGAAGAGCCGACCGACGTCGTCGCCGACGTCGTCGTGCAGGCGTTCGCACAGCAGGCCCACGTCGTCGCACACCACAGCGAAGGCGGCGCGCCGGCCGACATCGCCGAAATCAACGAGAAGATGGAGGAACTGTTCGAAGACCGCTTCGGCGTCCCGCTGTCGGACGCGCTCGGCCACTCGCACTAAGTCGAAGTCGCGGTTCGCGGCGACGCGTTTTCTCTGTCGTTCCGAGTCGAAGGAGAGAGCCGCGCGTCTGAGCCGTCGCGGCGGGTCCGCCGCGCTCAGATGAACGCCAGCGGGACCATGACGGCGAAGCCGGCGACGAGCCCCGCGAGCAGTTCGACCCGGCCGCCGCGCGGGAGGCGTTCGCCGAGTTCGAGCGCCTCGGGGATGAACTCCGTGAGGACGAGAAACACCATCGCGCCCGCGGCGAAGCCGAAGCCGAACGGGAGGAACTCCCGGGCGATGCGGACGAAGTAGAACGCGATGACCGCGCCGATGGGCTGGGGCAGACTGGAGAAGATGGCCCACCAGACGAGCTTCCAGTTCGAGACCTCCATCGACCGGAGCGGGATGGAGATTGCCAGCCCCTCGGGGACGTTGTGAATCGAGATGGCGATGGTCATGAACACGGCGAGTAGCGGGACGACGAAGCCGAACAGTTGGATACCGCCGTCGAGGCCGAGGTCGGCGAACGAGACGCCGACGGCGACGCCCTCGGGGAAGCTGTGGACGGTGAGGATGCCGAGAATCAAAAGCAGTTTGCGGAAGTCGGCCTCCTCGTACTGCTTAGGGTTGACGTCCGCGCCCTCGATGACGCGGTGGGCGACGACGACGAGCGCGACGCCCGCGAGCATCCCGATACCGAGTTGGAGCGGCGTCCCGTTTGCGAGCCCCTCGAAGACGAGGCCGAACAGCGACGCCGACACCATGATTCCCGAGGCGATACCCCACAGCGCCACGTTCCAGCGGTCGCTCACGTCCGAGACGAAGAAGAACGGAATCGCGCCGAGACCGGTCGCAATGGCCGTGACGAGCCCGGCGAGAAAGACGAACGTGAGAGCGGCAAACTGGTCCATACCGACCGTAGCCACTCGGTGCCGATAAGTATTATCATATCTCAGATATTTTTGGCTGGCCTAAACCATTGAATGCCGAGTAGAGGGCTTCAGATGGTTTAGATAGGCCAAAAAGTGCGGCCCAGAGTTAGAATAGATATTCTGATATATATCGGCGTGGGCGGCGGCTCGGCGGCGATAGTCGGCGAAGAAAGGTGTCGGTGCCGCGGTGCGCGCACACCGGGCGGAGCGCGTTCAGTCGTCGGCCGGCGACGCGCCCTCGGGGGAGTCGGTGTCGCCGCCCATCGGGGAGACGGGGGTGGCCGCGACGGAGCGGGCCGAACCCATCCAGCGCTCGACGTTGGCCGAGACGTAGTCGCGCGCGCCGAAGGCGACCGCGCCGCCGACGCCGATGGCGAGGGCCGCGGCGATGCCCCACGCGAACGCCTGCGCGATGGTGAACAGGATGGCCACGTCGATGCCCATCGTGCTCAGGCCGATGACGACGGCGGTGAAGTAGAGGAACATCCGGGTGCCGACCGCGAAGACGCTCGTGTACGGCGTCTCGGTCGCCGCGCGGGTCCGGGTGATGGCGTCACCGATGAAGTCGGCGACGACGAACCCGAGGACGATGACGAGCAGACCGGCCACGAACGACGGCGCGTACGACGCCGCGGTCGAGACCCACTCGGAAAACAGGTCGACCGCGAGCACGTCGGCGGCCGCGAGGACGGCGATGGCGTAGACGAACCACTTGCCGAGCGTCCCGAACGCGCTCGATACCGCCTTTTCTGTTCCGCCGAGAATCTTCCCGACGGGCGTCGCCAACACTGCCTTGTCGACCTCGACGCGGTCGGCGATTCGCGTGATGAGGCGGGCCGCGATACTGCCGATGAACCAGCCGACGATGAGGATTAACAGCGCGCCCACGAGCCGCGGGACGAACGCGAGCACGGCGTTGGTCAACTCCGCGATGGACTCGGTCAACGTGACTTGTAACGGATACATTGTTCCGGGTGGAACATCGCGCTCCCGACAGTTAGTTAATAATAGAAGAACCGTGACCGAAATTATCTCGTAATCGGTACCCTCAGATTTCGCCGATACTCGGCGGAAACGGACGAACAGACGGATTTCGCGGTGGGCTTTTTGATTCTCGCCCGACCGATTCGCGGGCGAGACCGTCTCGGGTTCGGGCGCGTCGGCCGCGATTTAATCTCAGCTTGATTCGTCGCCGCGGTCGCGGGACTCGGTGCGCTCGTCGGCGAGGCGGCCGAGCTGTGTCGCGATTTCTTCCATGGCGACGACGAGCCGAGCGGCGTACCAGAGGACGACGACGGCGACGACGAGGAACACCCACGCGAGAATCTGCTGGGCGATGAGGAGCGCGTAGGCGAGCGTCAACACGAGGAAGACGACGACGGCGACTTTCGCGCCGGTGGACCGATGAAGCGGCGCGTCGGGGGAGGGGTTCGACACAACCCCATCGTTTTCAGGGGATGACATTATGTGTTTGGCCGTCGCGGGCCGGCGGTGTCGACCCCCTACTGACGAGCGTAACCGGCCCAATTCTGTGGTATGAATCACGAACCATACCGATTAATTGCGCTACTGTATCGTGCCACCAAAGGCCGTGAGACGCCCCACACCACCGAGTTTATCAGTCAATGACGGGAATCAACAACCAATGGGAGAGCTATCCGAATTGTTCGCGCCGAACCGAATCGCGGTGGTCGGTGCGACCGAGCGCGAAGGAGCAATCGGGCGGGCAATCATGGACAACCTCATCGACGAGTTCGACGGTGAGGTCGTTCCGGTCAACCCCAAGTACGACGAACTGTTCGGCCTGCAGTGCTACGGCGACGTCGGCGAGACGAACGCCGACCTCGCGGTCATCGTCGTTCCCCCGAAGGTCGTCCTGCCGGCGATGAAGTCCGCCGGGGAGGCGGGTATCCAGAACGTGGTCGTCATCACCGCCGGCTTCGGCGAGACGGGCAGTGAGGGCGCCGCCCGCGAGCAGGAACTCCGCGATATCGCCGAGGAGTACGACCTCAACGTCGTCGGCCCGAACAGTCTGGGCATCATGAACACGGACGTGGGCATGAACGCGACGTTCGGCCCCGACATGGCCCTCGACGGCAACATGTCGTTCATGAGCCAGTCGGGCGCGTTCATCACGGCCGTCATCGACTGGGCCAACGACGAGGACATCGGCTTCAAGGACATCGTCTCGTTGGGTAACAAGGCCGTCCTCGACGAGGCCGACTTCATCGAGACGTGGAACGACGACCCCGACACCGAGGTCATCATCGGCTACCTCGAGGGCATCTCCGCGGGCCGCGAGTTCATCGACTCCGCCCGCGACGTGACGAAGGACACGCCCATCGTCCTCGTCAAGTCCGGCAAGACCGACGCCGGCGCGCAGGCCGCCTCCTCGCACACCGGAACCATCGCCGGCTCCGACGCCGCCTACGAGGCCGGCCTCGAACAGGCGGGCGTCATCCGCGCGGAGTCCGTCCAGCACCTGTTCGACACCGCCCGCGTGCTGGGCGACCAGCCGCTCCCCGAGAACAAGGACGTGGCCGTCATCACGAACGCCGGCGGCCCCGGCGTCATGACGACCGACGCCATCGGCGAGTCGGAGCTGAAGATGGCCGGCTTCACCGACGAGACGCTCGAGGCCTTCTCCGAGTCGCTCCCCGCCGAGGGGAACATCTACAACCCGGTCGACATCGTCGGCGACGCCGACAACGCCCGGTTCAAGGAGGCCCTCGACGTGGCGCTCGCCGACGACAACGTCGGCATGGCGCTCGTCCTGACCTGTCCGACGGCCGTCCTCGACTACAACCAACTCGCCGCCGACACCGTCGAGCTACAGGAGAAACACGACAAGCCCATCGCCGCCTGTTTCATGGGCGGCGAGCGCGTCGACACCGCCTCCGACGTGATGAAAGACGCGGGCATCCCGAACTACTTCGACCCCTCGCGCGCCGTCGACGGCCTCGAAGCCCTCTCGAAGTACGCCGACATCCGCCAGCGCGAGTACGACGCGCCCACCGAGTTCGACGTGGACCGCGAGCGCGCCCGCGAAATCCTCGAAACCGTCGAGGACCGCGACGACACCCGCCTCGGCGTCGAGGCGATGGAACTGCTCGACGCCTACGGCATCGAGACGCCGACCGGCGACATCGTCGACGACCCCGCCGACGCGCTCGAAGTCGCCGAGAACATCGACGGCGACGTCGTGATGAAAATCGTCAGCCCGGACATCCTCCACAAGTCCGACATCGGCGGCGTCAAGGTCGGCGTCGGAAACGAGGACGTCTACGACGCCTACGAGGACCTCGTCACCCGCGCGAAGAACTACCAGCCCGACGCCAACATCCTCGGCGTGCAGGTCCAGGAGATGGTGAACCTCGACGACGGCGTCGAGACCATCGTCGGCATGAACCGCGACCCGCAGTTCGGCCCGCTCATGATGTTCGGTCTCGGCGGCATCTTCGTGGAAATCCTCGAAGACACGACGTTCCGCGTCGCGCCCGTCTCCGAGACGGAAGCAGAAGACATGACGAAAGAGATCGACGCCGCGCCGATGCTCCGCGGTGCCCGCGGTAACGACCCGGTCGACATCGGCGGCATCACGGAGACCATCCAGCGGCTCTCCCAGCTCGTCACCGACTTCCCGGCCATCCTCGAACTCGACATCAACCCGCTCGTCGCCCTGCCGGACGGCGTGAAGGCCGTCGACGTTCGACTCACCGTCGACCCGGACGAACTTTAAACACTTCACCACCCTATCACTCAACAATGAACACGGTACTCGTCACCTCGACCGGAGAAAGCACCGGGAAGACCGCAATCACGCTCGCACTCGGCGTCCTCGCCAAGGAGCGCGGGCTGGACGTGGGCTACATGAAGCCCAAGGGCACCCGCCTGCAGTCCAGCACCGGCAAGACCCTCGACGAGGACCCGATGCTCGCCCGAGAACTGCTCGACATCGACGCCGAGATGCACCAGCTCGAACCCGTCGTCTACTCCCCGACGTTCATCCAGGGCGCCGTCCGCGGCAAGGAGAACGCCGACGAGCTCTCGGAGGTCATCTCCCACCACTTCGAGGACATCTCGGCCGGCAAGGACCTGATGCTCGTCGAGGGCGGCGGCTCCTACCGCACCGGCGGCATCGTCGACCTCACCGACGGCGACGTGGCGAACCTCCTCGACGCCGAGGTCATCCTCGTCGCCGACTACCAGCACCCGAGCGACCTCGACGACGTGGTCGCGGCGGTCGAAGACATCGGCCCCGACCGCCTCGCCGGCGTCGTGTTCAACCGCGTGAGCGACGCCGTCTACGACGAACTCGAAACCGAGATCGCGCCGTTCCTCGAAGCCCGCGGCGTCCCCGTCCTCGGCGTCGTCCCGACCGAAAAGGACCTCGCGGGCGTCACCGTCGAGGAACTCGCGAACGAACTCGGCGCGGACTTCGCCACCGACGCGCCGACCGACGCCTTCGTCGAGCGCTTCCTCGTCGGCGCGATGGGCGGCGACGCGGCGCTCCGCTACTTCCGCCGCACGAAGAACGCCGCGGTCATCACCGGCGGCGACCGCGCGAACATCCAGCGCGCCGCGCTCGAAGCCCCCGGCGTCAAGTGTATCATCCTCACCGGCGGCCACCGACCCGTCGGGGCCGTCATCGGCAAGGCCGAACAGAAGGGCGTCCCGGTGCTCCTCGTCAACGGCGACACGCTCTCTGTGACCGACCGCGCCGAGGACATCGTCAGCACGGGCCGCACCCGCGACGAGCGCACGGTCAACCGGATGCGCGACCTGCTGTACGAACACGCCGACATCGACGCCATCATCGGGGACATCGAACCGTCCGGTGACGACGCTGTCGACGGCGACGACGAGTAACGACTGACGCGCCGGCAGTCTCGACTGCGTTGCTTTTTTTCGGGCTTCGGACTCAGGCCCCGTTTCCGTCGCCCTCGCGACTATCGAGGTAGTCGTTGACGAGCGACGGCGCGACGACGCCGACGGCGAGCAGTGCGAGAAACGAGACGGTGAACTGCCCGGTGGCCTCCTCCACGAGGTAGGCGACCGGGAGGGCGGCGAGGACGAACCCGGTGACGACGAGCGTCTGTCGGGAGACCATGCGCCCGCTACGGCAGTCAGCGAGTTAACAGCTTTGCACCTAACAGCGCCAGCCGCGGTCGGTGTCGTTCAGGAGTTCCGCGCCGTCGTCGGTGACGACGACGAGGTCTTCGATTCGGACGCCGAACTCGTCGGGGAGGTAGATTCCCGGTTCGACGCTGAAGACGTGGCCGACTTCGAGTTCGCGGTCGCTCCCGGCGACGATGTACGGCTCTTCGTGCACGTCGAGGCCGACGCCGTGGCCGGTCCGGTGGATGAAGCGGTCGCCGTAGCCCGCCTCCTCGATGACCTCGCGGGCCGCGC
This sequence comes from Haloferax sulfurifontis, assembly GCF_014635105.1. Taxonomy (NCBI): domain Archaea; kingdom Methanobacteriati; phylum Methanobacteriota; class Halobacteria; order Halobacteriales; family Haloferacaceae; genus Haloferax; species Haloferax sulfurifontis. The sequence goes on from NZ_BMCI01000004.1 coordinate 91,270, forward strand.
GGTCGACGTCGCCGGCGGCGACGCCCGGTTCGACGGCCTCGACGGCGGCGGTCCGGGCGGCCTGCACGACGCCGTGGACCTCCGCGAACTCCGCGGGCGGCTCGCCGGCGAAGACGACGGTCCGGGTCTGGTCGCTCGGGTAGTGGTCGACGACGGTGCCGAAGTCGAGGACGACCGGGTCGCCCGACTCGATGACTCGGTCGCCGTGGCTGTGGTGCGGCATCGCCCCGTTCGGGCCGGAGCCGACGAGCGGGCCGAAGGGAATCCCCTCGCCGCCCTCGTCGGCGAGGAGCCGCTCGATTTCCGCCGCGAGTTCGTTCTCGGTCATGCCGACGACGTCGTCGCCCATGTCGCGGACGCGCTCGACGGCGCGGTCGACGGCCGCCCCGGCGCGGCGGAGCGCGTCGAGTTCGGCGTCGTCCTTCCGCGCGCGGAGCGGCGCGACGACCTCGCCCGCGAGGCCGAAGTCGGCGTCGGGAAGCGCCGCCCGGAGGTCCTGCGAGAAGCGCGCCCACATCGTGTCGTCGACGAGGACGCGGCCGCCGGCGAGGGCGAGGTCCGAGACGATGTCCGCGAGGGCGTCCCGCGGGTCGTCGTCGTCGCTCCACGTGCGCACGTCGGCGACCCACGACTCGGCGCGGACCTGCGTCTCGTAGAGGTCTGGGACGAGAAACACCGGGTCGCCCTCGCGGGGGACGAAAAGAAGCAGATGGCGTTCCGCGGGCGCTTCGTCGAAGCCCGAGAGGTACAGCAGGTTTCGGCTGGGGAACAACACGGTCGCGTCGGCGTCCGCGTCGGTCAGTCGCTCCTGGCAGGCGCGGGTCCGTCGTTCGAAGGGCGTCATGCGAGTCGATACGAGCGCCGGGAGAAAAGCGTGGGCGGTCTGCGAGCGCGTGCCGGGGCGCTGGCCACCGGTCGGCCCGCCCCTCGGGCGCCCTACGCTCCGAGGTCCAGCGGGTCGTAGAGCTGGCCGGTGATGGACTCGAAGGCGTCGGAGGCGGTCACGAGACCGACCACGGAGCCGCTTTGGGGGTCGCGGACCATGGCGAGCTCCTGATTCTCTGCTTGGAAGCGGTCGATGAGGTCGCTGACCGAGAGGTCCGAGGGGACCGAAAGCGGGGGCGCGGCGATGTCGTCGAGGCGGCGGTCGCCCGACTGGAGGCGGTCGATGTTCGAGAGCACCGTCGGCGCGTAGACGACGCCGCGCACGTCGTCGAGCGAGTCGCCGACGAGCGGGAACCGCGAGTGCTGGGGGTTCGCCCGGACGCGTTCGAGGTTATCGTCCGTGGTCGCGTCGGCCGAGAGCGCGACGACGCGGTCCGCGGGGACCATCACGTCGCGGACGGGTAACTCGCCGATGCGGAGCGCGTTGAGCACCTCCTCGCGGCGGTCCTTCGGAAGCGAGCCCTGCGAGAGGATGTCCCCCATCTGGCTTCGGACCTCGCCGCGACTGAGCCGGGGTCCCTCGCCCGCGGAGCCGTCGCCGTCCTCGTCGTCGAGTTCGGCCTCCTGCCACGACCGGGTTATCTCCACGCCGCCGAGCGACAGCAGGCGCTTCGCAAGCCAGTCGGCGACGACGATGACCGGGTACATCAGCTTCGTCCAGCCGTAGAGGACGGGCGCGGTGTACTTCGCCACCGCGCGGGAGCGCTCGACGCCGAGATACGTCGGCACCTGCTCGCCGAGGACGACGTGCGAGAGGTTGATGACGACGAGCGCCAGCCCGACCGAAAGCGACGTGTGGGAACCCGCCGCTCCGCCGCCGCCGAGGGCCGCGTCGAAGGTGGCCGCGACCGCCGGTTCGGCGACGACGCCGAGGCCGACGCTGGCGATGGTAATCCCGACCTGACAGCCCGAGAGGTACACCTCCAGCCGTTCTGTCATCTCCCACGCGAGTTCGAGACCGCGGGAGCCCTCGAAGGCGGACTCGTCGAACTGCGGGACGCGCGTCATCGCGAACTCCGAGACGACGAAGAAGGCGTTCGCGAGCAACAACACGAGGCCGCCGCCGAGGCGAAGCGCGGTTTCGACACCTACCATGTGAACCGAGCGTTCGAACCGGACTCCCCTGAGGGTGTCGGCTCGGACCGGCGGTGCGAACCTCTCGCGGGCGATGCGCTCCGGGGGACTGATTCCGAGCGGTCGAAAGTGGTCCGAAGCGGCCGGTGTGCGAGATAAACCTTAGCGCTCAAACAGTTTTATCTCGCGAGGCGTCGCATTGTCACTCATGAGTTGGAAAGCAATCGACGCCCTCGACGACGCTCGTGACGCCACGGCGTCGCTCCTCCTCCCGTTCGATGCGGGTCGATGGGCGCGCCTCGCATTCATCGCCCTCTTCATCGGTGGGCTCGGCGGAAGCGGTGGTGCCGGAAGCAACAGCGGCACGACCGTGAGCAATGGAGGCGGGTCGACCGACATTCCGGTCGATTCGTTGCCCGGGTTCGTGACGCCCGAAAACGTCATCGCCGCGGTCATCGCGCTCTTAGCGGTCGGAATCGTCCTCTGGATTCTCTGGTCGTTCGTCGGCTCCGTGATGCAGTTCGTCCTCGTTGACGCCGTCGTCACGAAGGACGTGCGCATCCGCAAACCGTTCCGCGAGCGCTTCTGGCTCGGCGTCAGACTGTTCGCGTTCCAAATTGGCCTGCTCATCGCCATCATCACGGTCATCGGGCTCCCGGTCGCGGCCGTATACTTCGGCTCCGTCGCGGTCACGCCCGGGATTGCCCTCCTCGCCATCCCGCTTGTGTTTCTCGCCATCGGGCTACTGTTCGTGAGCGCCATCATCGTGCAGTTGACGACCGACTTCGTCGTCCCGACGATGATAGCCGAAGACCGCGACCTCCTGTCGTCGTGGGGCCGGGTCGTTCCGGTGTTCCGCGCCGAACTCTCCGAGTTCGGACTGTACGTCATCGTCCGGTTCATCCTCGGCATCCTCGCGAGCATCGCCGTCGGCATCGCGGCGCTCCTCGCTACCGTCGTCGTCGCCATCCCCTTCGCCATCGTCGGCGGCGCGGCGTTCCTCGCGCTCAACGCCGCGAACGTCGCGCTGTTCTCGACGGTCGGACTGGTCGTCTTCGGCGCGCTCGGGGTCCTGTTCGTCCTCGCGGCCATCGCTGTCAGCGCGGTCGTCCAGATGCCCGTCGTGACGTACTTCCGGTACTACTCGCTGTTCTTGCTCGGGAGCGCCGACGACTCGCTCGACCTCGTCTCGCAGTTCCGGTCCGACGACGACTCGTCGGCCCCGGAGGGCCCGACGCCCGCCTGAACACCGCCGACGCGCTCGCAGGTTCGGCGCGCTCGCCCGCGCGCCCCGGGACATCACCACCCCCGAAACAGCCGTCACCCCCCGAAACGCAACACTGTACGCCGTTTTTCGCATCGTCGCCGACGTGCCCGTCTCGGGCGATAAGCGGTGATTAATTAATACGTTGACACGCCTCGGTGTCGGTATGTCCTTCGAATGGGTCTCGTACTTCACGTGCGAGGAGTGTGGGCTAGAGCGCCCGTCGGCGGAGGTGCCTTACGACCGACTCGGCTACGCGGTCTGTCCGAACTGCGGCGCGGAGACGCGCCCGGCCGCGCCGACGGCGACCGACGCATCGACGCTGGCGGATGGGTAGACACTTCGGCCTCCGCCGTCATCGCCCGGTATGAGTTGGACGGAGGTCCGCCGAGACGACCGCATCGTGGAGTGGGAACGGAGCGACGGCCACGCGACCATTCGGCTCCGACGCGGGCCGAACGCGTGGCACGTCAGGGTCGACCGACTCTATCAGTCCGCCGAGGGCCGCGGCTACGAGGGCGAGCGCTTCGAATCTGAGCCGGAAGCCCGCGAAGCCGTCGACGCGTGGAAAGCCGAGTACGACGTGGAGAACTGAGCTACTGTAGTCGGCGCGTCGTCTCGACCAGCGGGTGTCGGGCGTAGTCGACGATGTCGATGTCCGAGATGGACTTCAGACCCTCCTTTTCTGCGGTCCGTTGCATCCCGAGTTCGACGGGGTCGTCGACGACGATGACGTAGGCGTCCATCTCCTCGATGCCGATGCGGTCGGCCGCGAGGACGCGGTGGTGTCCGTCCGCGAGGAGCAACGTCCCGTTGTTGTCGATGACGACGAGCGGCTCCGCGAGACCGCGTTCGAGTTCGTACCGGCGGCCGTCGAGTTCGTCGGCGTAGACGCGCGCCTGCGTGGGTATGAGGTTCGAAAGCGCGACGGTCCGGCGCTCCTGGTGGACCGTGATGCCGTGAATCTGTTCGAGCGTCCGCATGAGTTTGCCCACCTTCTCGGGCGTCGCGCGCTCGATTTGGCTTCGGATGACGTCGGTGTTCGAGATGATGCCGACGAGGTTGCCCGCGTCGTCGACGACCGGGAGCTTCTGGATGCCCGACCGGAGGATGACGCGGGCGGCGTCGTTGACGTCCATCTCGGGGTGGGCGACGACGAGGTCCGTCGCCATCACCGTCTCGATACTCGCGTCGTCGTCCGACAGGAGGATATCTCGGGCCGTGACGAATCCCTCGGCCTTGCGGCCGTCACAGACGGGAAATCCGTTGTGGCCGTCGCTTTCCGCGATGCGTTGGGCGACGTCCGCGACCGTGTCGGTCGGAGAGACGGTCTGGACCTCGCGCGTCATGTACTCCTTGACGGTCGCTTTAGTACTCATCTCCCACCTGATAGGGCCACCGTCGGCAAAAACGTGTGGGCGCTTACTCATCGATCGGGTACTCGAAGGCGACGTCGGTATCCAGACTCGGCGTCGGCGTCGCGTGCTCCAGCGTCTCGAACATCCGCCCGGCGACGATGTCCGTGACGATAGTCGCGAGCGACTCCCGAGAGTCGTCGCCCACGTCGTCGAGAATGCCTAACGGAATCTGTGCGCCCGCCATGTCGGCGTGGCCGCCGGCGCTCCCGATGGTGCCGAGGGCGTCTCGAAACGCCTCGCCGAGGTCGACCCGCGCTCCGCGGGCGCGACCGGAGACGTAGACCGTCCCGTCCATCAGGCCGTAGACGACCGTCACCTCGACGCCCTCCATCCCGAGGAGGTGGTCGGCGGCCTGCGCGAGGGCGTCCCGCTCGCGGATGTCGCCGACGTTCGTCGTGAGAACGTTGCCCCGAACGTCGCGGTTCGAGATGGCGCGGGCGAGCGTCTCCATCGTCTCCGAGGTCAGACTCGGCGTCTCGACCCGTTCGAGCAGGGCCATGTCGACGTGGGGGATGAGGAAGGCGGCGGCCTCGAAGTCGGCCGTCGAGACCTCCCGCGTGAAGTCGTTGGTGTCGACCTGAATACCGAACAACAGCGCCGTCGCGGCCGTCGTGTCGGGGACGATGCCGAGCCGGTCGAGGTACTCCGCGAGGAGCGTGCTCGTCGCGCCGACGCCGCGTCTGAGGTCCACGTACGCCGCCTCGACCGGAGCGCGCGGCGGGTGGTGGTCGATGACGATGTCGATTGTCGTCTCCGGCGGGAGGCGGTCGTTGACGCCCGGCCGGGAGTGGTCGACGAGCGCGAAGCCGGCGTACTCGTCGTCCGAGGGCACCTCGTCGAGGACGCGGAGGTCCAACTCGAGGAGGTTGACGAGCGCGCGGTTCTCCTGGTGAGAGATGTCGCCGAAGTAACACGCGTCGGCCTCGACGCCCGCGCGTTCGGCGATGGCTTGTAGCGCCAGCGCCGCGGCGATGGCGTCGGGGTCCGGGTTGTCGTGCATCACGACCGCGAGTCTGCCGTCGACGTTCCGGAGCACCCGCATCAGGCGGTTCAACCGCTCCGTGTGCGACGTGCCGACGGCGTCGAGGATGCGGTCTGTGACCACTTCCTGCGGGTCGATGACCTCGTCGGCGAGGGCGTAAACCTCGTCGCGGACCGACGGCTCGGCGTCGTCGCCGAGGTAGACGACAAGCGGCGCGTCCGGGCAGTGTTCGCTGGCCGCGCGCGCCGCGTCGAGGTTCAACCGTGGAGACTGTCCGCCGACGATGACGAGGTCGACCGCGTCGGGATAGGTCGACGGGTCGGCGGGGTCGCCCTCTCTCGCGTCGATGCCGTCCGAGCGGAGGTCCTCGGCGCGCCCCTTCCGGTCGGTGACGACCGTCACCGTCCCGCCGCGGCCGGCGAGTTGCTCGACGAGGTCCCCACCGAGTGACCCACAGCCGAGAACCAGGCGACGTACCATACAGGAACGGTCGAACTCCGGCCGCAAAACCCTACCGTCCTCCAATCCGGCGATGATATTATGTCATGGCATACCATGTCACATATACGATGGAACTCGAGACGCAACTGCTCCCCGAATCGCGAGCCGAGTCGTTCGTCCGAACCTGTCGAACCGTCGTCGGCGATGACCTCAGGAGCGTGACGTACTTCACCCACGACCGCTGTGAGCAGATATACCTCCGGAGCGACCTCGAAGCCGACGCCGACCTCACCGGGTTCGTCGAACACGAGACCGACGGGTTTCAGGCGCGGACCGCCTACCGCGGCTCCGAGCTCGGCGACTACCGCTACACCGTCCGCGCCTTCGACCACGGCTACCTGACGCGGGTGACCGCCGACGACAGAGGCGTGTTCGTCACGACCGACGGCCTGACGCTCCGCCGCTCCGAGGAGTTGGCGTCGGCGCTCGGCGAGCTACTGCGCGAGTAAAAGAAAAACCGAACCGGAACCGGAATCGCCGAACCGCTCAGAAGAGCGCCGCGGCGACGGTCTGGGCCGTCTCGATGACGGGCTGAGAGCCGGGCAGGAGCAGGACCGTCCCGACCGCGGCGAAGACGATTGCCACGTACAGCCCGACCGGCTGACTGCCGATTTCGAGGTCCGCCGACGGCTCTTCTATCCACATCGCTTTCACGACGCGGCTGTAGTAGAACAGCGACAGCGCGCTGTTGACCGCGCCGACCGCGGCGAGCCACCAGAAGCCGGATTCGATGGCCGAGAAGAACAGCGCGTACTTCGAGAAGAAGCCGCCGAACGGCGGCAGGCCCGCGAGCGAGAACATGAAGACGGTCATCGCCGCCGCGGCGATGGGTGCCTTCGAGGCGATGCCGTTGTAGTCCTCGAACGTGCGGCCGAGGCCCCACTTTTCGACCATGGCGATGAACAGGAACGCGCCCGTGTTCATGAAGCCGTAGACGAACAGGTGCGCCATGCTCGCGCCGAGCACGTCGCCGTTCGCGGCACCGCCGTCGACGGTGATGGCCGCGAGACCGATGAGCGCGTAGCCGGCGTGTCCGATAGAGGAGTACGCCAGCATGCGCTTTACGTTCTGTTGGGTCGCCGCCGCGAAGTTACCGAGCGTCATCGTGACGACGGCGAGCAACGCGAACAACAGCGACCAGTCGACGCTCCCGCCGCCGATCGACGTGACGGTTCCGAGGGGGAACGCGACCGTGAAGACGCGGAAGGCGACGACGAAGCCGGCCGCCTTCGACGCCGACGAGAGGAACGCGCTCACCGGAGCGGGCGCGCCCTCGTAGGCCTCCGGCGCCCAGAAGTGGAACGGGACGGAGGCAGTCTTGAACGCGAAGCCGCCGGCGATCATCAGCACGCCGAGGCCGAGGACGCCGACGAGTTCGGTGCCCTCCGCGAGCGACGCGGCGATTTCCGGGAGCACCAGCGAGCCGGTGACGGCGAACACGAGGCTGATACCGAACGCGAACACCGCCGACGACAGCGCGCCGATGAGGAAGTACTTCAGACCCGCCTCGATGCTCCCGCGGTCCTCCTTGAGGAACGCGACGAGCGCGTACGAGGGCAGGGACGCCAGTTCGAGGCTGACGAAGACGGTCGCCAGCGAGTTCGACATCCCCATGAGCGTCATGCCGGTCGCGGCGAACAGCACGAGGGCGTAGAACTCGCCTTGGTAGCGCTGGTCCGCGAGGTAGTCGTACGAGGCGACCGAGACCATCGCGGCGACGCTGGTGAAGATGAGCGTGAAGAACAGGCTCATCCCGTCGACGACGAGCGCGTCGCCGTACAGCGATATCGCGCCGCCGGTGGACTCCATGCCGGTTCCGCCGATGAGGAACCAGCCGGCGATGCCGCCCGCGGCGAGCGCGCCGAGCGTCGCCGTGCCGGCCAGGAGGCCGTTGTTCGTGGAGTCCGGGTCGATGGTGTCGATGAGTAGCAGTGCGAGCCCCGTCAGTGCGAGCACGATGGCGGGAGCCGTCGCCGCCCACTCGGGGAGCGCCTGGAGGGGCGTCATCTAGAACGCACCTCCCAGTTCGAGAATCGGGGTAACCGCGTCTTGAATCATCGTGAAGAAGATGTCCGGAGAGACACCGAGCACGATGGTGAGAAGCAACAGCACCGCGAGGGGTGCGACGTCGTGGAACGGTGCCTCCGTGATGTCGTAGTCGCCGTCGAACCGGAAGGGTCCGAACAGCGTCCGCTGCATCGCGAACAGCAGGTAGCCGGCGACGATGACGATACCGAACATCGCGGCGCCGGTGAAAAGCGGCATGGCCTCCATCACCGTGGACTCGAACGCGCCCTTGAAGATGAAGAACTCGGCCGCGAAGCCGGCCATGAGCGGCAGGCCCATGTAGCCGAACGCGCCGGCGACGAAGATGCCCGCCGTAACGGGCATCCGGTCGGCGATGCCGGACATGTCCGACACCATGCGCGTGTGGGTCGTGTTGTAGATGACGCCGACGGCCATGAACATCAGACCGGAGATGAGGCCGTGGGCGACCATCTGGAAGGTCGCACCGCCGACGCCGTAGGTGGTGTAGGCGATGAGACCGAGGATGACGTACCCCATCGACGAGACGGAGGAGTACGCGACGATGCGCTTGAGGTCCTGCTGTGCCAGCGCGAGAAGCGCGCCGTAGATGACGCTCGCGACGGCGAGCAGGGCGATGGGGAGCGCGAAGGCGCGCGCCGTCTCCGGGAGCATCGTGAAGTTGAACCGGAGCAGGGCGTAGGTACCCATCTTCAGGAGGACCCCAGCCAGCATGACCGACACCGGCGTGGGGGCCTCAACGTGTGCGTCCGGAAGCCACGTGTGAAGCGGGGCGACCGGGACCTTGACCGCGAACCCGATGAACATCGCGATGAACGCGACCGACGCGAGCGCGCCGGCCGACAGTCCCGCGAAGCTCCCGAGTTGACCGGCCTGCAACGCCTGTGCGATTTCCGGCAGGCGGAGCGACGTGATGGAGTCGCCGAGGCCGAACACGAGCGAGACGAACCCGATGAACATCACGAGCGACGCGATGTTCGTGTAGACGAAGAACTTGATCGCCGCGTACTTGCGGCGGGGACCGCCCCAGACGCCGATGAGGAAGTACATCGGGAGCAGGACGGCCTCCCAGAAGATGAACCAGACGAAGAAGTCGAGCGCCGTGAAGACGCCGAGCAGGTTCGCCTCCATCAGGAGCATCAGTCCGAAGAACTGGGACTGGCGCTCCGAGATGGGCGTCCACGCGCTGACGATAGCCAGCGTGGTGAGGATGGTCGTGAGGACGACAAGCGGCATGCTGATGCCGTCGACGCCGACCATCCAGTGGATGTCGTACTGGCCGAGCTGCAGCCAGACGACGTCTGTCTCGAACGCGATGTTCCCGCCGAGAAGGGCGTTCCCGCTCGCGTCGTACTGTTGCCACATGTAGAGGCTCCCGACGACGGGAGCCAGACTCAGCGCGAAGGCCGCCTTGCCGGCGTACCGGTCCGGCAGGACGAAGGTGACCAGCGCGGCGAGGAACGTGACTGCGATGAGCGCTTCGATTATCATGCGAACCAACCTCCGAGCAGACCAAGACCGAGAAGGAGCGCGGTCAGACCGAGCGTGAGGAGCGCCGCGTAGTTGCTCACCACGCCGGTCTGAATGCGCTTGACGCGACCGCCGGCGAACAGACTCACGCTGGAGACGCCGTTGACGACGCCGTCGACGATGCCCTGGTCGAACTTGTCGAGGGCGCGCGAGATGGGCTGGACGACGCCGGTCGCGATCCAGACCTGGTACTCGTCCTGGTAGTAGTTGTTGTACAGGACGGTCTTGATGCTCCCGAGCTTGTCCGTGTGTTCGACGGGCTCGGGGACGTTGTACAGGCGGTAGGCGAGCCCAGCGCCCGCGAGGGCGAGAGCGAGCGAGACCAGCCCGGGCGCGATGGAGCCGATGCCGGCCGGGTGGAGCCCCGCGCCGACGCCGCTTTCGAGCACTTCGAGGTAGTGGTGCGCGGTCAGCGACGAGATGCCGCCGTCGAGCCAGTCGTGGAGGAACGTGAGGTGAATCCCCGTGAGGTCCTCCACCGGGGCCATGTTGACGAGGCCGGTGACGGCCGCGAGCACGCCGAGGACGGCGAGCGGGAACTTGACGTTCCAGCCGAAGCCGTGCGGGTCGCGCGCGGTCTCGCTACGCGGTTCGCCGTGGAACGTGAGGAACACCATCCGGAAGGTGTAGAACCCGGTGAAGAACACGGCGATGAGCCCCATCGCGTACGCGAGGAGGAAGACGGTCCCGAGACCGCCGTCGGTCCCGAGGCCGTGGTTGAGCGCCTCGTAGAGAATCTCGTCTTTCGACCAGAAGCCGGCGAACGGAACGATGCCGGCGAGGGCGAGCGAGCCCGAGAGGAACGCGTAGTACGTCACGGGCATCTTCTCTTTGAGGCCGCCCATGTCCCACATGTTCTCGTTGTGGTGCATCGCGATGATGACCGCACCGGCACCGAGGAACAGAAGCGCCTTGAAGAAGGCGTGGGTGAGCAGGTGGAACGTCGAGGCGACGTAGCCGCCGACGCCGAGCCCGAGCATCATGTAGCCGTACTGGCTGATGGTCGAGTACGCGAGCACCTGCTTGATTTCTTTCTTGACGACGCCCATCGTCGCGGCGAAGAGGGCCGTGAAGCCGCCCACGAGCGCGATGATACCGAGCGTCGTCGGGGTCAGCGCGTAGAAGCCGTACATCCGGGCGACGAGGTAGACGCCGGCCGCGACCATCGTCGCCGCGTGAATGAGCGCGGAGACGGGGGTCGGACCTTCCATCGCGTCCGGAAGCCACGTGTGCAGGGGGAACTGCGCGGACTTGCCGACGACGCCCCCGAGAACGAGGAGGCCGACGACGGTGAACCACGCCTGTTCGCCCATGCCGAGGAACGTGTTGACCGCGTGCTCGCCGTGGAGCGCCTCCTCGGCGAGGACCGGGAACGCCTCGGGGCCGGCGAACGCCGCCGAGCCGAACGTCGCGAACACCGCGACGACGCCGATGAGGAAGAAGTAGTCACCGAAGCGGGTGACGAGGAACGCCTTCTTCGCGGCGCTCGGCGGGCCCTGCTGGCGGAACCAGAAGCCGATGAGCAGGTAGGAACACAGGCCCACCAGCTCGAAGAACATGAACGCCATGAGGAGGTTGCTGGACACGACGAACGCCAGCATCGACGCGGTGAACAGGCCGAGTCCGGCGTAGTAGCGCGGGAGGCCCGTCTCGCCCTCGTCGTTCATGTAGCCGAGGCTGAAGATGTGGACGAGGACGGCGACGAGCGTCACGATGACGAGCATCATCGACGAAAGCGGGTCGATGAGCAGGCCGAAGTCGAGCGAGACCGCGTCGCCGGCGCCGGTCGCCCACGTGTAGATGTGTTGGTTGTAGGTCTGTCCGCCGCTGACGGCGAAGAACGTCGCGATGGACAGGACGAACGAGCCCGCCGTCGCGCCGATTCCCGCCAGCGCCCCTCCCTTCGGCATGTACCGTCCCGCCCCGAGCGCGATCAGGAACGAGAGGAACGGGAGGAGGACGATGGCCGGAGCGAAGTCTAAGATACCTGCCATAATGTTACCACCTCATCGTGGTCGCGTTGGTCACGTCCACGCCATCGAAGTTGCGGTACAATACGAGGATGATGCCGATACCGACCGCCACCTCGGCGGCGGCGAGCGCCATCGTGAACAGCCCGAACGTCTGGCCCGTCACGTTGCCCCAGTAGTAGGAAAAGGCGACGAGGTTGATGTTCGCGGCGTTCAGCATCAATTCGACCGACATCAGGAACAACAGCGCGTTCCGACGGGTCAAGAGGCCGAAGATGCCGATGCAGAACACGGCGGCCGACAGGACGAGGTAATACTGCGCGGGCACCATCAGTTGTCACCCTCCCCGTCGTCGAACAGCGTCTGCTTGAGTTCCCGACCGCCGTCGGTCAGGATGGTGCGCATCTGCCCCGCGGTGTCCTCGCGGCGAGCGAGGAGCACCGCGCCGGCGAGCGCGGCGACGAGCACGAGGTCGATGATTTCGAACGCGGCCAGCATGCTCTCGCCGTCGACGCTTCCGAACCCGAGGTTGAACATCGAATAGCCGATGCTCGCGGTGATGTTTGCTCCCTCTGCGAACCCCTGTGGGTCCGGGAACGACGCACCGAGGAACACGACCGCCATCACGACGAACAGCGCGACGGCGGCGAGTCCGGGCACGAGGTGCGAACCGAGTTTCAGCTGTGGTTTCGTGGTCATGTACTACTCACCTCCGGATTGATACGCGTCAGCATCACGGCGAACGTGATGAGAATCAGGACCCCGCCGACGTAGACGAGGACCTGCATGGCGGCGAGGAACTCCGCCTGCAACATCACGTAATGCACCGCGACGCTCAAGAGCGCGCCCCCGAGCAGGAGTGCGGAATGCCAGATGTCCCGCACGAGGACGACGCCCAGGCTGCAGCCCACGGTGATGAGGGCGAACAGCGCGAACGCGATGGTTTCATAAACCATTGTGTGTGTCTCCTTGAGATATCCCTTTGAACATTTCGAGAACGTCCTCAGCGTCCGGTAGCGGACGCGGGCTGACGGGACTCGAACGATTCACTCGCGGTCATGTTACTGGTAGTCGACCTCTCCTTCGCCCTCGCCGACCCACGCGTTGCGGTCGGGGTTGCGGGAGTTGAGCGGGTCGATATCCTTGTACCACGGGACGTTCTTGAGCTGTTCTTTGTTGTAGACGAAGTCGTTTTTCGTGTCCGCCGTGAACTCGAAGTTCTGCGTGAGCAGGATGGCGTCGACGGGACAGACCTCCTCGCACAGCCGGCAGTAGATACACTGGCCGATGTGGAGGTTGTACTGCTCGCCGTTGCGCTTGTCGTCCTGAACGATCTGAATCGTGTCGTTCGGACAGACGTTCTCACACTGGCGACACCAGATACACCGCTCTTGGCTGAACTTGTGGACGCCGCGGAAACGCGGGCTCACTTCGGGCGCGGTCTCGGGGTACTCGACCGTGAACGTCTGCCCGTCGAGCGCGTGCTTCAGCGTCACTGCCATGCCTTTCAGAATTCCGATCATGCAATCACCCCCACGATGATGGCCGTGAGAACCAGGTTGGCGAAGGAGAGTACGAGCATCCCCTTCCAACCGATTTCGAGGAACTGATCGACGCGAAGGCGCGGCACCGCAGAGCGCGCCCACTGGGTGAACAGGAAGAACGCCCAGATTTTGATGGTGAACCAGACGAATCCGGGAAGCACCGGACCAGCCGGACCGCCGAGGAACAGGGTCGCCGCGATAGCGCCGCCGAGGAAGATGTGGATGAACTCACCGAGGTAGATGAGCACGAAGTAGACCGAGGAGTACTCGGTCTGATACCCGGCGACGATTTCGGTCGGCGCTTCGGGGATGTCGAACGGGTTGCGGCCGACCTCCGCGAGGTTCGCGATGACGAACAGCGCGAACGCGAATGGGTTGACGAACGCGAACCACGTCGGAATCGTCACGCCCGCGACCGAAAGCAGTGGTTCGGCCTGCACGGCGACGATTTCGCTCATCCGGAGCGAGCCGGCGAAGATGACGACCGAGGCCGCCGTGATGACGAGCGGAATCTCGTAGGCGATGTTGGCCGCGACGGCGCGGAGCGCGCCGATAAGCGAGAACTTGTTGTTCGATGCGTAGCCGGTCATGACGATGCCCAGGGAGGCGATAGACGCCGCGGCGAAGGCGAACGCGAGGCCGGTCTCGGGGTCGGCGAGCTGGATGCCGTTCCCCATCGGGATGACGGCGAACCCGAGCAGTGCGGAGAAGGGGATGACCATCGGCGCGAGGTCCCACGCGGGACGGTCGACGCCCTCGGGAACGATGAGTTCCTTCGACAGCAGTCGGACCGCGTCCGTGACGATGGTCAGGAGGCCGAACGGACCGATTCGGTTGACCGCGATGCGGTCACCGAAGGCGGCCGTAATCTTCCGCTTGGCCCACGGTCCGGCGAACGCCGTCATGATGAGCATGATGTTGGCGACGAGGAACGCGCCGACGAGTCCGCCGACGACGTCACCGAGGACGCCTTCGAGACCGAGGAGGCCGCTGACCGTGTCCGGAAGAACTGCCTGCAGACTCATTACCGGTCCACCTCTCCGAGGACGATGTCGAGACTGCCGAGCGAGGCAATCATGTCCGGGATGTACTCACCCTCGGACATCTCGGGGAGCGTCTGCAGGTTCGAGAAACACGGGCTTCGAATCTTGAAGCGGGCCGGCTTGTCCGTGCCGTCGGCGCGGATGTAGATGCCGAGTTCGCCCTTCGCGCCTTCGACGGCGCGGTAGATTTCCGTGTCCTCGTCGGGCTTGAGGGTGCGCGGAACGTTGGCCTGGATGTTCCGCTCGTCTTCGGGCCAGTCTTCGAGGAGGTCGACACACTGCTGGATGATCTTGGCCGACTCCTCGACCTCGCGCATGCGCACGAGCAGGCGCGAGAAGTTGTCGCAACCGTCCTCGACGACGACGTCCCAGTCGAGTTCGTCGTAGTAGCCGTAGGAGTCGTCGCGCCGGAGGTCGTAGTCGATGCCGGAGCCGCGGGCGACCGGGCCGGTCGCGCCGTAGCTCTTTGCGACTTCCGGCGGCAGGACGCCCGTGCCGACCGTGCGGGCCTGCAGAATCTCGTTCGAGGTGATCATGTCGTGGTACTCCTCGAGCGCCTGCGGAAGCCCGTCGAGGAAGTCACGAACCTTCTCGAAGAACTCCTCGCGGGGTTCGGGGAGGTCCCAGACGACCCCGCCGAGCCGGAAGTAGTTGAACATCATGCGCTGACCGGTGAGGTCTTCGAGGATGTTCTGGACGAGTTCGCGGTCCCGCATGGCGTACATGAAGATGGCCGTGAAGTCGCCGTACACGTCCAGCGCGAACGTACCGAGCGCGATCATGTGCGACGCGATGCGGCACAGTTCCGCGCCCATCGTGCGGATGATCTGGGCGTACTCGGGGACTTCGATGTCCGCGAGGTCCTCCGCGGTGCGGGCGTAGGCCCACTCGTTCAGGAGGCCGGCCGAGATGTAGTCCCAGCGGTCGGGGTACGGCATAATCTGGTGCCGGTAGGTCCCCTGCTGGCACATCTGCTCTTCACAGCGGTGGAGGTAGCCGATGTCGGCGTCGAGGTCGACGACCTGCTCACCGTCGACGACGGTCTCGACGTGCAGCACGCCGTGGGTCGCCGGGTGGTGGGGACCGATGTTGATGTACATCGTGTTGCTGTCCCCCGCGGCGCGGTGGTCCTCCTCCAGCGGGTTGGCGTGCTCGCGGAGCGTCGCTATCTGCGGGCGGTCCTGGTCGTAGTCGAGTCCGAGCGGGTGACCCTGCCACGTGTCGGGCAGGAGGATGCGACGCAGGTCCGGGTGGTCTTCGTACTGGATGCCGACGAGGTCGTACGCCTCCCGTTCGTGCCAGTCGGCCGTCCGGAACACTGGCTCGGCGGACTGACTGACCGGGTTGTCCTTCGACGTGGGCACGACGACCGAGACCTCGTCGGTCCGGTCGTCGAACTTCGTCAGGTGATAGATGGACTCGTAGCGGTCCTCGTACTCCTGTGCGGTCACACACGAGAGGTGGTCGAAGCCGGCCTCGTCGCGGAGCTTGAACAGCGCGTCTTGGACCTCGTCGGGACGGATGACGAGGCCGGGCGCGTTCATGTGCTCTTCGCGGCCGACGACGAGGTCGCCGAGCAGGTCGGCGAGTTCGTCGCCGCGGCTGACGCCCGATTCGAGTTCCGCGGGCTCGTCGGACTGTTGTTCTTCGAGGCTCATGGCGAATCAGCCCAGTTGTACCGCATGACGAGGTCGTCTTCGTCGATCTGCGCGGCGAGTTTGTCGACGATTTCATCGGATTCGAGGTCGCCGAACTGCTCGAGTTCGTACGGCTTGACCGTCACCGGGCTGGACTCGCCGTTCGCGATGCGCTCTTGGAGCTTCGCGATACCGTAGATGAGCGCCTCCGGGCGCGGCGGACAGCCGGGGATGTGGATGTCCACCGGGATGACCTCCTCTGCGCCCTTGATGACGTTGTAGCCCTCCTGGAACGGGCCGCCGGAAATCGTACACGACCCCATGCCGACGACGAACTTCGGTTCGGGCATCTGGTCGTAGACGCGCTTCATGCGCGGGGCGAACTTCGAGACGATCGTCCCCGGCACGATAATCACGTCGGCCTGTCGCGGCGACGCGCGCGGCACACCCGCCGCGAACCGGTCCAAGTCGTGCTTGATCGCGTAGGTGTGCATCATCTCGATGCTGCAGCAGGCGATACCGAACTGCAACATGAACATCGAGGAGCCGCGGACCCAGTTCATGAACTTGTCGAACTTCGTGAGGATGAACGGTGACGAGCCGAACGCCTCCCGAAGCTTCGAGTTGAACCGGTCGTCAGCCCCCGCCATGCGGGCGTCGCGGGTCTCGGTCTGTACCTGTGTATCGTCCGTGACGAATGGCTTCTGTTCGCTACTCATGCATCTTGTCTCTCTGTCTTACGACGACTTGCCTGCGGGCTTTTGACCCACTTGACAGCGCCGTTGCGCCACGCCCAGACGAGGCCGACGACGAGGACGCCGATGAAAACGAGCATCGGCGTCAGAATCGTCGCCAGCGACGCGCCCTGTTCGAGGGCCGAGCGGTAAATGACCGTCCAGGGGAAAATCAGGACGGTCTCGATGTCGAACACGAGGAACAGCAGCGCGACCATGTAGTACTGAATGTTAAACTGGACGCGCGCCGTGCCTGTCGGCACCTCACCACTCTCGTACGTGGCACTCTTTCCTTGTTCCGGTACGCTTGGGCGAAGCAGCGCCGACACCGCCATCATCGCGAGCGGTATGCCGACACCAACCAGCCCCATCGCACCGATTGCAATCCAATCACTCATGCCGTGTCTCCCTGACGTGCGGCGGTTAGAAGCGCTCCCCTATAAACATTGATTTGTGTGTTTCGGGCGCGAGAGGGCTTCTATTTGGAAAATACGCGAGAGACGCCCGGAACCCCGCGCGGGCGGGGTTTCGACGCCGGTAGCGACCCCTGCTGACGAAAAAACGACCGCGCGGCAACGGGTGGCGAGACGCGCCCCGCTACCGCGACTCGCGGAAGCCGGCGACCCCGAGGTCGTGGAGCGCGGCCGAGGTCTCGGCCACGTCGGAAACGAGTTCTTCGTGGTAGTCGACGAGTCGGTCTTCGAGTTCGGGGTGGCCGCGGGAGAGCGCCTGTACCGCCGACAGCGCCGCGTTGAACGACTTACCGGCGTCGACCGCGACGATGGGCGCGCCCGTCGGCATCCCGATGACCGAGTCGACCGACTTCTCCTGGACGGGGACGCCGACGACGGGAATCGGGTACGCGATGGAGGCGGTCATGTTCGGCAGGTCCGCGGACTTGCCGCCCGCGCCGGCGATGATGACCTCGACGCCGCGGTCGCGCGCGGTGTCGCCGTAGGCGTACATCAGGTCCGGCGTCCGGTGCGCGGAGACGACGTACGTCTCGTAGGAAAAGCGCTCTTCGGGCGGCGCGTCGAAGTCCGTCTGCTCGCCGAACCCGAGCGTGTCCAGCGCCTCGTGCGCGCCGGACATCACGTCGAGGTCGGAGTCAGACCCCATGATGATGCCCACGTCGGGCGTCGTCTCGGGGTCGCGGTCGGCGTCGGCCTGTGCGTGCAGTTCGTCGATGAGGTCCCGTTCTGTCGTCATAGGTCCAGTAGTGTCGTGGTCGGTCGTCGGTCAGTCGAAGTGCAGTCCGTCGCGGAGCTCGCGTGCGCGTGCGAGAAGCGTTTCGAGGGCGGCGTCATCGTCGCCGACGGCGGTGAGGTGGCCCATCTTTCGCAGGGGCCGAACCTCGTCTTTGCCGTACCAGTGCAGCGAGACGCCGGATTCGGCGAGGGCGTCGTCGAGACCGCCGAGTCGCGCTGGCCGGCTCTCGTCGACCGTGCCGAGGACGTTCGCCATCACGGTGGGCGACCGGCGGGTCGTCGCGCCGAGGGGCCACCCGAGGACGGCGCGGACGTGCTGTTCGAACTGCGAGGAGAGCGCGCCCTCGATGGTCCAGTGGCCGGAGTTGTGCGGGCGCGGGGCGACCTCGTTGACGAGCACGTCGCCGTCCGGTGTCTCGAACAGTTCGATGCCGAAGACGCCGCGGCCTGGCAGATGCGAGAGCACCTCGCGGGCGACGCGGTCGGCCTCCTCGCGCACCGCGTCTGTGGTCCGCGCCGGGACGACGGTCTCGCGGAGAATCTCCTCCTCGTGGACGTTCTCGCCCACGGGGAACGTCCGAATCTCGTCTTCGCCGCGGACGCCGATGACAGAGAGTTCGCGCTCGAAGTCGACGAACGCCTCGGCCATCGCCGGGCCGCCGACCTCTTCGATGGCGGCCTCGGCGTCGTCGGGGTCGGTCACGGGAACGTTCCCGCGGCCGTCGTAGCCGCCGGTCCGGGCTTTCAGCATAACCGAGCCGAACTCGTCGAGCGCGTCGCGGAGGTCGGCCGCGTCGTCGACGCGGTGGAACGGCGGAATCGGGATGCCCGCCTCGCCGAAGGTGTCCTTCTGGACCAGTTTGTCCTCGATGGTCCGGAGCGCGTCGGGCGAGGGGTGGACCGCGATTCCCTCCTCGGCGGCCAGCTCGTCGAGCAGGTCGGGGTCGGCGAGCTCGATTTCGAACGTCAGCGCGTCGGCCCGCGCGGCGAGTTCCGCCATCGCCTCGGGGTCGTCGAAGTCGCCGACGATCTGGTCGGCGACGGCCGACGCCGGGCAGTCGGGTGTCGGGTCGAGCACGACGATGTCGACGCCGAGCGGTGCGGCGGCCTCGCCGAGCATGCGCCCGAGCTGGCCCCCACCGACGACGCCGAGCGTGGGTCCGGGTACGGTGACGGTCACAGTCGCGGATTCAGTACGTCGGTGCATAAACGTTGCCACATTCGGTGTCCAGATGTGCATGAGCGTGGATAAAATAGGACAGAATCGACGCCGACCGCGCCGGACGCTCGCGGCGCTCACCCCGGTCGAACGCGAGAAAAACCGGAGCGGTCGAACGTCCCGACCGGCGTCAGCCCCGCGTCTCGTTCGCGTCGGCGAGGGCGTCCTCGTCGATGAAGACGACCACGTCCTCGCTCCAGAGCTTGAAGGCGTGCTGGCGCGCGACGTAGCCGTCGAGTTCGGATTCGAGTTCGGCGCGGTCCCACTCGTAGGCGACGACGACCGGCGGCGCGTCGGCGGTCACCTCGGAGACGTTCGCGTCGGGCGCGCTACTGGTTCGCTCGACGTCCGCGCCCTCGAAGTACCACGGGAGCGGGAGGCGGCTGTGCCACGACGGCCCGCCGAGGGGGTCCGACTCGTTTGCGACGTAGAAGTGGATCTCGTCGCTGTCCGGCGGGCGTGTGCCGTACAGGAGCACGTCGGTGCCGTCGTTGGCGGCCGACACGCGTGCCACGTCGTCGAGGGTGGCCTTGAGGTCGTTTTCGGGTTGGGCCCACTGGAGCACCTCGCTGTCGTCGTCGGTCGAGGCGTTCCAGTAGTCGACGTTCGCGGCCGCGACGCCGCCGACCGAGGCGACGAGGACGAGCGCCGCGAGACCGACGCCGGCCGCGTCTTTACTGTCGAGCGCCCGCGCGCCGGAGCGGAAGACGAACGCCGCGCCGACCGCGGCGGGAATCGCGAGCGGGACGACAGCGTGCACGACGACCCACGGCGCTTGGATGTCGGTCGCCAGCGGGTAGCCGAAGATGCTCACGACGCCCCAGTAGGTGGCGAAGGCGACGAGCCACCGGATTCGACCGGCGACGACGCCGTAGCGGTCCACGACGACGCCGACGAGCGCGAAGACGATGAGCACCGGCGCGCCGTAGACGAACGTTTCGAGGAAGTCCTTCAGATACGGGAGGTACTCGTGAGACTGGTGGCTCCCGCCGAGCCAACTGCCGACCATCTCGGAGGCCGCGCCGACGGTCCCGGCTTCGAGCACCGGGAGCATCGGGGCGGAGCCGCCGAGCGCGTTCCAGAGGTCGGGCCGCGGCGCGTAGAAGAAGACGAAGACGACGAGGAACGCGAGCAGGCCGCCGAGGACGCCCGCGGCGTAGCGAACCGCGCCGTAGCCGAGACTGCCGGCCCCGCGTGCGCGGAGTCGGTCGCGGAGGCTCGCCGGCAACTCCGAAAAGAGGATGTCGCGGGCGGACTCGCCGGCCGAGGTGCGGGCGAGCAGTCGGTGGTCGAAGACGAGGAACGCCGCCCCGAGGAAACACGCGAGGTAGACGACGTAGTTCTCCTTCGTCGCCGACCCGGTCGCAAAGGAGACGCCCGCGGGGATGAGGTACGCGAGGCGGCCGGTGTCGTACGCGCGGACAACGAAGCCGAGCGCGACGAACGAGAAGGCGGCCACGAGCACGTCGTTGCGCATGAACCGCGAGTAGTAGACCAAAATCGGGTTCGCCGCGAGGAAGACCGCGAGCGCGACCATCTCGTCGCGGCGGAGGTGCTCGCGGAACAGCCAGACCGAAAGCGGGAGCAGGCCGCCGACGACGGCGACCGGGAGCCGAGCCGTGAAGTCCGCCGCCGGCAGGACCGCAAAGAGGTAGTCGTTGACGACGGGGAGAAACGGGCCGTGGATGATGGGCCGGTAGGAGAACTCGCCGGTCTCGTGATAGCGCAGAATCCAGTAGCCGACGCGGCCTTCGTCCCAGTGGAAGATGCGACCACCGAGGTCGACGAGGCGGACGAGGAGGGCGAGGGCCGCCACGCCGAGAATCGCCAGGAGGGCGCGGGACCGAGCGACCGTCTCGGTCCCACTGTCAGTACTCATGCCCACCCATCGCGACGCCGACAATACAACTTTTGTGCTTGGCCGTCGCCGGGGCCAAATTCGGTCGGTGTCGGTAGTTCTTTTATCCGAGACGGGAAGGGTCGGCCATGGTCTCTCTCGGACTCGTCGTGGCCCGATTCAACTCGTCGGTCACGGAGCAGATGGAGGAGGCGGCCCGCGACGCGGCCGCCGAGCGCGACGCGGAGGTCGTCGAAACGATTCAGGTCCCCGGCGCGTACGACTCGCCGCTCGCGGCCGACCGACTCGCCCGCCGCGACGACGTCGACGCCGTCGCGGTCGTCGGCGCAATCGTCACCGGCGACACCGACCACGACCGCGTCATCGCCGACGCGACCGCGAAGTCGCTGACGGAGGTCTCGCTGGACCGCGACAAACCCGTCTCGTTCGGCGTCTCCGGCCCCGGCATGAGCGGCGCTGAAGCGCGCGAACGCGTCAGCAAAGGTGCGGAAGCGGTTTACGCCGCGACCGATATGGTGGAGGCGTTGGCATGAACTTCGATTTCAGCGACCGAGTCGGCCGCGTCGAACCGAGCGCGACGCTCGCCATCTCGAACCTCGCGAGCGAACTGGAAGCGCAGGGCGAAGACGTCGTCGACCTCTCGGTCGGCGCGCCGGACTTCCCGACCCCGGACAACATCACGCAGGCGGCGAAGGACGCGCTCGACGCGGGACACACGAGCTACACCTCGTCGAACGGGATTCCGGAGCTCAAGGAAGCCATCGCGGCGAAGCTCCGCGGCAACGGCGTCGACGCCGAGGCCGACGAGGTCATCGTCACGCCCGGCGGCAAGCAGGCGCTGTTCGAGACGTTCCAGACGCTCGTCGACGACGGCGACGAGGTCGTGCTCCTCGACCCCGCGTGGGTCTCCTACGAGGCGATGGTCAAGCTCGCCGGCGGCACGCTCAGCCGCGTCGACCTCGCCCAGCACGACTTCAAGCTCGAACCCGCGCTCGACGAACTCGGCGAAACGGTCTCCGACGAGACGAAGCTCCTCGTCGTCAACTCCCCGTCGAACCCGACCGGCGGCGTGTTCTCCGACGCGGCGCTCGAAGGCGTCCGCGACCTCGCGGTCGAACACGACTTCGCCGTCATCTCCGACGAGATTTACGAGCGCATCGTCTACGACGGCTTCGAGCACACCTCGCTCGGCTCCCTCGACGGGATGGAAGACCGCACCATCACCATCAACGGCTTCTCGAAGGCGTTCTCGATGACCGGCTGGCGGCTCGGCTACCTCCACGCCCCGTCGGACCTCATCGCGCAGGCCGGCAAGCTCCACTCGCATTCGGTCTCCTGTGCCGTGAACTTCGTCCAGCACGCCGGCGTCGAGGCGCTCTCGGAGCGCACCGACGACTCCGTCGAGGAGATGCGACAGGCGTTCGAGACCCGCCGCGACATGCTCGTGGACCTCCTCGCCGAACACGACGTCGACGTGGCCGTCCCGAAGGGCGCGTTCTACATGATGCTCCCCGTCGACGACGACGACCAGGCGTGGTGCGAGGGCGCGATTCAGGACGCGAAGGTGGCGACCGTCCCCGGGAGCGCGTTCAACGCGCCGGGCTACGCCCGAATCTCGTACGCCGCGAGCGAAGAGCGACTCCGCGAGGCCGTCGAGCGGCTCGCCGAGCACGACTACATCTGAGCCCCCCGCGGCGACCCGGTTTTTGCGGCGGCGTCTCGAACGGCACCCGAACCGTGACTGTCGGTTGAACTGTATGCTAGCGACGAACGTAATTTTTGCTGTCGTGTCGTTGGTTAGATTTATGCTTGTGACCGTCCATGTAGCATTCATACATACCGCGTTCCGGGTGGATTTTCCGCGGATTAACCGCGTATGTATACGATAAACAACTCATGAAATTAAACCAACTATTCGCAGACGACGACGCGGTGTCGCCGGTCATCGGTGTGATTCTGATGGTCGCGATCACCGTCATCCTCGCGGCCGTCATCGGGACGTTCGTGCTGGGCCTGGGTGACCAAGTGAGCGAGACAGCGCCGCAGGCAACGTTCAGTTTCGATTACGACAGCACATCCGGCTCGGAGTTATTAACGATCACTCACGAGACTGGCGACGCGATTGACCCAGCAAGACTGGAAGTCGTTAGTCCCACGATTGGCACTGTCAGTTGGTCTAATACTGGATCCGACTCACTAGTGAATGCGGGCGATTCCCAAGAGTTCAGTAGTGGCACTGCTATCCCGTCCGGCGAAACAGTACGCATTGTCTGGACATCTGAGAGCGGGAGCACCTCTGCAACGCTCCAGAGTTGGACCTACAACGGGTAAATGAACGTTAAACACCTCATCCGTGACGAAGACGCTGTATCGCCAGTCATCGGTGTGATTCTGATGGTCGCGATTACCGTCATCCTCGCGGCCGTCATCGGGACGTTTGTGCTCGGATTGGGGGGGCAGACCGAGTCGGCACCGAACATGGCATTCGATTTCGATGAGGAGAAAGGACAGGTTCGAGCGTTGGATGGTTCCCTACTGAACAGTCATTTTAACGGGTCTCACCACCCGTCATCTCCAGCCGGGGAACCGTATCATGATAACATCACTGTCGCAGTCGTCGTAGAGTCGGGCGAATCAGTCGACACCTCGAATATAAATATCACCGTGAACGGCGAACAGGCCTGGGGTGTGATTGACCCCGGTTCTGGGGAGACAGACACGGAGAAACCGTTCACCTCCGGAGACCTGTCGGCAAGCTCGAAAGCGACGATCTCTCTGTACGGTGATTCCGTCACAGATGGCCAGAACGTCGTTGACAGTCTGGGCAGTGGCACCGAACTCCGCGAGGGCGACGTCATCCGCGTCGTCTGGACTTCGGACAGCGGCGAGACGAGTTCCGTCCTCGCAGATTACACCGTCTAACATCCGACGCGAAACGATTTTTCGTGACAACACAACGACCGCGAGTACCGCCGCAGTTATTTCCACACCGCCGCCACCGACCGCTCGTTGACTAGTTCCAACGTCGGGGACAGCCCGACGGATGCTCGTGCGACTCCGAATCCGACGGTGGAGACAATAGAAGGGCTGTTCGGTATATAACGGTGGAAAACGAGTCATGAAGGACGAGCGCGTCGTTGTACGACACCCGCGCGATGCTGGTGTGCTGTCTTTGCCCACCCGACTGCCGACCCGAACGACAGCCGACGACCTCCCCGTCGGCGAAGATACTTATGTGAGTCCGCCGCCACCTCTGTGACAGATGCGCGTGCGTGACCTCCCGCTGTCGGCGGCCCTCGTCTCCCACTACGAGTCGAACGGTATCGAGGAGCTGTACCCGCCGCAGGCCGCCGCCGTCGAGGCCGGCGTCGCGGCGGGCGGCCGCGTCGTCGCCGCCATTCCGACCGCCAGCGGCAAGACGTTCATCGCGGAACTCGCCATGCTCACCGCCGACGGGCCGGCGCTGTACATCGTCCCGCTTCGCGCGCTCGCCCGCGAGAAGTACGAGACGTTCGACCAACTCCCCGGCGTGAGCGTCGGTATCTCCACCGGCGACTTCGACGCCGACGAGGCGGAACTCGGCGACCACGACATCGTCGTCGCCACGAGCGAGAAAGTGGACTCGGCGATTCGAAACGGCGCGCCGTGGGTCGAACGCCTCGCCTGCGTCGTCGTCGACGAGGTCCACCTCCTCGGCGCGCCGGGGCGCGGGCCGACGCTCGAAGTCA
Organism: Haloferax sulfurifontis; assembly: GCF_014635105.1. NCBI lineage: Archaea > Methanobacteriati > Methanobacteriota > Halobacteria > Halobacteriales > Haloferacaceae > Haloferax > Haloferax sulfurifontis. Next base: position 115,971 of record NZ_BMCI01000004.1, read on the forward strand.
CGCTTTCGACGCTCCAGCGCCGCGTCCCCGACCTCCAACTCGTCGCGCTCTCGGCGACCGTCGACAACCCCGAGGCCATCGCCGACTGGCTCGACGCGGAACTCGTCGAGAGCACGTGGCGGCCCGTCTCGCTCCGGACCGGCGTCTACGCCGACGAGACCGTCGAGTTCGACGACGATACCGACCTCGACGTGGTCGTCCCCCCGACCGGCCCGAACGACGACGAGGCAACCGAGGCGACCGTCGCGCTCGTCGAAGACGCGGTCGAGACCGGCGGGCAGTGTCTCGCGTTCGTCCGGTCGCGCCGCGAGGCCGAGGCGCTGGCCGACCGCCTCGCCGACGAGGAGCTTTCGCCCGCGCCCGCCCTCGGCGACGAACTCGACGAACTCGGTGGCACCGCGACCGGCCGTCAGCTCTCGGAGTGCGCCCGGACCGGCGTCGGCTTCCACCACGCCGGCCTGCGGAGCGCCCACCGGGTCGCCGTCGAGAACGCCTTTCGGGACCGCCGGCTCGCGGTCATCTGCGCGACGCCGACGCTCGCCGCCGGGGTGAACGTCCCCGCCCGCCGGGTCGTCATCCGCGACCAGAAGCGCTACACCGGCGACGCGATGGAATGGATTCCCGTCCTCGACGTCCACCAGATGTGCGGCCGCGCCGGTCGCCCGCACCTCGACCCGTTCGGCGAGGCGGTCCTCGTCGGCGACGCGGACACGAAAGCCGAGCTGTTCGACCGCTACGTCACTGCCGACGCGGAGGCCGTCGACTCGCAGTTCGCCGACCCCGAGGCGCTCCGAACACACGTTCTGTCGGTCGTCGCCTCCGGGTTCGCCGACAGCCTCGACGGCGTCGCCGACGTGTTTTCAGCGACCTACTACGCCCACCAGCACCCCGACGTCGACCTCGCGGACCTCGTCGCCGAGGTGGTCTCGGAGCTCGAAACGATGGAGCTCCTCGACGTGACGGGAGAGACGCTGTCGGCGACGACGCTGGGCGCACAGACCTCCAGACAGTACGTCTCGCCGACGACCGGTGCGCGCATCGTCTCGGGCATCCGGACCATCGAGGAGATGGCCGACGAACACGTCACCGCCCGGACCGCCCTCGAAGTCGTCTGCGACACGCCCGATATGCACGACACCTACCTCGGCAACCGAGAGCGGGCGCTGATGTACCAGTACGCCCGGGGCCACGCCGCGGAGTTCACCACCGCGATGCACGACGCCGACCCCTTCGAGGAGTGGCTGACAGCGGTCAAGACCGCCCGCATCCTCCACGAGTGGACCGAGGGGTCGGACATCGAGGAACTCGTCGAGCGGTACCGAATCGGACCGGGCGACGTGGAGTCCCGCGTGGAGCGCGCCGAGTGGTTGCTGGGCGCGGCGGACGCCCTCTGTGCCGCCCTCGACGCGGACGTGCCCGAGTTCCGCGAGGTCCGGGCGCTGTTGTCGCCCTGAGGCGGGACCGACCCACACGACGTCCCGACTCACCCACTTCGGGCCGAGCCGTGTGTCTTCGCGTCGAGGAGCCAAAGTCGCTTCGGGATGCCGTTTTAAGCTTCGCGGGAGCGTAGGCGAGGCTATGGGTATCACGTACGAAGACTTCCTCGACCTCGACTACGAACCGACCGACGAGGACCTCGTCTGCACCTTCCGAATCGACCCCGCGACGGGGATGTCGACGGAGGCGGCGGCGAGTCGCGTGGCCTCGGAGTCCTCCAACGGGACGTGGGCGGCCCTCCAGACCGGCGCGGACTTCACCGACATGGGCGCGACGACGTTCGACATCGACGGCGACCTGATTCGGGTCGCCTACCCCGCCGGGCTGTTCGAACCCGGCAACATGCCGCAGGTGCTGTCGTGTATCGCCGGCAACATCATGGGCATGAAGGCGGTCGACACGATTCGCCTCCTCGACTGCGAGTGGCCCGAGTCGGTCGTCTCGGCGTACCCCGGCCCGCTGTACGGGTCGTCGGTCCGCGAGGAGATATTCGGCGTCACCGACCGCCCCATCACGGCGACGGTCCCCAAGCCGAAAGTCGGCCTCTCGACGGCGGCGCACGCGCAGGTCGGCTACGACGCGTGGGTCGGCGGCGTCGACCTCCTGAAGGACGACGAGAACCTGACCGACCAGTCGTTCAACCCCTTTTCGGACCGCCTGACCGAGTCACTGTCGCTCCGCGACGACGCCGAAGACGAGACGGGCGAGACGAAGTCCTATCTCATCAACGTCACCGCCGACACCCAGACGATGCTCGACCGGGTGGACGAGGTGGCCGCGCAGGGCGGCGAGTACGTCATGGTGGACATCATCACCGCGGGCTGGGCGGGGCTCCAGACCGTCCGCGAGCGCACCGAGAAACACGGCCTCGCCATCCACGCCCACCGCGCGATGCACGCCGCCTTCGACCGGCTTCCGGCCCACGGCGTCTCGATGCGGGTGCTCGCGCAGGTGGCGCGCCTCTGCGGGGTCGACCAGCTCCACACCGGCACCGCCGGCCTCGGCAAGCTCGCGAACGAGGACACCGTCGGCATCAACGACTGGCTCGCGGGCGACCTCTACGGGACGACCGACGTGCTCCCGGTCGCCTCGGGCGGGCTCCACCCCGGCTTGCTCCCCGACCTGCTCGACGCCACGGGGACGAACGTCTGCGTCCAACTCGGAGGCGGCATCCACGGCCACCCCGACGGCACCCGCGCGGGAGCGGTGGCGCTCCGGTCGGCCATCGACGCCTACGCCGAGGGGCGGTCTATCACCGAGGCCGCCGAGGAGACGCCCGAACTCGCGGTCGCCCTCGATAAGTGGGGAACGGAGACGCCGCGGTAGGCCGCGGTAGGTCGACTCGGGCTCATCCGCCTTCGCAAGTGTTGCTATTTCGTGACAATGGTTCGAAACTCGTTGAGTGATTACTGCAATACCGAGTGAGAGATTAGCCCGCTATTCTGTGGGTTTCGAAGCGGGTTCGTCGTTTGAATATCGATGATAATAATTGGCGAGTGAGTTTTATACGATTGTTTTCGCAGAGCTACAGTCAGAGTAATTCGGCCACTACCGGCTGTTCGGCGCACATTGGGGGACGCCGGGGATTCGCCGATATCACCCACATCATGAAGATACGAACGAAACTTATCGCGCTCTGTCTCGCCATCTCGCTGATTCCCGTGTCAGTCGTCGGCGTTGCGGGCGTCCAAGGAATGGATAGTATTGGAAATTATGCACAAGGACAGAGCGAGGCGACGCTCGAATCACAGATCACCGGTGACCTGAACCACACCGTCGCCGCCCGGCAAGAGGAGATACAGAACCTCCTCGACGCCCGTCGAATCGACGCCCTCGCGCTGGCGGACTCGGCACCCGTGCAGAACTACGAGGCCGCCCGGGACGGGGAGATGGAACTCGTCCAAGAACAGAGCCAAGCGCAGTTGGGCTACATGGCGCTCCAGATGCGCGCCACCGTCGAGACCACGAAGCAGTCCGTCCTCGCGAACCAGTACGGCGGACAGGACTGGGCGGACCTCTCCCCGGCGCAACAACAGCAGGTGAAAGACCGAGTCGAGGCGCGAATCGCCGGGACAGCAGGAAGCGGCGTTCAACAGAGCGGGACGCTCTCCGACGCGTTCTACCCCGGTTACGTCGGCTCGACCGGGTACGCGTTCATCCTGAACGGGGACCTCGACTTCGTCGTCCACCACGGCCTCGACGACGGGGTCAACACCGTCGAAGACACCGGGATAACGGCGTTCAATCAGGTGCCCGCCGAAATCGAGTCGAACGCCGCCGTCCGCGACGGCGAGGACTGGGGCATCGTCGAGTACGAGTGGGAAGACACCACTCAGGAGGGCAACCCCGTCGAGGAGAAGTTCGTCGCGTACACCTACCACGAGGACTTCGACTGGGTGCTCGCGCCGAGCGTCTACTACTACGAACTGCAGACGGCCGCCGTCGCCGACGCCCGCGGCCAGATTAACGACTCGTTCCGGAGCTACCTCGAAACCCGCGCCGTGACCATCGACGGCGAGGAGCACCCCGCCTACGACGAGGTGCTGTTCACCGACGAGAACGGACAGGGCATCGTCCAAGCGACCCGCACCGACGACGGCATCGCCACCGAGTCGGTGGCCGACACCTCGTTCGCGGACGAGGCGTGGTTCGAGTCCGCGACCGAACTTCAGGACGGCGAAATCCAGGTCAGCGAGGTCACGAACGTCGGCGGCGACGCCGCCGTCTACGTCACCGCGCCGGTGTACCGCGGGGGAGAACTCGCGGGCACCATCACGCTCCAGTTCAACTTCGAACTGCTCAACACGCTCATCGACGACATCCAGGTGGGTGAGACCGGCCACCTGAGCATCGTGAGCGAACGCGGGACGCTGTTGACCGACTCGCGGGAGTCGCTCGGCTCCGTCGAGTCCGAAATCGCGAGGAACGTGACCGCGATTGTCGGCCAGAGCGGACTGACAACTCACGAGACGACCGGCGACGACGACGAGTCGGCTCGCTACTTCGTCGGCTACGCGCCGCTCCACTTCGGCAACGGGCAGTACGAACTCGTCGCGACCGTCCCCGAGTCCGACGTGACGGCCCCGGTCGAACAGCTCGGGCAGGCGATGAACGACCGGGCGGACACCGCCCGGAACGTCATGCTCCTGTTAATCGTCGGCATCATCGCGGTCGTCATCGGCGTCGGCTACGTGGCCGCGCGGTACTTCTCGGAGCCGATAGAGGCGCTTCGGGACCGCGCGCAGTCGCTCGCCCGCGGTCGGTTCGACGACGACGAGGACATCGACGCCAACGACGACGAACTCGGCGAACTCGTCGAGGCGTTCGACGACATGCAGGAGAACCTCCAACGGCAGGTCTCTGCGCTTCGAACCGCCGGGACGGAACTCGGCGACGGCAACCTCGACCAGAACCTCCGGACCGACCTCCCCGGCGAGTTCGGCGCCATCATGTCCGACCTCGACACCGGGATTCAGAAGCTCCAAGACGGCTTCGTCGAGGTGCAGTCCGTCGCCGACGAGTTCGCGGCGGTGAGCAACGAGACGGTGTCGAGCGCGAAGGAAATCGAGTCCGCGAGCCAGGAGACCGCGCGGTCGGTCGAGGAAATCGCCCACGGCGCGGAACAGCAGACCGAGCGGCTCCAGACGGTCGCAAACGAGATGAACGACCTCTCGGCGACCATCGAGGAGGTCGCCGCCTCCGCCGACGGCGTCGTCCAGTCGGCGAACCAGGCCGTGTCGCTCGCCGACGAGGGGCGCGAGCACGCCGCGGAGGCGACAGACGAGATATCGACCATCGAGACCGAGGCCGACGAGGCGGTCGAGCGGGTCGAAGCCCTCGGCGAGCAGGTGGGCGAAATCAACGAAATCGTCCAACTCATCAACGACATCGCGGAGCAGACGGACCTGCTCGCGCTCAACGCCTCCATCGAGGCCGCCCGCGCGGGCGAGGCCGGCGAGGGCTTCGCCGTCGTCGCCAACGAAATCAAGGCGCTCGCCAAGGAGGCCAGTCAGGCAACCGACGAGGTGGAAGCCCAAATCGACGAGGTGCGCGACCGCGCCGACGACACGGTCGACGACATGCAGTCCATGCAGGAGAGCGTCGAGAGCGGCTCCGAGACCATCGGCGACGCCATCGAGATGTTCGACCACATCTCCGGGGCGATTCGGGAGGCCGAACACGGCGTCGAGGAGATTTCGCAGGCGACCGAGAATCAGGCCGTCTCGACCGAGGAGGTCGTCTCGATGGTCGACGACGTGTCGAGCGTGAGCGAGGAGACCACCTCGGAGACGGCGACGGTCTCCGCGGCGACCGAAGAGCAGACCGCCGCCATAAACGAGGTCACGCGGAACATCCAGCAGGTGTCGGAGTCCGCCCAGTCGCTCAACGACCTCGTCGGCCGGTTCGACGTCGGAAACGGCGGCGGAAGCGACCGCGGCGGCGACGCTCCCGCGGCGGCCGGCACGACCCCCGACGGGTCGCCGCCGGCGGGGTCGCAAGCTGTCGCCGACGGCTCGGGTGAGGGAAGCTCCGTCCCGTCGGCGGACGACTGAGTCGGAAACGACGCCCGGTCCCGGTCGTCTCGCCGACGACTACCGGTCTACTTCTCCCATTATCGTGTCGAGGCTCCCGAGCGCCGCGATGAGGTCCGGGATGTACTCGCCTTCGGCCATCTCGGGGAGCGCCTGCAGGTTCGAAAACGAGGGGCCGCGAATCTTGAACCGCGCCGGGGTGTCGGTGCCGTCGGCGCGGATGTAGATACCCAACTCCCCTTTCGCGGCCTCGACGGCGCGGTACACCTCGGTGTCGTCGTCCGGTTTGATGGTTCGCGGGACGTTCGACTGGACGGTCCGTTCGTCCTCGGGCCAGCCTTCGAGCAGGTCGACGCACTGGGCGACGATGTTGGCCGACTCCCCGACCTCGCGGAGGCGGACGAGCAGGCGCGCGAAGTTGTCGCAGTCCTCTTCGACGGCGACCGCCCAGTCGAGTTCGTCGTAGTAGCCGTAGGGGTCGTCGCGGCGGAGGTCGTAGTCGATGCCGGAGCCGCGGGCGACCGGTCCCGTCACGCCGTAGTCCTTCGCCACCTCGGGCGGGAGGATACCGGTGTCGACCGTGCGGGCCTGCAGAATCTCGTTCGCCGTCAGGAGGTCGCGGTACCCCCGCAGTTTCTCGGGGAGGTCGTCGACGAAGCGCCGAATCTTCTCGAAGAACGCCTCGCGGGGGTCGGGGAGGTCCCAGACGACCCCGCCGAGCCGGAAGTAGTTGAACATCAGCCGCTGGCCCGTGAGGTCTTCGAGGATGTTCTGGACGAGTTCGCGGTCCCGGAGCGCGTACTGAAACGTCGCCGTGAAGTCGCCGATGACGTCGAGGGCGTACGCGCCGACCGCGAGCATGTGCGAGAGGATGCGGCTCAGTTCGGCCGCCAGTGTCCGGAGCACCTGCGCGTACTCGGGCACGTCGATGTCCGCCAGCGCCTCGGCGGTGCGGGCGTAGGCCCACTCGTTGAGGAGGCCGCCGCCGCCCCAGTCCCAGCGGTCGGGGTACGGCATAATCTGGTGTCGGTAGGTCCCCCGCTGGCACATCTGCTCCTCACAGCGGTGGATGTAGCCGATGTCGGGCTCGACGTCGGCGACCTGCTCGCCGTCCAGTGCGACCTGCAGGTGCATCACGCCGTGGGTCGCCGGGTGGTGCGGCCCGATGTTGAGAAGCATCGTGTTCGTGTCGGCGCGGCCGTCTTCGGCGAGCGGGTTCGCGTTCTCGTCGTACCGGACGACTTGGGGCCGCGTCTGGTCGTAGTCCAGCCCGAGCGGGTGACCCTGCCACGTCTCCGGCAGGAGGATGCGGCGCAGGTCCGGGTGGTCCTCGTACCCGACGCCGACGAGGTCGTACGCCTCCCGCTCGTGCCACTCGGCCGTCCGAAACACCGGCGCGGCAGACTCGCTCACCGGGTCCGAGCGGGGCGTCGGGACGACGACGCTCGCCTCTCGGGTCGGGTCGTCGTACGACTTCAGGTGATAGACGGACTCGTAGCGGTCCTCGTACTCCTGTGCGGTCACACACGAGAGGTGGTCGAGGCCGAGACCGTCGCGGAGGGCCGAAAGCGACGACTGCACCGCGTCGGGGCGAATCTGCACCGCGGGCGCGTGGACGTGCTCCTCGGTGGCGAGGGCGGCGTCCCCCAGCGCCCGCCGGAGCGCGTCGGCGTCGAGGGGACCGGCGTCGTCGGCGGCGCGCGCGCGGCGGGGTCGTCGTCGTCGGACTCGGGGGTCTGTCGCGGGCGTTCGAGTGACATGGCGGCTGACGCCCGTTCGTTCGTCCGGCCGTCGGTTCGGCGTTCTGCCTCACGAGTGCGGTCAGTTTTTATGTCGCGGTCGAATCAACCCGCTGGCATGAAATCCGTCAGGCTTCGCTTCGCGCCCGACGACGAGCAGATGCACCCGATGCACGAGTTCGTCGTCGACCACGAGGCGTTCGAGCGGACCGAACTCCACCACTGGAACCCGACGGTGACCGACAGGAACACCATCGTCTTCGAGGTGTTCGGCTCCGACATCGAGGCCTACGAGGCGGCGCTCGCGGAGACGGAGCGCATCCGGTCGTACGAGGTCTCACAGCTCCCCGGCGACTCCTTTTTCATCGTGGTGAACGAGCGGCTCGACGCAGCGGGCGCGAGACAGACGGCGGCCGTCACGCGGGGCGACCTCATCGTCGTTCCGCCGGTCGTCTTCGACGGCGACGGCGCGGTGTCGGTGACGCTCGTCGGCACCGACGACGCCCTCCAGTCGGCGGTCGAGGAGATGCCCGAGGGCCGCGGCCTCGAAATCGTGCGGGTGCGGGAGTACACGGGTCCGGGGAGCGTCTCCGCCGGGTCGCTGTCGCCCCGCCAGCGCGATGCCGTCGAGGCCGCCGTCGACTGCGGCTACTACCGCGAGCCGCGGACGGGGGCGGTCGCCGACGTGGCCGCCCGGCTCGACTGCTCGACGAGCACCGCGGCGGAACACCTGCGAAAGGCGGAGATGAAAGTCATGGGCGACCTCGTCGACGGGCCGTGACCGCGGGTCAGTCCGCGACGACGGTCCGGACCCTGACGACGACTCCGGCTACGGTTCGGCCCGCAACGGCGGTTTGGGACCTGCCTACGGTTCGACCCGCGAGGACGGCTCCGCCCACGGTTCGCTGGTTCCCTCGCCGAACAGCTCCCGCATCAGGATGACGATGCTCTCGGGCGGGAACTGCCCGCGCTCGGTGACGATGGCGTCCACGTAGCGCGGCGGCGTCACGTCGAACGCGGGGTTCTTGACGGTCGGGTTGCCGAGTTCCGCGAGCGTCTCGTCGTCGACGACCTCGGCGGTGTCGCGCATCTCGATATCGACGGTGTGGCCGGTCATCGTCCCCGGGTGGAGCTTGAGCGTCTGCGCGGCGACCATGATGGGCGTCCCCCGGTCGCGGGCGTTGACCGCGAGGCCGCTCGTCCCGATTTTGTTGACGACGCTCCCGTCGGCCGCGACGGCGTCCGCGCCGACGAGCACGTGGTCCACGTCGTTGAGGTAGCGCCGCGCCGCCGAGTCGACGATGAGCGTGACGGGCACGCCCAGTTCGTCGAGTCGCTTCGCGGTGATGTGCCCCTGATTTCTGGGTCGGGTCTCCTTGACGACGGCCTCGATGCGTTTTCCCTGCTCGACCGCCGCCTCGACGCACGCCAGCGCGTCCGTCGAGTGGCAGTGGGTCATGATGGTGTCGCCGTCGCGGAGGCGGTTCGCGCCGACCTCGCCGAGGTCGGCCTGGGCCCGTTCGAGGCGGGCGCAGAACTCGTCGGCCGACTCGACGACGTTCTGCCGGAGCCCCTCGACGGTCGTACTCGACATGCCGCGGAGGACGTACCGGAGGGCGTTGGGGAGGCTCACGGCGGTCGGCCGCGTCTCGTAGAGCGCCCGCGCGGCCGCGCGGAGTTCGGCGCGGAACGCCTCGGCGTCGGCGGCGTCGCTCTCCGTGGCCTGCGTCCGAAGCGCCCGCGCGGCCGCGTCGGCGATGGTCGCCGCGCCGCGAATCTCCATCGTGTCGATTTCCGTCGCGGTGCGCCGGACCTCGGGGTGTACGCGGTCGTCCATGCGGGAACTACGGGCGTCGAATGGAAAAAGGTCGCCGCGGCGACGCTCTCAGACCCGGTCGACAAGCGCCTCGTCGGGGTGTCGGACCCGGACGGTCTCGACGCGCTCGGTGAGCGCCTTCGCGTCGGCGAGTTTGTCCTCGGACTCGGCGTGGACCGTAAACAGCGTCTCGCCGCTGGCGGACATCTCGCCGACGCGGCGGTGGAGTTCGAGGCCCGCGCCGGGGTCTCGCGGCGCGCCGGCCCGGCGGGCGACCTCGTTGACGAGGCGGTTGTTGACGTGCGTGACCACGCCGTCGCGGGTGGCGCGGACCGCGGCGGTGTGCCGGCCGGGCGAGAGGTCCGCGGCCTCCACGTCGGGGTCGCCGTTCTGCGCGGCGAGTATCTCGCGGAAGGTCTCCTCGGCCCGCCCGGAGTCGAGGATGTCGGCGGCGTCGGCGTCGACGCCGGTGGACTCGAAAAGCATGTCGGCGAGGCGAATCGCCTTCATGCGGAGGTCGTTCGGGCCGCCGCCGGCGAGCGTGGCGAGGACCTCGCGGGCTTCGAGCACGGGGCCGACGCCGCGGCCGACCGGCGCGGCCCCGTTCGTGATGGCGCACTCGATGGCCATCCCGAGGTGGCCGCCGACGCGGTTGAAGTCCTCCGCGAGTTCGCGCGCCTCCGCGAGGCTCTCGACTTTCGCGCCCTCGCCGTAGGGGATGTCCACGACCACGTTGGTCGAGCCGGCGCTCTTTTTCTTCGAGAGGACCGAGGCGATGAGCTGTCCCTTGGGGTCGATAGAAAGCGGCGTCTCGGCGCGGATGATGCGGTCGTCGACCGGCGAGAGGTTCACCGCGCCGCCCCAGACGAGACAGCCGCCGGTCTCCCCGACGATGTCGCGTATCTCCGGCACGGAGAACTCCACGTCGCAGAGGACCTCCATCGTGTCGGCGGTGCCCGCCGCGGAGGTGACGGCCCGCGAGGAGGTCTTCGGAATCTTCAGCCCCGCCGCGGCGACGATGGGGACGAGAATCGGCGTGACGCGGTTGCCCGCGACGCCGCCGATTGAGTGTTTGTCAGCGATGACCGGCTCCTCCCACGCGATGGATTCGCCGATGTCCGCCATCGACTCCGTGAGGTGCATCGTCTCCTCCATGGACAGCCCGTTCGTGTAGGTCGCGGAGACGAACGCGCCGAGTTCCACGTCGGCGAGGCGCTCCTCGTAGATGTCGCGGACGAGTCGGGACAGTTCGTCCGCGTCGAGTTCGATGTCGTCGAGCTTCTTGCGGATGTAGTACACCGAGTCCGGTTGCGGCGCGACCGACACCTCGACTGCGCCTTCGAGGTGGTCGAGACGGCGCGTCACCCCGAGGGTCCCCTCGGAGACGAGTTCGTCCGTCAGCTCCACGATGCCGATAGTCGTCCGCCCGTCCCGGCGCAGTTGGACGCGTTCGAGGGCGTGAACCCCGAGTTCGGCCGCGTCGCTCTCGTTCAGGAGGACCGTCGGAGACCGGGTTCCGATGTCGATGTGCTCGGCGACGAGTTGCATACCCGATGGTCGGACGATACCGTCAAGAAATCGACCCCGAGTCCCGGGGAGGGAGAACGCCTACGCGAGCCGGGATTCGACGAGGTTCTTCAGGTCGTCGTAGCCGCGGACGCCGACGAGCTGTTCGACCGCCTCGCCGCCGGCGAAAAGCACCATCGTCGGGACGCCCCGGACCTGGTACTGGGCGGCGAGCTCCTGGTTCGCGTCCACGTCGACCTTGGCGACCGCGGCGTCGGTGGTCTCCGCGAGCTTCTTCACGGTCGGTTCGAGCATCTTGCACGGACCGCACCAGTCCGCGTAGAAGTCGACGAGCACCACGTCGTACGAGGAGACGGCGTCTTCCAGTTCGGACGCGCCGTCGACGTGGACGGGTTCTGCCGGCCCAGCCGCGGCTTCTTTCGCCGCACTCCCGCCGTCACTGCGGAGCTTGGATTCGAGTTGTTCGCGTTTCTGCTTCCGGATGTCGGTCAGTTCGTCGTCGGACATACCTACCGATACCGGCCGCGACCTAATAACGGTTTTGCACGATTTGGGCAATAACATCTGCAATCACGGAGTCGTGATACCAGTGCGCATCGAGCGGAGCGACGCTGTGGCTCACGGCGAGAGTCCGGTGGGAAACGACGGGAGACAACGGGAGCCGGCGGAAAGCGGCGGAAAGCGGCGGTGAAGAGACGTGGCGGGCACGACCGCGGTCGGGGTCGGAGGGTCGAAAGCGACTCCGAGCGCCGAAGCGGGTCGGCGAGCGCGGTCAGTCGACGTACAGCGAGTAGGTGATGACCGCGAAGCCGACGAGCGTCAACACCGAGTCGAAGAGCAGTCCGGTGGCGAGGTCGACGTTGAGAATCACGTCGAGCGCGCCGCCGAGCATCGCGCCGAGCGTGACGACGCCGAAGCCGAGCGCGAGCGCGCGGAGCGACGCCGCCCCGGTGTTCCGGTACGCCTTGTAGCTGAAGTAGGTGATGAGCCCGCCGAGGACGAGGATGCCCGTCTTGACGACGATTATCATCGTCGCTATCGTCGGCGAGGCGCTGAGGTGCCCCATCAGGTCTCCCTCCGGACCCGCGACCAGATGTCCGCGAGGCGTTCGTCGGGCGTCTGCTCGGGGCGGCCGACCGCGACGTCGAAGTCGCGGTCCTCGTTGAGCGCGATTCGCACCTCGTCGAAGGCGACCTCGTAGGTCGTCGCGTGGTGGCCGTCCGCGCGAATCTGGGTCCCCTCGGCGAGGAGCGCCGCGTCCGTGAGCAGGTCCAGCTTCCTGTACGTCGTCGAAAGCGGGATGTCACACGTGTCTGAGATTTCGCTTGCCGTCATGGGTTCTTCGAGTCCTCTGATGATGGCTCGGGCGTCCGCGTCGTCGAGCGCGTCGAGCACCGCCGTCAGTTCGGCCGACTCCATCGCGGACCGGTCGCGCGCCATTACCCAGACTCACCGACGAGAGCCTTATTAACTCTCCGGGTCGGGCTCGTCGCTATCCGCCGATTCGGGGGCTGTGTCGTACGCGCCCTCCATTCTGAGGGCCCCCGCGCGGGCCAACACCGCGGGCGTTCGACAGACGCCCGGCGCGCCCGTCGCCTGCGGCACCGCGCAGTTGTTGCAGTTCTCGCAGACGACCCGCGTGTCGGCCGCCACGTCGCGGCCGAGCAGTCGCGCCGGGAGCTCCGGTTCGGCGTAGAACGGCCGGGCCATCCCGACGGCGTCGCAGGCGTCGCCGAGCAGTCGGTCGATGTGGCCGCGCTCGCGGATGCCGCCCTCGCAGAGCACGGGCACCGAGACGGCGTCGCGGACGCGGCGGCACAGGTCGGCGTTCCACGCCGGGTCGAAGTCGTACCACGCCGCTTCGATTCGGTTGCCGAGTTCGACGAGTCGCGCCCGGAGCGGGCCGCCGAAGGCCGCGGCGTAGCCGTCGCGGTAGCGGTCGTCGCGCCACGCGCGGGCCGGGAACGACCCCCGGACGATGCTCGCGTCCCAGAACACCGACCCCGAGACGGGGACGAGCGCGTCGTAGCCGGCGTCGTCGAGGCGGCGGCAGATGTCGACCGCGTCGGCCTCGGTCAGGCGTCGGCGGACGCCGGGCGGCGCGGCCGTCTCGGCCGGCACTTTCGTCATGAGCGGCACGTCGCCCGCCCGCCCGCGGACCTCGTCGGCGACGACCTCCAGAAACCGGACGCCGTCGCCGAACTCGTCGTCCCGGCGGTTGTAGAACGGCGAGAGGAACTGGTGGACGACGCCCATGTTCGCGCCGGCGACGTGGACAACGTCGTAGCCGGCGTCGACGGCCATCGCCGCAGAGCGGCCGAAGTCCGCCGCGAGGTCGTACACCTCCTCGGTCGTCATGACGTGGGCGTCGTAGTCGAGAAAGCCGAGGCCGTCGAGCAGTCTGAGGAGCCGCGGCGGCCGGGAGACGGCGAGCTGTCGCAGGTCGGGGTGGTCCCGTCGGTACGCGGCGTGCCACGTCTCCATGCTCCGCAGGCCGCCGTACTCCAACTGGACCGCGACGGCCGCGCCGTGGTCGTGGAGTCGCTCCGTCACCGCCGACAGCGACGCCGCGAACTCGGGGTCCGCGATGCGGGTCATCCCCGGCGCGGCACAGCCGCCCGTCTCGCGGACGATGGTCGCGCCCTGACAGACGAGGCCCGCGCCGGCCCGCGCCGCGGGTTCGAGTTCCGCCGCGAGGCGCTCGGGCGCGTCGGGTCCGGTGCCCGCGCATTCGAGGACCGGCGCGCGGTAGAGCCGGTTTCGGAGCGTGAGCCCGCCGATGTCGAGCGGGTCGTCGAGCCGAGGAGTCGCCATGAGAGAAACGTGGCGCGCGAGCGACGTAAATCGACGCGGCGGTCGGTCGCCACCGGTCAACCTTCTTACCCGTCGCCGCCGATGACCGTCTCATGAACCCCGAACCGTTCAGGTACGACTCGGAGGTGCCGCCGGGCGAGGTGCGACACCTCAGATACGAAATCAGCGAGACGTACCTCGGCGACCCCGTCGAGATACCCGTCACGGTCATCAACGGCGAGCAGGGCGGGCCGTCGGTCTTCATGACCGCGGCGCTCCACGGCGACGAGCTCAACGGCGTGAAGGTGATGCAGGAGGTTGCGAGCCGGTACAACCCCGCGGACATCCACGGCACCATCGTCTGCATCCACGTGGCGAACGTCCCCGGCTACTTCGCCCAACAGCGCTACATCCCCATCTACGACCTCGACCTGAACCGGTCGTTCCCCGGCCGCGACGGCGCGAACACGGCCGAGCGCATGGCGAACCAAATCTACCGCCGGTTCGTCGAGCCCTGCGACCTCGGCATCGACTTCCACACCTCGACGCGCAACCGGACGACGATGTACCACGTCCGCGCCGACATGAACCGCCCCGAGGTCGCACGCCTCGCGCGGTCGTTCGGCGCGAACCTCATCCTCTCGGGCGAGGCCGAGGCGAGTTCGCTCCGCACCGTCGCCACCAACGACGGGATTCCGACCATCACCGTCGAGATGGGCCGCGCCCACCGCTTCCAGCCGGCGATGGTCGACCGCGCGCTCGACGGCGTCGAGAGCGTCCTCGCCGAGTACGGCGTCCTCCCGGACGAGGCGGTCAGCTGGCCGGGCTGGTCGCGCGTCATCGACTCCGCGACCGACAAGACGTGGCTCCGCGCCGACGTGGGCGGCCTCGTCGAGATGCAGTACGGCGACGTGCCCCTCGTCCACGAGGGCGACACCATCTGCACCATCTCGGACCACTTCAAGACGAGAGAAAAGCGCGTCTCTGCGCCCTTTACCGGCCTCGTCGCCGGCGTCCTCCAGAACCCCGTCGCCGCGCCCGGCCACCCGCTCTGTCACCTCGTCAGCGTCGACGACGCGACGCTCCGCGAGATAGAGCGCGAAATCGAGGCCGGCGAGTTCACGGAACGCCCGTGGAGTTAGGCGGGGCGCGTCGAATCAGACGCGCTCGTGTCGCCGCCGCCCCGCTCGGTCAGTCGTCCGCGCCGACCTGCTCGTGGGTGTGGTGGAAAAACCGGACGTGCGGCCGCCCGTCGCGTTCGACCGGCTCGAAGCAGACGCGCCGGTAGCGCTCGTTGTCGAGGAGATTGACGAGCAGGCCGCGGTCGTGGAGCGAGACCGAGTCGTAGGGCGTCGAACAGACCGGACACAGCTCCGGGTCGGTCGCGTCGCTCACCGTCATTTTCCGGTCCCCGACCCGACCGCGTCGGCGACCCGCGAAACCGTCTCGAACTCGTCGTCCGCGTAGGCGATGAACCGAACGTCGCGGAGCGAACTCGGCTCGAACGCCGCGAGTTCCTCGCAGATGAGTCGCGCGCCGTCGGCGAGGTCGAACCCGGCGACGCCACAGCCGAGCGCCGGAATCACGAGCGACTCACAGCCGCGGTCGTCCGCGGCCCGCAGGGCGTTTCGCGTGGCGTCGCGGATGCTCTCGGCGGTCGCCCGCCCGTCGCCGTAGTGGGGCATCGCCGCGGCGTGAATCACGACCTCGGCGTCGAGGTCGAAGGCGTCGGTGACGGCGGCCGCGCCGAGGGCTATCGGCCCCTTCGCCATCGCCGCGTCGTTCAGTTCGGGACCGCCGCCGCGACGGAGCGCGCCCGCGACGCCGGAGCCCATCCGGAGGCTCGTCCCCGCGGCGTTCACCAGCGCGTCGGCCGACTGGGCGGCGATGTCGCCCTGTACGACGGTGTACTCCACGTCAGGCCAGTCGGTCCATGTCCTCGTCGTCGAGGTCGATGTGCGAGGCCGCCACGTTGTCGCGGAGGTGCGAGACGCTGGACGTGCCGGGGATGGGAAGCATCACGTCGGAGCGGTACAGGAGCCACGCGAGGGCGATCTGCTGGGGCGTCGCGTCGTGTTTCGCCGCGACCGCGGAGACGGCGTCGGCCCGGTCGCCGAGGTCGCCCGCGCCCAGCGGGTACCACGGGATGAAGCCGATGCCGTACTCCTCGCAGGCGTCGAGGCTCGCCTCGAACTCGCGGTCGCCGATGTTGAAGCGGTTCTGGACCGTGGCGATGTCGACGATGTCGCGCGCCTCGTCGAGCTGTTCGACCGAGACGTTCGAGAGGCCGACGTGCCGAATCAGTCCCTCGTCTTTCATCTCGGCGAGCGCGTGGACCGAGTCCTCGAAGGAGACGTGCGGGTCGGGGCGGTGAAGCTGATAGAGGTCGATGGTGTCCACGCGGAGGCGGTCGAGGCTTCCGAGGACGGCGTTCCGGAGGTAGTCGGGGTCGCCGTTGGGCTTCCAGTCGCCGTCGGTGTTGCGGAGCAGACCGCCCTTCGTGGCGACCACGAGGTCGTCCGGGTAGGGCGCGAGCGCCTCGCCGATGAGGCGCTCGGAGACGGCGGGGCCGTAGGAGTCCGCCGTGTCGATGAGGTCGACGCCGTGGACGAGCGACTCGTGGAGGACCTTCTTCGCGTTCTCCACGTCGTCCGGCTCGCCGATGATGTCGTCGCCGGTGATGCGCATCGCGCCGAAGCCGAGTCGGTGAACCGTGAGGTCGCCGCCGATGTCGAACGTGCCGCTGGCGTTTTCGAGTCCCATAGATGACAGTTCGTCGCCAGACACCTGTGCGTTTCGCTGGGGGAAATCGACCGCAGAGGGCGGTGCCCGCGACCGCCGAAACCCACACCCGTCGGCGGTCCTAACGGTCGCTATGGACCTCCTGTCGATGCGCTGGCGGCACACGCTGTTCGCCCACTGGCCGGTCGCTCCCGAACTCGTGGAGCCGCGACTTCCCGACCGGCTCACGGTGGCGACCCGCGACGGGCGGGCGTGGCTCGGCGTCGTCTCGTTCGACATGACGGACATCCGCCCGCGCGGGTCGCCCGTCGGGTTGGGGTTCCCCGAGGTGAACCTCCGGACCTACGTCGAACCCGCCGACGGCGGCCCCCGCGGCGTCTACTTTTTCACCCTCGACGCCGCCGACCGCCTCGGCGTGACGATGGCCCGACTGGGCTACCGGCTCCCGTACCACTACGCGACCATCTCGGTCGAGGAGCGAGACGGCGCGGTCGACTACGAGAGCTACCGGCCCGCGACGGCCGAGACGCCGGAAGCGCGGTTCGAGGCGACCTACCGGCCGACCGGCGAGGTCCGAACCCTCGACCCCGGGTCGCTCGACGCGTTCCTCGTCGAGAACTACCGCTTTTACACGGACGACTGGCCCGTCGTCATCGGCGACATCGACCACGACCCGTGGCCGATACAGGACGTGGAGGCCGAGATTCGCGCGAACACGATGTTCGAGGCCTGCGGCTTCGACCACCCCGGCGGCGACCCGGTACTCCACTACGCGGCCGCCCTCGACGTGACGGCGAAGCCGCCCGCGGTGCTTCGCTGACATCGTTCGCTTCGGGGTGCTCCACTGACATCGTTCGCCCCGGGCGAGATGGCTCACGCGAACGCGACGCGTCGGCTGGGTCGCCTCCCTCGGCCGCCCGAAGGTGAAACCTTCAAGCATCGCTGAACTAACCCGACGGACATGGCACTCATCGACACCGTGATGGCAACGCTCCACCTCGTCGTCGGCGGTCTCTGGACGGGGAGCGTCCTCTTTTTCGCGCTCGCCGTGTTGCCGACCGCCCGCGCCGGGAACATCCGCGCCGCCGCGTTCGAATCGGTCGTCTCCCGGCTGACGATGTGGTCCCGCGGGGCCTCGCTCGTGATGTTCGCGACCGGCGGCCACCTCGCCGGCACGCGCTACACCGTCGACAGCCTGTTCGGCTCCGGCCGCGGCCACCTCGTCCTCGGGATGCTCGCGCTCTGGTTCGTCCTGACCGGCCTCGTGGAAGTCGGCCGCGCCCGCGCGAAAGACGGCCTCGCCGAGAAGAAGGTCCGCACGCCCGCCGAGAAGGCCGCGCCGTTCTACCTCGGTGCCGCGCTCGTCGCCGTCTTGCTCCTCGTCGACGCCGGCCTGCTCCTCAACTGACGCCGGCACCGACTCCCGAGGACTCCGTAGAATATCTATATCTACGTTCGAAAATATATATTCTGTACGATATGTTTATCAGCTCGGTCCGGGTGAGTCCACGTGTATGCACGGGGACGAGACGCGCGCCACCGAGTCGCCGCTTCGAATCGAGTTGTGTCCCGACACCGGGCGGATACGCGTCCACCGGGAGACCGCGCTGGGGACGTTCACGCGGACCATCGACCGATGAGTCCGGACGCCCCGCCGGCCCTCGGAACGTCGCCGGTCGGGAACTCGGCCGAGCGCGGTCCCGGTCCGGTGCTCGCGCGCCTCGGCCGGCCGGTCTCGGAGACGCCGACCCGACTCGCGGTCGTCGCCGACCCGCACGTCACGCCGACGGGCTCCGGCACGTGGAAAGCCTACCACCGGAGCGAGACGCGGCTTCGGACCGCCGTCTCGACCATCGCCGACCTCGACGCCGACGCGACGGTCCTCCTCGGCGACCTGACCCGCGACGGCCGCCCCGAGGAGTACGACGTGGTCGACGAACTCCTCCGCGACCTGCCGGGACCGCGGGTCGCGGTTCCCGGCAACCACGACGTGCCGAAGCGCTGGGACGACTACGACGCCCCGACGCCGGCCGAGTTCGCGGCGCGCTACGCCGGCGGCTCCCTCCCGTTCGTCCGCCGGGTCGGCGGCGTCGATATCGTCGGGCTCGACTCCGCCAGCGGCGGGCCGGACCTCGCCCTCACCGACACCCACGAGGGGGCCGTTCCCGACTCCCAACTCCGCTGGCTCGACGCCGTCCTCGCTGACGCGACGACCCCGGTCGTCGTCCTCCACCACAACGCCTTCCACCCCCGCCGCCACACCGGGCAGTTCCCCGACGCCGACTTCTACCAGCTCCGCAACGCCGACGAGCTGGCCGCGGTGCTCGCGCGTCACGACGTGCCGCTCGTGCTCTCCGGGCACATCCACTGGCCCGCGACGGCGGTGCGAGCCGGCGTCCGCGAACTCATCGCCCCGGCGACCTGCTCGTTTCCGCAGTCGTTCGTCATAGTCGACATCGACCGCCGCGGGACGACGGTCCGACTCGTCCCGCTCGCGGGACCGAAGGGCATGGCCGAGGCGTACACCCTCGCCGCCAGCGGGGCCGCCCACGGACAGGGCATCGCCGCGCACGCCGACCGCGGACAGCTGTCGGCGCTCCCGCTGGTCGACGAGCGGACGCCGCCGAGGCGGGTCGTCGGCTCGGACGTTCCGGGGGCGGTTCGATGGCGGTGAGCCTCGACCGCCTCGCCGACGCCCGCGAGGCACTCCGCGCCGAGCGTCGCCGCTGTGTTGACGAACGCGAGGCGTTCCGGGCGTTCCGCCGCGAGGTCGCCGCGTCGCAGGCGACGGCGTCGGCTCCGACCCGGACGCCCGCCACCGCGACGCTCGTCCGCCAGCGGGGCCAGCGGGGCGGAACCGACGCCGCGCTCTCCGGACTGCGCCGGAGCTACGAGCGGACCGTGATGTCCGTCCCGCACTACGACGAGGAGTACGGCGACGACTTCGGGGAGAGCCTCGCCGCCGAGTTCGGCCCGGACGTGGCGACCGCGTTCCGGTCGGCGAGCGTCCTCTCGCCGGCGCTCCGGCGCACGGTCGCGGCGGCGGCCGCGTCGTCGCTGGACGAACGCGGGAAGTTCATCGAAGTCGTCGACGAGGAGGCCGAGTCCGTGGCGTCGATGCGCGACGATATCGAAGCGCTCCTCGGGCGGCTCCGCGACCTCGACCGGACGCCGCTGTCCGAACGCGGCTTCGACGCGCTGTTGGGGCTCTACGAGGAGCTTTCGGCGCTCCGCGAGCGACTCGAAGCACTCGTCGCGGCGCGACAGGAGACGATTTCACACCACCGGCGGGCGCTCTCGGCGCTGGTGCCGGACGTGACCGAGTTCTTCTACGCCGAGCTGTCGGTCCGGTACCCGGTGCTCGCGACGCTCGCGGAGGTCGGGGCGACGCTCGACACCGCGACCCGCCGGGTCGAGCGCCGGCTCGCCGCGACACCGTAAGCCGATTCGCCCCGGCCACAGTTATTTACCCGTTCGAGGAGACGCCGGAGTATACGATGTTCACGCGCTCGGAGGGATTCCCGTGAATCGCCTCCACCCCCGTATCCGTCTTCTCTGGGTCGCCCGAGCGGTCGTGTTCGCGCTCGCCGCCGGCGGCGTGGCGACCGCGGCGACGCTGTTCGCGCCCGTCTCGATACCCACGTACGTCCCCGTCGCGGTCGGCGTCGTCTTCCTCGTCGTCGGCGTCGGCTTCGCGCTCCTCCGGTATCGGGCGTGGGGCTACGAGGTCCGCGACGACTCGCTGTACCTCCAGCGCGGCGTCCTCACCAAGGTCAACACCGTCGTCCCGTTCGTCCGGGTCCAGCACGTCGACTCGACCCGCGGCCCGCTCGAACGACTCGTCGGCCTCGCGTCGACCGTCGTCTACACCGCCGGCTCACGCGGCGCCGACGTGTCGGTTCCGGGGCTGACCCCCGAGGGCGCAGAGGACCTCCAAGACCGGCTGAAGCGCCTCGCAATCGCGTCCGAGGGCGACGACGCGGTATGACCCGGCTGTCGCCGCTCTCGGTCCCCTACCGGGCGGTCCAGCGGAGCGCCAGCGTCGCGTTCGCGCTCGCCTTCTTCGCGTTCACCGGCGGGACCGCCTTCGGCGGCGTCCTCGGCGGCCTCGGCGCCGTCGCGCTCGTCGGCGTCGCCGTGCTCGGCATCGCCGGCTACGAACTCGCCTACTTCCGCCGGTTCGAGTACGAACTCACGCCGGACACGCTGGACATCCGCTCGGGCGTGTTCTCCCGGCGCAACCGCGAGATTCCCTACCGGCGCATCCAGAACGTCGACATCTCCCGCAACGTCGCCCAGCGGCTGGTCGGCATCGCCGCCGTGAACCTCGAAACCGCGGGCGGCGGCGAGACCGAGGGCAGTCTCCGCTTCGTCAGCTACGAGGAGGCCCGCCGCATCCAGTCGGAGGTCGCCCGCCTGAAACGCGGCGGCACAGACGGCGACGCGCCCGAGCCCGAACAGGAACTGCTGTTCGAACTGACGCCCCGCGAGCTGGCCATCGTCGGCGCGCTGTCGTTCGACCTCCGGCTCCCCGGGCTCGTCTTCGTGTTCGGCTCCACCGCCTTCCCCATCGTCGCGTCGTACGTGGACGTGCCGCTCCCCACCGGGAGCGCCGCGGCCGCGGGGGTCGGCATCGTCGCGCTGGTGCTCCTCGTCGCGCTCGTGTCGTGGGCCGCCGGCTTCGCCTCCGCGGTGGTGAACTACTACGGCTTCCGGCTGACCCGCGTCGGCGACGAACTCCAGTACGAGCGCGGCCTCCTCCAGCGCTACAACGGGTCGATTCCGCTCGACAAGCTCCAGACGCTCACCGTCGAGGACAACCCCCTGAAGCGCCGGTTCGGCTACGCGACGCTCCTCGTGGAGACGGCGGGCTACGCGCCCGGCTCCGACGGGACAAACGGGTCGGGCCGCGCCAGTCGCGGCTCCGAGGCGGCCATCCCGCTCGCGACCCGCGACCGCGTGCTCGGCCTCGTCTCCGACCTCGAAGACGTCGAGATGCCGACGTTCGAGGGGCCGCCGACGCGCATCCGCCGGCGCTACGCCGTCCGCTACTCGCTCGTCCTCGGGGCGGCGACGGTCGCGCTCTACGGCGCGAATCGGTTCCTCCCGCAGGAGATTCCGTGGTTCGTCCCGCTGGCGCTCGTCCCGGTGGCCGTCGTCGCCGGCGCGCTCCAGTGGCGGCACCGCGGCTACGCGCTCGCCGACGACCACTTCGTCACCCGAAACGGGTTCTGGAAGCGCGAGACGCGCGTTGTCCCCTACTACCGGGTGCAGACGGTCATCGAGCGCCGGACGATTTTCCAGCGCCGCTGGCGCGTCTCGACGGTCACGGCCGACACCGCGGGGAGCATCTCCCTCGTCGGCGGCGACGCGACCGCCGTCGACATCGAAGTCGCCGACGCGGCGGAGCTTCGGGAGACGCTGAACGGCCGCCTCCGCGAGGCGCTCTCGGCGCGCCACGAGGCGCGACGGCAGTCCCGACAGGCCGCGCTCGGCATCCGCGCCGCGGAACCGGACCGCGACGCCGACGCGTCGGACTCGGGAGCGGTCACCGGCGACGAGGCCGGCGTGAGCGAAACGCCCGAGTTCGTCGAGGAGGCCGAGCCGACGACCGCGGAAAACGAAGACGAAGGCGAGAGAGAAGGCGAAAGTGAAGACGAAGGCGAGAGTGAGAGCGAACCCGAAAGCGAAGACGAAGACGAAGGCGAGAGTGAGAGCGAACCCGAAAGCGAAGACGAAGACGAAGGCGAGAGTGAGAGCGAACCCGAAAGCGAAGACGAAGACGAAGGCGAGGAGACGGAGGTCGAACGGAAGGCCGACGACCCCTTCATCTGGGGCGCGTCGGCCGAGTCCGGAGACGACGAATCGGATGATGACGGCCGCTAGCCGGAGCCGACCGACGGCGGTGAACGCCGCGACGAGCGGGGAGCTATATTGACGCGCGGGTGCAACGTAATCCAATGACGCGAACAGTGCTGGAGTCGCTGTTGGCCGGGAACGCGCGACACGTCGAGAGCCTCGCCGCCGACCACTTCGAGGGCGTCCGCGAGGCGCAGTCGCCGGCGGTCGTCTCGGTGAGCTGTTCGGACTCTCGGGTCCCCGCCGACGCGGTCTGGAGCGCCGACAGGGCCGGCGAGCTGTTCACGTCGGTCAACGTCGGCAATCAGGTGTGGACCGAAGTCGACGGGCGGCTCGTCGTCAACGACGCCGTCGGCTACGCGGTGTCGGCGCTCAAGTCGACAGATATCGTCGTCCTCGGGCACACGGGCTGTGGCGCGGTGACGGCGGCCTACGAGA
This sequence comes from Haloferax sulfurifontis, assembly GCF_014635105.1. Classification (NCBI taxonomy): domain Archaea; kingdom Methanobacteriati; phylum Methanobacteriota; class Halobacteria; order Halobacteriales; family Haloferacaceae; genus Haloferax; species Haloferax sulfurifontis. The sequence goes on from NZ_BMCI01000004.1 coordinate 138,914, forward strand.
CGGTCACCGACGGGAGCGTCGGGGACCTGCCCCCGGCGGTCGAAGCCGCCGTCTCGCGGCTCGTCCCGCTCGCCGAGGAGGCCCGCGAACTCGGCGTGTTCGACGCGGACACGCCGGGCGGCGAGGCGGTCAACCGACTCGTCGAGTACGCGGTCGTCCGGCAGGTGGAGTACCTCACCGAGAGCGACGAGATTCCCGAGGCGACCGACTGCTGGGGCTTCGTCTACGACTTCCAGCGCGTCTACGGCGACGCCGACGGCGCGGCCTACCTCGTCGCGGCCAACGGCGAGTCGGACCCCGACGCGCTCGCCGACGTAGTTCCCGATGGGTTCGAAGAACGCGTGCGGTCGATTCGGTGAAGCCGGCTGTTGGGGTACGGGAAAAGCCGGTTGGCTCCGTTGAAAATGTCAGTACGTGCTCGCACCTCGACGGTGTTGGTAGTCGTTGAGCAGAGGCTACCGTGGGGGGATCTATATCAAGTTATTTGATTGTCACTTCTCAAAACCCTTATCACAATCAATGGATGTCTATCTGACATGGCAGGGAGCATGATAGACTTTACCAGACAAGGGCTACGAAAAGCAACAAAATTCGTAGAGGGGGATTATAGTGGGATTAATCCACGGCAGTTCTACCGAACTCTAAAACGTAGCCTCGAAGAGATTCAGGAAGATAACGATTTCAAATACCAAACAACGGGGACTCAGGGGTCTGATTTGGAGATTAAGAGCGAAGATGTTGGGCAAAATACCGGGGTGGTAAAAGGCCGATTGCTCGCAGAGTCGGACTGGTATATCGTGGGGGATGGTAACCTTGAATACCGCCCGTACGGACCGCACGGTACGCTTTCGATTATCATAGGACTGTTCTTCCTTTTGTTGGGTATCGGCGAGGCGTTATGGGGAATCATCGGTATTCTACTCATTGTTGCGGGGGGCTACGGATACTGGCAAACTGAGAGTGGTGAATTTGCGATCTCGCGGCAAGACGTCATTCGTGTATTGATGACCGGTGAGGTTAGCGAACGGACTGTCGATACAGAACAAGAATCCAGAACGGATATCTTCGCAAATATGAGTGTAGTCTACGCAGGAGATGCCTTCGTCGCTGTCGAGACTGAGGAGATTGATAACCTCAAGTGGACGCTTCGTCGAGAACTGGTGAGCCAAGTCAAGCGTTGGCACAACCAAATTGTCGACTCTGAACAGGAGCAATTGACAGTCGAAGACGGCTTCACCTGGCATCTGAAAGCGTGGGCCAATCGAAATCTTGAGTCAGATCGTCACGAAATCGACTCGGTCCAGAGTAAATTGCTCACCGGCCCGTTTGAGTATCGGCTCAACTACACAGACCGTCTCGAAAAACAGCTTTCTGACGAGATGCAACAGCAACTGGCAGGTCATGAGGAGGAACTAATGGTCGAGCTCGAAGAACTCGCAGAAGATCTCGATATCTTTGTCGAGCGCGAAGGCCTGGAACATACGAATCGAGTTGAACAGCGTCAAAACACCGATACCCCACAAGTAGAGGGCAGAAAAGACAGCCTGTAACTGACTCGCCCCACTATTCAACACGACTCCGACAACATAGCGTCACTACGAACGCCGAAAAGAACCAGCGATCCGATCCGTCTCGATTCCAGGGGATTCGCCTCTCCCTCAGTCGTCTCGCGCGTCGTCGATGACGTTCGAGAACTCGCGGGCCGTCTCGGTGATTGCCTCGAAGTCGCCGTTTTCGATTGCCTCGTCGTCCATGAGCGCGCCGCCCGCGCCGACGACGACCGCGCCGGCCTCGATGTAGTCCGCGGCGTTGTCGAGGCCGACGCCGCCGGTCGGCATCATCGGAATCTGCGGGAGCGGCCCCTTCATGCTCTTGAGGTGGCCGGGACCGAGCGAGGAGGCGGGGAACACCTTCACGAGGTCCGCGCCCGCGGAGTACGCGTCGGTCGCCTCGGTCGGCGTCATGATGCCCGGCGCGACGAGCGTCCCGTAGCGGTTGCAGGTCTCGACGACGCCCTCGTCGAAGTTCGGCCCGACGACGAACTCCGCGCCGGCCTGGATGGCCGCGTTCGCGGTCGGCGCGTCGAGAACGGTCCCTGCCCCGACGATTGCCTCGCGGTCCGAGAAGGACGCCGACACCTCGCGGATGAGGTCCATCGCGTCGGGGTTGTCGGCCGTGATTTCGTAGGCGGTGACGCCGCCTTCGTGGAGCGCGTCGGCCACGTCGATGATGGTGTCCGCGTCCGCGCCGCGCATCACCGCGACGACGCCGCTGTCGGCGAGTCGTTGCATGTTCTCGTGTACGTCGAGTGCGACCATTGCTGTCTCGTCGTTTACTACAGATAGTATTAAATTGGGGGCCTCGCGGCATCGCTTCGGTGGCAACCCACGGCCGCCGCCTCCGTCCGGGTTCCGCGGGTGACAGTCATGTCCGTTGTCACCACGCGACACGCTCAAATCCACTGGGCACTAACCCGAGGTAAGCGACGCCCGAGCGGTATGTGCCGCCCCGTCGCACCACCATGCCAACGCATCCCGATTTCGAAGCGCTGTACCGCGACGTCATCCCCTCGGTCGTCTCCGTCTACGTCGGCGGCCGCCGCCGTCCCGGCGGGGCGGGGAGCGCCTTCGTCTACGACGACCGGCATCTCGTCACCAACGAACACGTCTCGCGGCTCGCCGACGCCGAAGACGCCGGTCGGGTCGAACTCCGATTCGCCGACGGGTCGTGGCGCGTCGGCGAGGTCGTCGGTGCCGACGCCTACACCGACCTCGCCGTCGTCGCCGTCGACGACCTACCCGGCGACGCCGCGGCGCTCCCGCTGGCGACCGAGAACCCCGCGCCGGGGCGGTCGGTCGCCGCGCTCGGCAACCCGCTCGGCCTCGACGGCTCCATCTCCGCGGGCATCGTCTCCGGCGCGAACCGGTCGCTTCCCACCTCGAACGGCTTCGCCATCCCGGACGTGGTCCAGACGGACGCCCCCATCAACCCCGGCAACTCGGGCGGGCCGCTCGTGGGATTCGCCGCCGGGAAATTCGACACCGACGGCGACGACGTCGGCGATGGAGACGCGACCGGTTCCGCCTACGAGGTCGTCGGCGTCAACCGCGCCAAACAGGGCGACAACATCGGCTTCGCCGTCTCGCCGGTCATCGCCAACCGCATCCTCCCGGTGCTCGTCGCCGACGGACACTACCGCCACTCGTACCTCCGGGCGCGCACCCTCGACGTGACGCCGACGGTTGCCGAGGCGAACGACCTCGACGCGCCCCACGGCGTCCTCGTCGTCGACGCCGCGGGTTCCGACGGGGACGAGGGCTTCCTCCACGGCTGTCGCGGGACCGCCGACTACCGCGGCACGGAAATCCCCGTCGGCGGCGACGTGCTCGTCGCCATCGAGGGCAATCCGGTCCGCACCCACGAGGAACTGATGCGCTATCTCATCACCGAGACCCGCCCCGGCGAACCCGTCGCCGTCGGCATCGTCCGCGAGGGCGACCCGCTGACGCTCGTCGTCGAACTCGACGAGCGCCCCGCCGTCGACCGCGACGACCGGACCGACCGCGACGGCGGCAGTCGCATCCCCGTGGAGTAAGCGGACCGCGGCCGCACGAGAGAATAGAATTTTGACAGTTCCGGACGAACGTGCGACTGTGCCTCCGACATCTACGACACCGGCCGACGGCGGCTCGAACGTCGTTCCGCCGGACAAGTCGCTGTTCGCCGAAATCGCCCCGTTCCGGCTGGCGGTCGGCGTCGTCTTCTGTGCCTTCGCCGTCGGCGCGGTCGCCTTCGGCTGGCTCCCGCCGATGAGCGCCGACGTGGTCGGCATCGCGCTCCTCTGTGTGGTCTTCCTCTCCGGGGGCTTCGTCCCGTTCAACGGAACCCTCGCGTTCTACGTCTCGCAGGCCGCGGCGTTCCTCGTCTGGGGGGCGCTCCGACTAGCGGTCGACGGCTTCGACGTGATTCCGCTCCTGTTGGGCGGGGCCGGGGCCGTCGGCCTCGCGGTCTACGGCCGGCGAGCGCTCCGCGACGGGCTCAGAGCGCTGGTCTGAGTCTGGTCGAGCGGCTCCGACTCCGGCTCCGAGCGAGCGAGTCCGCGCTCACTCTCTGACGGTCAACACGGGAACCTCGGCGAGCCTGACGACCCGTTCGGTCGTGCTCCCGAGAATCGCGTGTTCGAGGCCGGTCCGCCCCTGGGTCGCCATCACCACGAGGTCCGCGTCGGCCTCGGCGACCGCGTCGAGAATCTCCCGGTACGGGACGCCGATTCGGATTTCGGTCTCGCAGTCGACGCCCGCGTCTCCGGCGAGCGATGCGACCTCCTCGACGGCCATCTCGGCGGCGTCCCGGAGGCTCGTACGCACTCGCTCGACCGGGACGTCGGCGGCCGTCCACAGCCCGAGGTCGCCGACGTCGACGACCGCGAGGACGTGAATCGCCGCGCCGTAGGCGCTCGCGAGGTCGATTGCCCGGCGGGCCGCCGCGCGAGAGCGAGCGCTACCGTCGGTGGGGACAAAAACGGTGTCGTACATGTCATTCTATTGGCTCTCCGTCGATATCGCTTTTCCCCTCGGCGGCGCGGCAGGCGTCGGTTCGAGGGGTCGTGACAGTCCGCCCGGCGCGGTCGCTCGGCGGGTCGGGAAACGGAGCATGGAGGTCAGCGGAGCCGCGGTGCGGTCGGTGTCGAACGCCTCAGACGCGGGTGCGCGGCTTGGGTGCGACCCGGTGGGCGCTCGCGGCGGCCGCGACGAGCAGGCCGCCGAAGAGGACGGACACGAGGAGTTCAGGTGCGACGGTCAGGCCGTCGACGCCGCCGAACGTCGTAAACAGCGCGTAGCCCGCGATAGCCGTGAGGGCGATACCGATGACGACCGCGAGGCCGATGCCGGCCTTCATCAAGTCGAGGTTGCTCATGGTCGCTTAGACGTAGGCGAGACGACCGAATATAAACGGAGACTGCTTCCCAGCGACCGGGAAACTGACCGGGCGTCACCCCCGCTATCGCGGGGGTTTTATGTCGGTTCGGCGGTCGTCGCGTGGCGGGGTTCGCGGCGACGATGCGGAAAATCAGGCGTCGAAACGGCGTTCGAGGCGTCGGCTGTCAGCTACGCCGCCGACTCCGACCCCTCGCCGTAGAGTCCGTACAGCACGAACAGCAGGGCGAGAAAGAGGAACTCGATGACCGCCACGGCGATGAGCGGGAGCTCCACGTTGAAGAAGCCCGCCACCGTGCGGAGTTCGATGGCGATGGGGACGCTGAACGCGATGAGGATGAGCGCCCGCGCCTTCGTGAGCTTCACGCGACCACCCCCCAGAGGGTGTTGAACGCGCTCGTGACCGTCGTGGCCACGAGGTCGAAGCCGGCAGAGACGGTCGCCGGGACGGGGAGGCCGCCGCCGAACAGCCCGCCGCCGTTCTGGATGATGCCGGCCAGCGGAAGCGTGTACGCGAGCACGACGAGCACCGCCGCGATACCGGTCCACATCGCGAGGTTGTCGAGGACGCGCGGGCTTCCCTCGGGCCCCGAAAGCGGCTCGGGCAGGTGGGAGTCGACCGGCCGGTCGGACTCCTCGCCGAGCGAGGTCAGGAGGATGTTGAACAGGAACAGCACCACCGACAGGAACAGGAGCGTCCCGCCGAGGGCGATCTGCACCCGAAGCTCGAAGATGCTCCCGATGGGCGTCAGGAACTCGAAGTTCTGGTACTGCGGTTCGGCGGTGCGCCGCGGGATGCCGGCGAGGCCGGCGCGGTGCATCGCGTTCGACATGAACACCATGCCGACGAACCACATGATGACCTGCAGGAGGCCGATGGGCCGGCTGTAGAGCTTCGTGCCCGTGACCTGCGGGACGAGCCAGTACGACCCGGCCATCATCGTCAGCGCGACGGCCGTGCCGACGGTGAGGTGGAAGTGCCCCGGCACCCACAGCGTGTTGTGGATGAGGTAGTTGATGTTCATCCCGGCGTTGATCATGCCGGAGAAGCCGCCGGCGGCGAACATCGCGCCGGCGAGCGCCATGCCGGTAAAGGCGGGGTCGCGCCACGGGAGCGCGCCGAGCCAGCGGAGGTAGCCCTCACCGCCGCGCTGGCGTGCGCCGTGTTCGACGCTCGCGACGACCGTAAAGGCCGTAAGGAGCGACGGGAGGAGCAGGAACATCGTGTTCGTCATGGCGATGAACTTGAAGCCCTCCGCGATGCCCGGGTCGAGGTACTGGTGGTGAATCCCGACCGGGGTCGAAAGCAGGAGGAACAACAGGAACACCACGCGTGCGAGCGGGTCGCTGAACAGCCGCCCGCCCGCGAGCTTGGGGAGCACGGTGTACCAAAGCAGGTACGCCGGCATCAGCCAGAAGTAGACGATGGGGTGGCCGAAGTACCAAAAGAGCGTCCGCGTCAGAAGCGGGTTGACGCTCTCGATGAGGCCGAGCGACCACGGGATGAGGAAGAACACCACCGAGACGGCGACGCCGAGGGTGGAGACGTACCACATAATCATCGTCGTGAGGACCATGAACGTCTGTAGCGGGATGCGCTCGTCCTCGTGGTTCTTCCGCCACGCGCGGTACGAGAGGAACCAGTCCGCGCCGGCGAGCCACGTGCCGACGATGAACATCGCGAGGCCGATGTAGAATATCGGGTGCGCCTGCAACGGCGCGTAGAACGTGAACAGCACGTCCGCGCTCATGCCGAGGTTCGGGACGAAGCCACCGAGGATAGCGACGGTTGCGAGCACCGTCCCCGTCGTCATCAGGCCGACCCACGCCCACGAAAACAGCGCGCTTTCGGCGGGTCGGTCGAGGCTTCTGGCGACCGCCCAGTGGAACACCCCACAGAGGAAGAAGATGGTGAAGACGATGGCGAGAAGCACGCCGTGGCCCGTCAGCACCGTGTAGTAGTCCGCCGAGTCGATGACGCGGAGGACGTTCGTCCGGTGGAGCGCCTGAATGAGGCCGAAGAAGGCGCCGATGCCGAGCGAGACGAACGCGATGAGGAAACTCGCCTTGACGATTGCCGCCTCGTCCGGGAACTTATCGACGAACTCGCTTCCGCCGGATGCGGTCGCCATCAGTTCTCAGCCTCCCCGTCCGCCTGTTGCTGTTCGTACCAGCTGTCGAATTCGTCCTGTTCCATAACCACAATCTTCCCTTCCATCACGTGGTGGCCGGAGCCACAGTACTCGTTGCAGAGCATCCCGTACTCGCCGGGCTCTTCGAACTGAACGGTGAACTCCGAGACCTGCCCGGGGATGGCCATCGTGTTCGCGTTCGTGCCGACGACTTCGAAGCCGTGGATGACGTCGGCGGCGGTCACGTGGAACGTGACCGTGCTGTCGGCGGGAACGCGGAGCGGCTGGGTCGTGCCCGGTTCGAAGACGAACTGCCGCGCGACCACGTACACGTCGTAGCTGTTCTCGCCGGTCCGCTCGATACCGGGGGTGCCGAACTTCGGATGCTGGTCGAGCGTCGCCGGGTCGACCGTGCCGCCCTCGTCGTCAATCATCTCGATGCCCGCGCCGGCGGCCCCGTAGGTAATCGTCCCGATGAACCCGACGATGAGGACGAGCGCCAGCGCCAACCAGAGTTTCTCGTAGGCGTGTATCTCCATCTATCCCACCACCGTGAGACCCCGTCCGAGGAACTCGACGAAGTACATGAACACCCACATGCCGATGAGAATCGCCATGTAGATGAGCACGAGCACGAGCGTCCCGACCGGGTCGAAGTCGTCGTGTTCGAGTTCGCGAACGATGCCGTCGTCGGCCGTCCCGACGATAGAGTCCACGGGAGGGTCCGCCTGCCCGGAATCACCTTGGGAATCCGCGTTTGCTGGCACGCCTCCGTCGGTGGAAGTGCGCGCGGCAGAGGACGCGGCTCCCTCTGCTGTCGAATCAACGGCCATACCCGGTCATGAGGAATAACGGGACTTTAACGCAACACCCCATTCCAACGCGGTGGGAATGGGCGAAATCAGAAACACCGTGGTCGCGAATGGACCGGTATGGAACTCACGCCTCGACGCGCCGGAACCGTCGCACTGCTCGCGCTCCTGCCAGCGGTCATCTTCGGCGTGACGAAAAACCCCCTCGCGGGCGTCGTCACGGCCGTCAACGTCCTTCTCATCTCCACGACCATCTACCTCCTCATGAGTCCGACCGAGGGCGGACACGGCCACGACGGCGACGCCGACGCCGAGACCGACGCCGAACACGCCGCCTGAGATGGACGGCGGCATCTCACTCGGACTGCCGGCCGCGACCCCCGAAGCGGTCGCGTTCCTCCTCGTCGGCCTCTTCGGCGGGGCGCACTGCCTCGGGATGTGCGGCCCGCTCGTCACCGTCTACGCCGACCGCCTCGCCGACCGCGAGGGCGTCGACGGCCGGTCGCTCACGCTCCGACAGGTCCGCCAACACGCCCTGTTCAACGTCGGCCGGGCGCTGAGCTACGCGGCCATCGGCGCGGCCTTCGCCCTCGGCGGCGGCCTGTTTTTCGACGCGTTCGACTCGGTGACCGCCGTCGGGAGCGGCGTCCGCGCGACGACCGGCCTGCTCGTCGGAGGCGCCATCATCCTCACCGGCGTCGGCTACCTCGTCGGCCGGTCGACCGCAATCGACCGGTTCACCCCGACCGCGGTCACGCGCCTGTTCGGCCGCCTCAGCGGGTGGGCGACCGCCCGCGTCGACAGGCTCGTCGGCGGCCCGCGAATTCTCGGCCTCGGGGCGATTCACGGCCTGCTCCCGTGTCCCATCATCTACCCGGCGTACCTCTACGCCTTCTCGACGGGCGACCCGCTCCGGGCCGCCGCCCTGCTCGGCCTGCTCGGCCTCGGGACGATTCCGACGCTGTTCCTCTACGGGACGCTCCTCGGCCGCGTCTCGGCGCGCCGGCGGGCGACGCTCCACCGGGCGCTCGGCGCGGCGTTCCTCGTCCTCGGCTACATCCCGCTGTCCCACGGGCTGATGCTTCTGGGCGTGTCGGTCCCGCACCTTCACGTGCCCTTCTACCAACCGTTGTGACGATGTCGACGACGACGCGGTCCCGCGGGTCGGCCGGCGGCGAAAGCGACGCCGGCAATGACGACGAGGGCTGTGACCTCTGTGGCCTGCCGACGCCGACGCCGCCCGTCACTGACGACGAGATAGACGGCGAGTTCTGCTGTCGCGGCTGTCTCGAAATCACCCGCGCGCTCGGCGACGCCGCGAGCGCCGACCCCGAGACGGTCGAGCGCGAACTCGCGGGCGAGGCCGACGAGGTGCCCGACGACGCCGAGCGGACCTACATGGCCGTCGACGGGATGCACTGCGCCACCTGCGAGGCGTTCGTCTCGGGGACCGCGCGGACCTGCGAGGGCGTCTACGCCGCGGAAGCCAGCTACGCCAACGACATGGTCCGCGTCACCTACGACCCCGAAGCCGCCGACTTAGACGGGCTGTCGGGGACGCTCGCGCGCTACGGCTACGGCACGCGCGACCCCGAGGAGCGCGAGGCGGCCGAGTGCTCGGACAATCAGGTCGCCCGGTTCGTCATCGGCGGCGGCGTCTTCGGCATGATGGTGATGCTGTGGTACGTCCTGTTTCTGTACCCGACCTACGTCGGCTTTCAGCCGGTGGTCGAACTCGGCGTCTTCGACGGTATCTACATCCTCGGCAACATCTGGGTGATGACCTCCATCGTCCTGTTCTACACCGGCTTTCCCATCCTTCGGGGGGCGCTCGTCAGCCTCCGCGCCGGCCAGCCGAACATGGACCTGCTCGTCTCGCTGGCGGCGACGAGCGCCTACGTCTACTCGACGGCGGCCGTCCTCGTCGGCGAGACGCACGTCTACTTCGACGTGACCGTCGCCATCGTCCTCGTCGTCACGCTCGGCAACTACTACGAGGACCGCATCAAGCGGAAGGCCGCCGGGATGCTCTCGGACCTCGCGGCCTCCCGCGTCTCGGAGGCCCGCCGCAGAGTCGGCGACGACGCTGACGGCTCCGGCGACACCGCCGTCGAGATGGTCGCGCTCGACGCGCTCGAACCGGGCGACCTCGTGGAGGTCCGACCGGGCGAACGCGTCCCGGTCGACGGCGCGGTCCGCGAGGGGACCGCCGCGGTCGACGAGGCGCTCGTCACCGGCGAGTCGATGCCGCGGACGAAGCGCCCCGGCGACGACGTGCTCGGCGGGACCGTCGTCGCCGACCGCCCGCTCGTCGTCGCGGTCGGCGAGGACGCGACGAGCACGCTCGACCGGCTGGTCGAACTGCTCTGGGACATCCAGAGCGCCCGCTCGGGCGTCCAGCGCCTCGCCGACAAACTGGCGACCATCTTCGTCCCGACGGTGCTCGTCCTCGCCGCCGTCGCCTTCGGCTGGACCCTCCTCGGCGGCGGCACGCCGACCGAGGCGCTCCTCGTCGGCCTCACGGTCCTCATCGTCTCGTGTCCCTGCGCGCTCGGCCTCGCCACGCCCTTGGCGGTCGCCTCGGGCATCAAGGAGGCCGCGAGCCGGGGCATCGTCGTCGCCTCCGAGGCCGTCTTCGAGGCCGTCCCCGACGTGGACGTTGTCGTCTTCGACAAGACCGGGACGCTCACCGACGGCGACATGGCTGTCCTCCGAGTCGTCGGCGACGATGAAACCGCCGCCCTCGCCGCGGCCGCCGCGCTGGAACGGTTCTCCGCGCACCCGCTTGCGACCGCCGTCGTGGAAGCGGCCGAAGCCCGAATCGAGGCGGGGGACGCGACCGCGGCGATTCCCGACGTTTCCGCGGACGACGTGACCGTCCACGACCGCGGCGTCTCCGGTGAGGTCGGCGGCGAGCGCGGGCGCGTCGTCGTCGGTCACCCATCGCTCCTCCGCGACGGGGGCGTGACGCTCGCTCCGGCCCACGAAACCGCCGTCGAGGCCGCCCGCGACCAGGGCGCGGTGCCCGTCGTCGTCGGGTGGGGCGGGCGCTCTCGGGCGGTGCTCGTCGTCGGCGACGAACCGCGAGAGGCGTGGGACGACGTGGTCGCGGCCGTCGCCGACGGCGGCCGCCGCGAGGTCGTGGTCCTCACGGGCGACTCCGAGCGCGCCGCCCGCCGGTTCCGCGACCACCCGGACGTGACCGACGTGTTCGCGGGCGTCCCGCCGGAGGCGAAAGCCGAGACGGTCGAGCGCCTCCGCGCCCGGGGCACCGTGGCGATGGTCGGCGACGGGAGCAACGACGCGCCCGCGCTCGCCGCCGCCGACATCGGCATCGCGCTCGGCACGGGGACGGACATCGCGGGCGACGCCGCCGACGCGGTGCTCGTCGGCCGCGACATCGACGCGATTCCCGAGGTGTTCTCGCTTTCGACCGGGGTGAACCGCCGCATCCGCGGCAACCTCGCGTGGGCGTTCGGCTACAACGCGGTCGCCATCCCGCTGGCCGCCCTCGGCGTGCTCAACCCGCTTTTCGCCGCCGTCGCCATGGGCACCTCGAGCCTGCTCGTCGTCGCCAACTCGGCGCGGTCGCTCGACTGAGCCGCCGGCTCCCGAGCGCCGAGAGAGCGACACGGCCGGCCGCTCGGTCGCCTCCCCGCGACGGTTTCCGAAAGCGGACCAGTCAAGTCGCTCCGTCTCATCGGGAACGATGATGACAGACGACCCCTTCTCGCTCGCCGTTCCGGAGGGGTGGACCGTCGAGACCGACGTGGACACCGACGAGGCGAGCGCCAAGACCGTCTACGAGTCGCCCGACTCGGACCGGCGCGTCACCATCACCGAGTTCGCGCGGGGGCTGACGCTCTACTGGTGGGTCGATATCTTCGCCCTTGCCGACGGCGAGTGGCACCGCCGCGAGGTGGGTCTCGGCGACTCCTACCGCGACGCCGACGCCGTGAGCGACGCCGCACAGGAGGCGCTCGACCGGCTCGCGTCGTCGGGCGAGCGAATCGAATCGATAGCCGACGACTGATTTATCACGGTCGCTACACGAGCGACACGTATGTACCTCGTCGCCTACGACGGCTCTCGGCTGGCGAACGCCGCGCTCGACAGAGCCGCGCGGTTCGCGTCGGCCACCGGCCACGACGTGCTCGCGGTCGCCGTGGTCCCCGACGACTCGGCGTACGCCGTCGAGGCGGGGTGGGTCCCGTCGCGGGAGGTGTTCGACCGGCAGACGGTCGTCGGAGAGCTCCACGAGACCGCGGTCGATATCGCGCCGTCGGCGTCGTTTCAGGCGGTTTCGGTCGGTCGGAACCCCGCGCCCGGGAACATCGTCGCGGAGCTCAAGACGGTCGCGGCCGAGACGGACGCGAGCGTCATCTTCGTCGGGAGCGAGAACGCGGGCCGGGTCGTCGTCCCGCTCGTCAGCGTCGGCGGGAACGTCGCGAGCGACGACGCCCACGACGTGCACATCGTCCGCCACGCGCCCCCGGAGATTCACCGGCGGTTCCCGAAGTCACATTTCTATCTCCCCTGACCTCCGACTCGAGGCCCGCGACCCGCCCTCGGTGCACCACCGTTTCATGTGTCGCGGCCGCGAACGTCACGTATGCGAGATATCAGATTCGTCTACACCGTCGGCACCGACCCCGAAACGGTCGCCGAACGCCTGTCGAACGCCTCGTCGGGCGTGCTGTCGCTGGCCGACGGCGGCCGCTCGTATGCGATTCCCGCGCACGTCTTCTACGACCCCGACGGCGGGCGGCTCCTGTTCCGCCTGACCGACGACGGCGGAAGCGAGAAGCTCGCGTTCATCGAGGAGACGGAAGAGGCGACGTTCGTCTGCTACGAGGACGCGGGCGAAGACTCCTGGAGCATCATGGCCCGCGGGGCGATTCGCGTCCTCCCGGACGACGAACGCCCCGACGCGGCGAGGATAAACGAGCTGTTCGGCGGCGTCCGCGTGTTCGACGAGGAGGTCGACGACCTCGACTTCCACCTCGTCGAACTCGAACTCGACGAGCTGACGGGCCGCGAGACCGCCAGATAGTCGCCGCGACGGCGGAACGAGTCCCCCGCGACCGGGGCGGGGCCGAGTCAGTAGAATCCGACGACCGGGTCGTCGGCGTCGAGGGCGGTCGCCACCACGCGGTCGACGCGGGGGTGCTCGCAGAGCCACCGCGCGATTTCTCCGGCCGTCTCGGCCAGTCGCTCGTCGTCGACCATGTTGAGCACCGGGACGACCCGCGCCGTCTCGGGGACGCCCTTCATCCCGCCGCGGTCGTTCGACAGCACGGCGGCCACGTCCCACGCGGATATCGCGTCGCCGACGGCCGTCCCCGACACGTCGGAGACGAGTTCCGGTCGGTGGACGCGCTCGTCGGAAAGCGGTTCGCCGACGACACGGACGCTGGCGACCGGGCAGACGAGGTCGGCCGCGTCCGGGAGTCGCGGTTCGTTCTCGCCGGGCGCTTTCAGCCAGCGCGAGCGCGCGCCGTCGGCCTTGACGAACACCACGTCGTCGGTGGCGCGCGCGATTCGGTCGACCGTCGCCGGGTCGTAGCCGCGGTAGCGGTCCGGGCGCTCGCGTTCCGGGACGACGCCGAGCGGTCGGGTCCGCGTCTCCGCGACGGCGGTCTCGGGGGTGTCGGTGACGACCACCTCGGCCACCTCGTCGTCGAAGATTGGGATGCGGACGGTACTCGTGACCACGCCGTCGAGGTCGCGGGCGAGTCGGTAGAGAAGCGACTTCTTGCCGCCCGCGCCGACGGCGCAGACGAGGTCGTCCGGGCCGATGCCGAGGGCGTCGGCGAGCGTCGGAAGCGACGCGGGGGTCTCAGACGGGTCGTCAGTCATCGGCCGCCGCCCCCGGTTCGACCGTCACGCGGACGGCGCTGTGTTTGTACTCGGGTATCTTCGCGGTCGGGTCGAGCGCGTCGCCGGTCAGTCGGTTCACGAGCGGTTCCGCGTAGTGGAACGTGGCGAAGACGGTCCCGCGGCGGACGGCCGGCGTCACCTCGGCCGCGACCGCGATTTCGCCGCGGTCGTTTTCGACGCGGACGGTCGCCCCGTCTTCGATGCCGCGGGCGGCGGCGTCGTCGGGGTGAATCTGCAGGCTGTCCTCGCCGCGCATCCGCATCAGCACGCCCGAGCGACGGGTGAGCGCGCCGCTGTTGAAGTGCTGGAGGACCCGCCCCGTCACGAGCACGAGTTCGCCGTCGGCGACGGAGTCCGCCGGGTCGACGTGTTCGACCGCCCGGAACGGGGCGGTCTTCGACCCCGATTCGAACGCGTCGGCGTGGAGGATTGCGGTCCCCTCGGTCGCGCCCTCGGGGAACGGCCAGCGCTGGCTCCCCGCGCCGATGCCGTCGTACGACATCCCGGCGTAGATGGGCGTCACCCGCCGGAGTTCGTCGAAGACGCCCTCGGGGGTCGCCGGCGCGTCGAGGCCGGCCACGCGGGCGGCGAACTCCCGGAGGATGTCGAGGTCGGCGCGGGCGTCGCCCGGCGGCGCGACGTTCCGGTTCATCCGGATGACCTGCCGGTCGGTGTTCGTCACCGTCCCCGACTTCTCGGCCCAGACGCTCCCGGGAAGCACCACGTCCGCGAACTCGACCGTCTCGGTCGGGAACACGTCGTGGACGACGCAGAAGTCGAGCGCCTCGAACGCCTCGCGGACGCGGTTCGCGTTCGGCTCGGTCACGGCGGGGTTCTCGCCGAAGACGTAGGCCGCCCGCACCTCGTCGCCGAAGCGGTGGGTCGCTTCGACCTCCGTGAGCCCCGGCAGGGCGGGGGGTTCGAACCCCCACGCGTCGGCGACGGCGGCGCGGGCGTCGTCATCGGTGACGGGGCGATACCCCGGCAGGACGTTCGGGAGCGCGCCCACGTCGCCCGCGCCCTGCACGTTGTTCTGCCCGCGGAGCGGGTTGACGCCGGTGCCCGCCTCGCCGACGTTGCCGGTCAGCAGTGGGAGGTTGATGAGCGCCTGCACGTTGTCGGTGCCGCAGTGGTGCTGGCTCATCCCCATCCCGGTGAAGACGGCCGCGCGGCCGGCCTCGCCGTAGGCTCTCGCGGCGGCCCTGAGGTCCGCCGGGTCGACGCCCGCTCGCTCGGCCTCCGCGTCGATATCGAGCGCGGAGAGGGACTCGCAGAGCGCCTCGAACCCCGTGGTGCGCTCGGCGACGAACGCCTCGTCGACCAGCCCCTCCTCGACGACGACGGCGGCCATCGCGTTGAGAAGTGGGATGTCGAACCCCGGCTTCACCGGGAGGTGGATGTCCGCCGCCTTCGTCGTCTGGTTCTCGCGGGGGTCGACGTGAATCATCGTCGTCCCCGACTTGAGCGCCGGAAGCAGGTACGACCGGAAGATGACCGGGTGCTGTTCGGCGGGGTTCGCGCCGGTCACGAGGAACACGTCGGCCTCGCCGAGGTCCGAAAGCGAGTTCGTCATCGCCCCCGCGCCGAAGCGGTCGCCCATCGCCGCCACCGTCGAGGCGTGACAGAGCCGCGCGCAGTTGTCGATGTTGTTCGTCCCGAGCGCCCGCGCCGTCTTCTGAAGCAGGTAGTTCTCCTCGTTCGTGCAGTTCGACGACGCGAAGAAGAACGCCGAGTCCGGGCCGTGGTCTGCGACGACGCGGGAGAACTCGCGTTCGATGCGGTCGAACGCCTCGTCCCACGTCGCCTCGACGAGCCGGCCGTTCACTCGCACCAGCGGGGTGGTCAGGCGCTCGTCGTGGTCGACCACGTCCCACGCCGCGGCCCCCTTCGGACAGAGTTCGCCCCGCCTGTTGACCGGGCCGTTCCACCCCGCGGCGCTCCCGCGGTCGGCGTCGTAGCGGATGCCACAGCCGACGCCGCAGTACGGACAGACGCTCTCGCTCGATGTCGCCACCCGTTTAGACACGCTGACACACCACACACATGGTCGAACGTGCGACCCGAACGGTATTCATCGTACCGCCGACTGCGGCGGGGTGAAAATCGCCGGTGGACATACGTCGGCTCGTGTCGTTCAGTCGAACCGTGCACGAGCAGGCAACCGCGCATCGGGAGGCCGGGGGAGCGAGCGGACGCGAGGGCGTCCCGTGGCACGCGCTCGACGGCGAGGCGGCGCTGGAGCGACTCGGGTCGAGCCGCGACGGACTCGACGGCGACGACGCGGCCCGCCGACTCGACGAGGAGGGTCCGAACGAACTCGCCGACGAGGAGGGCGTCTCGCCGCTTTCGCTCCTCGTCTCGCAGTTCACCGGGCCGCTCATCCTCCTGCTTTTCGTCGCCGCGGGCCTCTCGCTCGCCGTCGGCCTCCTGCCCGGCCGCGAACCGGGGTACACCGACGCGGCGCTCATCCTGCTCATCCTCTTCGGAAACGGCCTGTTCGGCTTCGTACAGGACTACCGCGCCGAGCAGGCGCTCGCGGCGCTTCGGGAGATGGCGACGCCGGAGGCGACGGTCCGACGCGGCGGCTCGATTCGGGCGGTCCCCGCGACCGAAGTCGTCCCGGGCGACGTGGTCGTCCTCGAAGCGGGCGACGCCGTCCCCGCCGACGCCCGCATCCTCACCGCGGCCGACTGCCGCGCCGACGAGTCGACGCTGACCGGCGAGAGCGTCCCGGTCGACAAGGCGGCCGAGGCGGTCGACGCCGACGCGGCGCTGGCCGACCGGAGAAGCGTCCTCCACGCCGGGACCACGGTCGTCAGAGGCCGCGCGGAGGCCGTCGTCGTCGCCACCGCGATGGACACCGAACTCGGGGCCATCGCCGACCAGCTCGGGCAAGCCCGCCAGCGCGAGACGCCGTTCGAAATCGAGGTCGACCGCCTCGGCCGCCGCATCGGCGTCGGCATCGTCGCGCTCATCCTGCTCATCGCGGCGGTCCAGCTGTTCCTCACCGCCACCGACCCGGTGGTCGTCCTCCTCGTCGCCGTCACGCTCGCCGTCGCGGCCGTCCCCGAGGGCCTCCCGGCTGTCGTCACCCTCACCCTCGCGCTCGGGTCGCGGACGCTCATGGAGCGCAACGCGCTCGTCCGCAACCTCGCGGTCGTCGAGAGTCTCGGCGCGGTCGACTACATCGTCACCGACAAGACGGGGACGCTGACCGAAAACCGCATGACCGTCACCCGCGCGTGGCTCCCGAACGACCGGACGGTCGAACTGGGCGGCGGGTCGGCGCCGGCCGTCACCGCGTCTGCGTCCGAAAACGGCGGCGCGTCGGCCGCGGCCGACTCGGAAGCCGCGACCGCCACGAAACCGGACCCCGACCCGGACTCGGACCCGGCGCTCGCGGCGCTCCTGTCCTGCGGTGCCCGCTGTAACGACACCAAAGAACTCGACGGCGGCGACCACCGCGGCGACCCCACCGAAGTCGCGCTTGTGAGCGCCGCCGCCGACGTGGGCCTCGACGGCTCGCGCGACCCCAACGACAGGCTCCGCGAGGTCCCGTTCACCTCCGAGCGAAAGCGGATGTCGGTCGTCGTGGACGAGTTCGACGCGCCCGGCGACGGCCCCGTCGCGCTCGTGAAGGGCGCGCCCGAGGAAATCGTCGCGCGGTGCGACCGCGTCCTCGTCGACGGGGCAATCGAACCACTCACCGACGAGCGCCGCGAGCGTGTCGAAGCGACCGTGACCGCCTTCGCCGACGACGCGCTCCGCGTGCTCGGGTTCGCCTACGCGCCCGGCGCAGACCTCGACGCCGACGACGAGACGCTCGAATCGGGACTCGTCTTCCTCGGGCTCCAGGGCATGACCGACCCGGCGCGCGAGGGCGTCGCCGAGGCGGTCGCCGACTGCCTCGACGCCGGCGTGCGGGTGACGATGGCGACCGGCGACACCCCGCGGACGGCCCGCGCCATCGCCCGCGAGGTCGGCATCGACGCCGACTCGGTCGTCACGGGGACCGAGGTTGCCGCGATGGACGACGAGGAACTCGGCCGGGTCGTCGAGGAGACCAACGTGTTCGCCCGCGTCGCGCCGGAGCACAAGGTCCGCATCCTCCGGGCGCTTCAGGACGCGGGCTACACGGTGGCGATGACCGGCGACGGCGTCAACGACGCGCCGGCGCTCGGCAACGCCGACGTGGGCATCGCCATGGGCGACCGCGGGACGCAGGTCGCACAGGGCGCGTCGGACGTGGTGTTGCGGGACGACAACTTCGTCACCATCCGCGACGCCATCGCGGAGGGCCGCGGCATCTTCGACAACATCCGCAAGTTCGTCAACTACCTGCTGTCGGCGAACGCCGGCGAGGTGCTCGTCGTCTTCCTCGGGACGCTCCTCGGGGCGGCGCTGTTCCCTGGGACGTTCGCGTCCGAGTCGGCGCTCGTCATCACGCCCGTCGCGCTCCTGTGGCTCAATCTCGTCACCGACGGCTTCCCCGCGCTCGCGCTCGGCGCGGACCCCAAGTCGGACGACGTGATGCACAGGCCGCCGCGGCCGCGCGACGAGGGCGTCCTCGACCGCCGGACCATGGCCTCGATTCTCGGCATCGGCGTCGCGCTCACCGCGACCGGGCTGGGCGTGTTCTTCTACGCGCTCGACCGCTCCGGCGACCTCGTCGTCGCCCAGACGGTGCTGTTCACGTTCCTCGTCACCGCCGAGTTGGTCCGCACGCAGTCGGTGCGGCTCCGCTACCGACTGTCGCCGCTTTCGAACCCGTGGCTCCTCGGCGCGGTCGGGCTGTCGCTCGCGCTCCACCTCGTCCTCCTGTACACGCCGGTCGCCGACCTCTTCGGCGTCGTCCCGCTCGGCCTCACGGAGTGGGGCTGGGTCGCGGGCGCGTTCGTCCCGTTCCTCGCGGCGAACCTGTGTCTGGTGTGGCTCAACGACCGGCTGTTCGCTCCGTGAGCGACCCGAGCGCGCCCATGAGTCGGTCGCGGTAGAGGTAGCCGAGGACCGAGGCGGCGAGCAACGCGCCCACGAACACCGCGGTGAGTTCGGCGTTGCCGTCGGCGGCGGCCGCGCCCGCGAGGTTCACGAGCAGGAAGCCGGGGAGCCGACCCACCGCCGCGACGAGAACTATCCTGCGGACCGGGATGTCGGTGAGACCGGCGGCGAAGCAGACGGCGTCGTCGGGGAGGCCGGGAACGAGAAAGACGAGAAAGAGGACGGCCAGCCCGTGGGTCTCCATCGCGTCGTCGAACACGGAGAGCGCGTCGGGCGTGACGACCCGCTCGACGTACGGGCGGCCGAGCGCGCGAGCGAGGCCGACCGCGAGCGCCGTCCCGAGGACGATACCGACCATGCTGTAGACCGTCCCCCAGAGCGCGCCGAACAGGTAGCCGCTGGCGAACCCGAGCGCCTGCCCGGGGATGGGCGCGACGATGACCTGCGCGATTTGCACGCCGACAAAGGCGAGGGGCGCGAGCGCTCCGAACCCGAGGAGCCACGCCCGAAGCGCCGTCGGGTCGGCGAGAAACGGGAATCGGTCGACGAGCGTCGTTCCGACGAGCGCGACGACGGCCACGACGACGACGGCGAGCGCGAGCGTCCGCCACCGGTCGCGCCGCGATTCGAACAGTTCGGGGACGGATAACACGGGTGGCTACTCGCACGCCGCGGGGAAAAGCCCGGCGCGACCCGCGACCCGGCCGGGACGCCGACGACACCAGCGGAACCGACAGAATCGACGGCGACACCCGCCGCTTCCGCGAGAGCGCTTTTGTGCCAAGAAACCGTATAGATAATCGTTATGGAAACGATTCTCGTCGCCGTCGACGGCTCCCCGCTGTCGAAGCGCGCGTTCGAACAGGCCCTCGCGCACGCCGACTCGACGGTCGTCGCCCTGCACGTCATCAACCCGACCGACCCCGGCTACAGCGCCCCGTTCGACGCGGACATCAGCACGGAACCCCTCCACGGCTCCGAGGAGTGGTACGAGCGAGCACAGGAGCTCGCGGACGGCATCTTCGAGGAACTCGCGGCGCTGGCCGACGGGAGCGAGGTGGCACTCAGGACCGAGACGCTCCGCGGCGACCCCGCGCGGACCATCGTCGACTTCGCGCGCCGAGAGGGCGTCGACGCGGTCTACCTCGGTGGTCACGGCCGCGCCGGCGAGACGGACCTGCTTTTCGGGAGCGTCGCCGAGTTGGTCGCCGGGCGCGCGCCGATGAGCGTGATGGTCGTTCGCTGACGGCCGCCGCTCGCGGCCCGGTCGGTCGCTCCGCAGTCGTCCGGTCGGCCGCCGTTCCTGCCGACTCACTCGTCGTCAGCCGGCGGCACGCACAGCACCGGGACGTCCGAGAGCCTGACGACTCGCTCTGCGACGCTTCCAAGCAGGTATCGCTCCAGCCCGCTCGTCCCGTGGGTCCCCATCACCACGAGGTCGATGTCGCGCTCTTCGCCGTAGTCGATGATGGTCTCGTGCGGCAGGCCGACGCGAATCTCCGTCTCGACGGGCACGTCGCGGTCGGCGGCACGCGCGGCGATGTCGCCGACCGCCGCCTCCCCGCGCGTCTGCGAATCGTCGTCGTCGACGGGCGCATCCGCGTGGCCGGTTCGAACGTCGACGACGTAGAGGACGTGCAGGGAGGCCCCGTAGGTCGCCGCGAGGTCGACCGCGTACTCGGCCGCGCGGGTCGCATGGGCGCTACCGTCGGTGGGGACGAGGATGTGGTCGAACATGTCGTCACAGACGCGCGCCGAGCGAATAAAACCGAACCCGGCCTGCCGCGTCGCCCGTCCCCACACAGTCGCGTCGCGCTCGCTCGCGTTCCCGATTCCCGGCCGTCGGGAAGGATACGCTCGCCTTATGCCCGAATCGGGCGTACTCTCTATCGGGTGGTGAGGAGCATGCAAACCGACGGTGAACGGAGGGTAGAACTGTGGATTCGGCCGATTCGAGACGGCTTCGGTGAGGAACACCAAGCGCTGATCGTCCGACTCGAACGACTCACCGACGGGGGGTTCGTCGACGACGTGTGCGTCCGGACCTGGGGGCGGAACGTGGACGTGGAGTCCGACCTCGCACCGACGAAGCGAGACGCCGTCGTCCGCGAGCGACTCGCCGAGTGCCGCCACTGGGCGCGAACGGAAGGGGTCGCGCTCCCGACGCTCGACGAGCGGGCGACGGTCGGCTCCGGTCGAATGGGCCCCGAACACGATGCAGTCGTCCTCCCGCGGACGCTGGGCATCGTCTTCCGAGGCGACGAAATCGAGGCCGTCTTCCCCCACGAACGAGCCGATGGGGCTCGGACGTTCGCCGACTGGGTCGAGACCGCGGAGTCGTTCCTCGGCATCGACCACGAACACGTCGAGGTGTGATTCGAGTCCGAATCGCCGCCCCGAACACACGGCGAGTCGGGGAAAACTGGATTTTTCGAACGTCGAACGCCGCGAGCGGCGCGCCCGCCCGAGAGGCGACACGCCGCGTCCGCGGAGCCCTGCGGCGAAGCGTCACCCTTACTCGGGACCGCGCAGTGGTGGAGATATGAACGTCCCCTGCGTCCGCGTGCCCCGCGAGTCGGGCGAGGCGGCGCGCCGACGCCTCGCCGACGCCGGCCTGCTCGACCACGACCACGAGATTACCGTCGCCGAGGGGACGCTCTACATCCCCGTCGTCGACGCCGACGCCGTCCCCGACGACTTGGCGGTCGTCGACTACGAACCGCCCGCCCGCGACACGCAGACCACGCCCGCCGACCTGCTCGGCTTCGAACCCTCCTACGAGCGCCTCGGCGACATCGTCATCCTCGACGAGGACGACCCCGACCGCGCCCGCGACATCGCCGACGCCATCGTCGCCTCCGACCTCAAGGCCGAGACGGTCGTCAACCGCGCCTCGAAGGTCAAAGGCGAACTCCGCGTCCGCGACTGGGACGTGCTCGTCGGCGAGTCGACCGAGACGGTCCACCGCGAGTACGGCCACGAGTTCCGCCTCGACATCGACACCGTCTACTTCTCGCCGCGGCTGGCGACCGAGCGCCACCGCGTCGTCGAGGAGATTCGCGAGGGCGAGCACGTCTTCGATATGTTCGCCGGGGTCGGTCCGTTCGCGGTCCCCGCCGCCGCCGCGGGCGCGGAGGTCGTCGCCTGCGACCTCAACGAGGCGGCCGTCGCGTACCTCCGCGAGAACGCCGCGCGGAACGACGTGGCCGACCGACTCATCGCGATTCACGGCGACGTGCGCGAGGTCGCCGCCGACTACGAGGGCTGGGCCGACCGCCTCATCATGAACCTCCCGCACAGCGCCGGCGACTTCCTCGACACCGCCGTCCGCCTCGCGAGCGACGACTGCGTGATTCACCTCTACGACATCCAACACGAGGACGACCCGTTCGGGCCGGGGCTGGCCGCCGTCCGCGCCGCCGCCGAACCGACCTACGAGGTCGCGGTCGTGAACGAACACGTCGTCCGGTCGTACGCCCCCCACGAGTACAACGTCTGTCTCGACGTTCGCCTGACGAAGCGGGCGTGAGGGGGCTGGTGCCGACCGACAGACACCGGGTTGATTCGCAAGTCTTAATTACGTAACCGGGGTACGAAAGAATGCGTTCGAAAGCCCACCGCGCCGGTGTAGCTCAGCTGGCAGAGCGATTCCTTCGTAAGGAATAGGCCGAGGGTTCAAATCCCTCCACCGGCTCTTTCTGTCGAACGAAGTGAGACGAAGAGCCCTGCGTGGAGGGATTTGAAGCAGGGAGCAAATCGAAGATTTGCGACCGAGGTTCACAATCCCCTCCACCGGCTTACTTTTTCAGCGAACTAACTCGTCGAGCATCTCGTGTACCTCGCGCTACGTCCGTTTGGTTCGGATTACAAACTGGGGTCACTTCGACTCGGGCGCTCCGACGCCGTCGCTCGGGAATACAAGGAGCACCCTCGGGAGTTACCCGATGAGTGGCTGTACGGCTCGGCCGCACCGTCATAGCGGTTCCGACGACGGCGTCGACCCCGAGGTCGGCGACATCACCTACTACGCGCCGTGGGGGAACCTCGCGATATTCTATCGGGAGTTCGGCTACGCGTCCGGACTCGTCAAACTCGGGCACATCGAGGTTCGGGAACCGAACGACTCGAAGACCTGGACGGAGAGACCACCGTCAGCATCGAACTCGCGGATGGGCCACCGTCCTGACGCCGGTCTCTCCGACCGAACCCGACGCCGCGGCCCCGCCGACCCAAACGCCGTGGCGTCGGCTAGAACGTCAGCCGTTCGAGCAGTCGCTGTGCGAATCCCGGTCGGCGCGAGTCGTGGGGGTAGACGGTTATCGTCGTACACCGCGGACTCGGGGCGGTCGGTCGGCCGGCGAAGCGGACGTTCCGAAGCCCGCGGTCGGGGGCGCGACGGACCACCACGTCGGGGCGGGCCGGTCGCCCGCCGTCCGTTCTGAGCGGCGTGGTACGAACCGGGACCGAAAGCAACGCCGAGAGTTCGGTCTGATACTCGCCGACCGTCCGTTCGTGCTGTTCGGTCATCTCCGGGTTCGGCGGGTGTTGGAGCAACAGTTCACTCGCGTTGGCGGCGGCGACGGCCGCCGCGACGCTGACCGCCCGCGGTGGGTACGGCCCGCCGTCCCCGGAGAGAACCACCCGTTCCGGGCTGTCGTAGCCGAGGTTATCGACCAAGAGCACGTCGCAGGGCGCGTGGCGAACGACCCAGTCGATAGGGTCGCCGAACAGCCGCGAGCGGAGCCGAAGCGGCTCGTGTTCGGCCACGACGGCGTCGACCCCGCGGCCGCGCGCGAAGTTGACCACCGCGTGTTTCGTGTCGTGGCTCACGATTTCGTCGGCCTCGACGGCGACGTCCAGTTCCGCCGCGAGCGCCTCGATTCGCGCCTCGTACGAGCGGTCCGCGGGCGACTGCGCCGTGACGGCTTCGGTGAGCGGGACCTGGTCGGGCACCTCCTCGAAGCGGACGACGACGACGCGGCCGTCGTCGGGGCGAACGAGATCCGCGGCGACGGCGACGAGCGACCGCTCGCGCCTGTCGTCGAGGTCCTTCGTGAGCGCGACGAGCACCTCGCGGGGAGGCTCGTCCATCGCCGATTCCGTTCGGCTGAGGGCGCTCTGTCCGACTTGTCGGCGAACGGCGTCCGTGACGACGCCCTCGCGGCTCACCCGCGGCCGGGCGTAGAGCACGTACCAGACGACGCTCCCGAGCGTGATGGCGACGGCCCCGAGCAGGGCGGTCGAGCCCATCTGCGTCAACAGGAGCGCCGCGGTGACGGCGCCGAACGCCTGGAGCCACGGGTACAGCGGCGAGGTGAACTCGGGGTCGTACTCCGCGTTCCCCTCGCGGAAGGCGACGACGGCCACGTTGATGAGGCCGAACACCAGAATCTGGAATGCGCTGGCGAGTTTCGCGATATCGAGAATCGGGACGAACGCGATGAGCACCAACAGCACGGCACCGGTGAGCGTAATCGAGGCGACGGGCGTTCCGAACCGCTCGCTCACCGCCGAAAAGGACGGCGGCGCGAGCTTGTCCCGGCTCATGGCGAAGGGGTACCGCGACGAGGAGAGCACGCCCGCGTTGGCCGTCGAGACGAGCGCGAGGATGGCCGCGAGGATGACCACGACCACGCCGAACTGGCCCAGCGTCGCCTCGGCGGCGACCGCCATCGGCGTGAGCGACCCGGCGACGCTCCCGGGGTCGGTGACGCCGACTAGCACCGCCACGATGGCGACGTACAGGACCGTTGTGAACGCGAGCGAGCCGAGGATACCCAGCGGGATGTTCCGGCCCGGATTCTCGACCTCCTCGGCGACGCTCGCGACTTTCGTCACGCCGGCGTAGGAGACGAACACGAGGCCGGTCGCGGCGAGGAGACCGCCGAGACCGGCGTCGAAGAAGCCGGCGTAGTTTGCCTGCTGGACGCTGGGTGCGCTCCCCGCGGCGAACCAGCCGAGGGCGGCCAGCATGACGACGACGATGCCGACCTGCAGGCGCCCCGTCTGCTTCGCGCCGACGACGTTGACGAGTATCAGCACCGCCGCGACACCCAGCGCGACCGGCCGAAGCGGGAGGTCGAACAGGAGAAGCAGATACGGGACGCCGCCGACCAGCGCGAGCGCGCCTTTGAACGACAGGGAAAACCACGTGCCGACGCCGGCGACGGTCCCGAGCAACGGACCCATCCCCCGCTCGATGTAGATGTACGTCCCGCCGGCTTTCGGCATGGCGGTCGCCATCTCGGACTTCGACAGCGCGGCCGGCACGACGAGCAGGCCCGCGAGGGCGTAGGCGACTATCACCGCCGGGCCGGCGACTTCGAGCGCCAGCGCGGGCAGAATGAAGATGCCACTGCCAATCATCGCACCGATGCTTATCGCGAAGACGGACGGCAGACCGAGGTCGCGTTCCAACTCCTTCATACGGCCCCCGCGAGCGTGCCCGACAGGACGGACGTCGCACAGACCGGCTTGTGGCCGGCGTCGGCGAACATCTCGAAGCGGTCCGGCGTGTTGACCAACACGACGACGCGTTCGACGTCGAAGCGGGCGCGGACGAGCTGTGCGATAAGCAGGTTGCGGCTGTCGGACGCCGTGGCGACGACCACCGTCGACGCGGCCGCGACGCCGGCCGCCTCCAGCGTCCGAACGTCCGCCGGGTCGCCTCGCACGCCGTCGATTTCTGACCGCTCGTGGAATTCGTCGATCACGTAGACGGCGCGACCGGCCGCCTGGAGATGTCGGGCGATGGCAGAGCCGAGGTGTCTGCCGCCCAAGACGTAGTAGATACTCTGTTTACAGTCCGTGAGCCGCTCGTCTACGACGGATGGATTCGACGTCATGTGTGTGCTGATTGTGGAGTCGGCGTTCGTCCGGCCGTGTGTATCAGCTCCTCGGTGACGAAAGACCTTAAACTAGCGCACTATTTTGACGGGTCGTCAAATAAACAGCCTATAAAAATTAATTCGTCATTTCAGTTCGGGTGCCTCGTCGCCGTCGTCGATGACGGCGATAACGGCGACGACCGCACAGAGCGCGGGTATGGAACAGACTGATAATCACGCCGAGTCCAGAGTAGGTCACGTATGAAAGACGGTGAGTTAGACTCGACAGACAGGCGCATCCTCTACTATCTCCAGCAGGACGCCCGGGGAACGTCGTCCAGCGACATCGCGGAGAAACTCGGCCTCTCGTCGAGCACCGTCAGAACGCGGCTCAACAGACTCGAAGACACCGGCATCGTTCGCGGCTATCACGTCGACATCGACTACGACCTCGCGGGGTACCCGCTGTACACGAAGATAATCTGTACCGCGCCCGTGCCCGAGCGCTCCGCGTTGGCGAACCGGGCGCGCGACGTCCACGGCGTGACCGCGGTTCGAGAGATAATGACCGGCGAGCGGAACGTGTACGTGAACGCCATCGGCAAGGACCACGACGACCTCAATCGCATCAGCGAGGAACTCGACCGAGTCGGACTGGTCATCGTCGACGAACAGCTCATCCGCGACGAGTTCGTCTGCCCGTATCACGGGTTCCTCGACGAGGACGGCGCTGACCAGTAGGCGACCAGTATACCGCCGGTGGCGACGACGCGGCGGCGACCGGGCCGCCGCAGGGGCGCTCAAAACCCGATGTGCGACGTCGAACTCGGGATATCGTCGTCGTCATCGTCCTCGTCGTCCTCGCGCGCCGCGCCCGCGGAGAGATAGGTGTACTCGTCGTCGGTCAGGAAGACGCCGCCGTCGGCGACCGTGATGTCCACGTCCGGCAGGCTGGTGCCCGCCGCCTCGCCGTTTTCGCACGCGCCGGAACAGGCGTCGAACATCGACCCGTGTTTCGGACAGATAATCTCGCCGTCGCGCATCGCCGCGCCGGTCCCCCGGTCGAACCGCTGGTTCTCGTGGGTGCAGGTGTTCGGCCACGCTTCGATACCCGGCTCGTCGTCGCACCGAACGAGAATGAGCTCCTCCGGCCGCGAATACGCGTCCTCCGCGGTGAACAGATACGACCCGTTTTCGGGGACCTCGTCCACGGCCGCGACTCGGGTTCCGTCGACCATCGGACACAGTTACCGACCGAGCGGAAAAGTAGCTACCGGCGACGCCGCGGCTGGCCCCGCGTCGAGGAGCGAACCCCGAGCCGAGGCCGCCGATTACGCCGAGGTAAACCGATTCCACACCGCGCGACAGTCGCTACAGAGGAACCCAGTGAACTCGTCTATCGCGTGCCTTCGGACCGTCGTGTCTCGTCCGCACCGTTCACACCACATACCCACTCGTTCGGGAGACTGTCGTATTGTTATGAAGCTCATAGTCGCTGACTCGACGCTCGACGCGACTCGGAGCGACAGCCCGACCCGAACCGGCGGGCGGCCGGTTCAGCGGTTCTCGTCGAGGTCCACGCCGCAGACGCCCGCCTCGTCGCCCATCTGCTCTACGCCGGACGGGAACCGTCCGAGCTCCCAGACGGGGTCGTGGCCGGTCTCGGCACGGTGGTCTTCGATTCGGAGGCGCGCGTCCGCGAGCTTCGAAAAGCGCTCTTCGAGTCCGCACGTCGGACAGGAAACCGTCGCACGAGGAGTCGACATCAGTCGAACCGAACACGGCAGTCGAGATAGTTCCGTCGGGTCCGTCCGCCGAGGACGAGTAAAAAAAGCGGTCGCTGGCGCGCGGTGGTCAGCCCATGACGAGGCCCATCCACCGGTTGCGCCGCACGAACTCCATGTT
The DNA here is from genome assembly GCF_014635105.1 of Haloferax sulfurifontis. Lineage (NCBI taxonomy): Archaea > Methanobacteriati > Methanobacteriota > Halobacteria > Halobacteriales > Haloferacaceae > Haloferax > Haloferax sulfurifontis. The sequence goes on from NZ_BMCI01000004.1 coordinate 166,405, forward strand.
TTCGAGGTAGGCGTCGACACCGAGGATACGGCCCGCGCCGAACGCGCCGAGGCCGAACAACAGTACCGCGTAGACGATGTGGTCGTCGACGACCCAGCCGTGGGCCAGCGGCAGTCCGGCGAGGATCCCGCCTTCGAGCGCCGCCGCCCAGTAGAACAGCATCATAATCGCGCCCCAGAAGGCGCTGAATCGGACGAACGCGCCGAGGATAATCGCCAGCCCGGCCAGCGTCAGACCCCACATGTTCAGCATGTCGATGAGGGGACTGCCGGCCATCGAGCCCCACAGGCCCATCAGGGGGTTCCCCTCGGGGATTCCGTTGGCGAGAAAACCCGCCGCGGTCCAGTTGTTCGAGGGGTCCGCATCCAGGTAGGTTACGAGCTTCGTGACGCCGCCTTGGAACAGCGTCCACCCCATCACCACTCTGAGCAGGAACAGCGAGTAGCCGACCCAGCGCTCCGAGTAGTCGAACCGCACCGGCCGCCCGAACAGTTCCGTCTCTAGTGTACGGCTATCGGTTGACATACGGAGGTAATATTTTCCGTCAAACTACAATAGTGTGTTGGGTAATCTCACGCAATGGGGTCGGCCGTCTCACCGGAGGTCACGCCGCTTATCACCGCCCGCGACAGAACACGGGCATGCTCACGTTCATCGGACTCGGCCTGTACGACGAGCGCTCCGTCACCGTCGAGGGGCGCGAGGCGCTCGCGGACGCCGACCGCGCGTTCGTGGAGTTCTACACGAGTCACCTCGTCGGCGCGACCGTCGAGGAACTCGAAGCCTACCACGACATCGACATCGAGGTCCGCGACCGCGCCGGCGTCGAACAGGACCCCGGGCCGATACTCGACGCCGCGGAAGACGAACACGTCGCGTTTCTCACCGCCGGCGACACGATGATTTCGACCACCCACGTCGACCTCCGCCTCCGCGCGGAAGACCGCGGCATCGAGACGCGACTCGTTCACGGCGTGACCGCCCAGTCCGCCGCCAGCGGCCTGACCGGACTCCAGAACTACCGCTTCGGAAAGGCCGTCACGCTCCCGTTTCCGTACGTCCACGGCGGCGACCCGGTGCCGAAAAGCGTCGTCGACTCGCTCGAAGCGAACCGCGACCTCGGACTGCACACGCTCGTCTACCTCGACATCAAGGTCGACTGGGAGGGCCGCCGCGGCGTCGAGGTCGACGGCGACCAGTACATGACCGCCGACTACGCGGCCGAGTTGTTCGCCGAACACTGGGACGGCGACGCCCTCGGCGTGGCCGTCTGCCGGGCGGGGAGTCCGGACCCCGTCGTCGCCGCGGACCGCCTCTCGGCGCTCGCCGAGCGCGACTTCGGCGACCCGCTCCACATGCTCGTCATCCCCGGCGAGGTCCACCACGTCGAGGCCGACGCGCTCTCGGCGCTCGGCGGCGCGCCCGAGGAACTGTTCGACGACGAAAACTGAACGCGACTCCGACGGCGGTCTCAGTCGAGCCCTAACTCGCTTCTGAGGTCGTACTCGTCGCCGGTCACCATGTAGAGCACGTCCTCGATGACGGTGAGGAGCTCCGGCACCTCGTGGACGACGAGGTAGGTGATTCCCACGAGCGCGACGACCGCGAGCCCCTGGCTGATGATGCGGTCGGAGATGAAAAACGACACCATGTACGGGTCGGACGACCCGAAGAGGAACAGAATCTCGTCGACGAACAGGTGGAAGTACTGGTTGCCGACCGAGATGGCGATGAACGTCGTCCGAAGCAGGTTCAGCGCGTAGATGATGGGGACGGCGATGGCGAGCCCGCGGAGCTTCCGGCGCATCGGGGCGTCGACGGCGGCGATGAGGCCGGCGAAGATGGCGATGCTCCCGAGGCCGGTGCAGGCGAGGACGACCGAGATTTCGATTCGGTGGGAGCCCTGCATCCAGAGGAACGTGTTCAGGTACCCCTGGTCACCGACAATCATCTGCGGCGCGTAGCCGAGCGACTCGATGAGAAAGCGCGTCTGCGCCGCGACGGTCTCCATGAGGACGCCGCGAGGCGCGGGGACGGTCGCCCCGAGGAGCGTAAACGCGGGAATCGTCTCGAACGGGAGATAGACCACGCCCATGGCGGCGACGGCGCGCGAGAGGACGAACAGCGTGTCGCGGCCGTTGTAGAGGAGCCAGCCGGCGTACAGCGACGCCGGGACGGCCGCGATGGTCAATAGGCCCTCGATGTAGCTCTTGTGGACGAGCGTGAAGTGCGGGATGAGCTGGAGCCAGAAGACCGCAAACAACACCCACGCGGCAGTCATCACCCGTCGCCCGAGCTCGCGGTCCCGCCCGTGTGCGACCGCGCCGGCGACGAAGGTTCCGATGGCCACCCACGCGAGGGCGTCGGAGAGGAGACCGGGCATACGTATTGGATGTGGTGGACCGATTAAATCCCTTGTCGTTCCGTACGCCGACTTCCGGTGCGTGCCGGCGGCCTGAACTCGCGGCACCGCGGCTGTGGGGTCAGTCGACGGCGATAAGAAACCGAGACGTCGGGGCGTCGGAACCGAGGCCGGCTATTCCGGCGACTCGAAGTCGGCCGGGATGACCTCGATTTCGTGACCGTCGGGGTCTTTCGTGAACGCGAACATGTCGTCGCAGGACTCGGGGTCGCGGTAGTCTTCGGCCTCGCGCTCCATGAGCGTCTCCCAGTAGTCGTGGAGGTCGTCGGCGCTGACGGCGAGGTGGCCCCACGCGTCGCCCATCTCGTAGCTCCGGCCGTCGTAGTTGTAGGTGAGTTCGACGGCCATCGCCTCTTCGGCCGCGCCCTCGGGCTTCATGAAGTAGTTCGCGAACGTGTCGGACTCCCAGCGGCCGGTGTGCTCGTAGCCGAACTTGCGAGTCCAGAAGCCGAGCGCCTCGTCGGCGTCCTCGACGCGAATCATGGTGTGGTCGAGGCTCCACTTCGCGCCGTGGTCGCGCTTGACGATTTCGACCTCGTGGCCGTCGGGGTCCTTGACGAACGCATAGCGGCCGCCGCAGGACTCGGGGTCGCGGTAGTCCTCGACGCCCTCGTCCATGAGCTGTTGGTAGGAGGATTCGAGTTCGTCCTCGGGGACGCGGACCGCGATGTGGCCCCACGCGTCGCCCATCTCGTAGGTGTTGTCGCCGTGGTTGTAGGTGAGTTCGAGGACCGCGCCCTCCTCGTGGAGGTCCTCGGGACCGAGGTAGACGTTGGTGAACGTGTCGGCCTCCCAGCGACCCTTCTCCTCGTAGCCGAGGTGGGTCGTGTACCAGTCGAGCGACTCCTCGAGGTCTTCGACGCGAATCATCACGTGGTCGAGGGTTCCGGACATACCCGAGTGATGTGTCGCGCCGGCGAAAAACGTACCGAACGCGGAACCGACCGTCGATGGTTATCACACGCCGTCTACCGGTGTTTTCGGTCCGTTGCGTGGTGCATAAGTACTCCCCGAAGGTACGATTCAGCAGTGTTTCCGGTCCCCAACCCCGTCCGCCTCCTCATCCTCGGTATCGGGCTGGCGCTCGCCCGGCTCGGTCTCCTCGACCGCGAGCGCGCCGTCCGCATCGCCGACCTCTCGTGGCCCCGCGTCGTCACCGGCATCGCCCGGATGTCGAAAAACGCCGTCGACGTGGCGATGGTGGGTCTCGCCTCCGGGACCGTCGCAATCACCGGCGTCGGGTTCGCCGGGCCGTACTGGGGACTCGCCTTCGCGCTCGGCGGCGGCATCGCGGGCGGGACCATCGCGCTCGTCTCACAGCGCTTCGGCGCGGACGCGATGGACGAACTGGGGCTCGCGGTCCGGTCGAGCGCGCTCTTGACCGTCGTCGCCACGCTCCCGGTCACGGCCGTCTTCTGGCTGTTCCCCACCGAACTCATCTCCGTGCTGAGTAGCGACCAAGGCGCAATCGAACTCGGGGCGGCCTACCTCCGAATCGTCGGGCTCGGCGTCCCGTTCGCCGGGCTGAACCTCATCGGGAGTCGCGTCCTCGTCGGCACCGACGACGCGTACACCGCGATGATTCTCCGCGCGACCGGGGCGGTCATCAACATCGTCCTCAACGCGGTGCTCATCTTCGGGCTCGACCTCGGCGTCGAGGGCGCGGCGCTCGGGACCGTCCTCTCGAACGTCGTCGTCACCGGCGCGTTCGCGGTCGGCCTCGCGCGGGGGTCGCTCCCCGGCGTCGGCGCGTTCCCCGTCACCATCGACCCCTTCGGGTCGTTCGTCGACCCCGGGACGCTCGTCGACCTCGTTAAAATCGGCCTGCCCGTGATGGGTCGCGGGCTCGTCTGGACGGTCGCGGAGTTCCCGATGCTCGCCATCCTCGACAGCTTCGGCCCCGACGTGGTCGCGGCGTTCGTCATCGCCCGCCGAATCTGGGGGCTGATGAACACCCCCGGCTGGGGCTTCGGGCTGGCGTCGTCGAGCCTCGTCGGGCAGGCGCTCGGCAAGGACGACGAGCGAACCGCCGAGGCCTACGGCAACGAGGTCATTCGGTTCGCCGTCGCCACGTACATCGTCTCGGCGGCGCTCGTGGCGATATTCGCCCGCCCAATCGTCCTCGGGTTCGTCGATAACCCGGCGGACCCGGCGGTCCCTATCGCCGTCAACCTCGTCTACGTCGCCTGTCTCGCCGTCATCTTACAGGGCGTCTCCGGCGGCTCCGCGGGGCCGCTCGACGCCAGCGGCGACACGCGTTGGACGTTCGGAAGCCAGTTCGTCGGGATGTTCCTCGGGTCGATTCCGCTCACCTACATCGGCTCCGTCACCTCGCTCGGCCTCACCGGGCTCTACCTGGCGTTCCTCGCCGAGACGACCATCCCGGCGGTGCTGAACTACTACCGCTTCAAGACCGGGACGTGGAAGGCGGTGAGTCGGAACTACCGGCCGAAGGCGGCCGCGGACGACTGAGCCGGAGTCACCGGGCGTCGCGCTCGCCCGCGCGTGACCAATACAGGAACCCCGCCACGGCCCACAAGAGGACGGTCCCGACCGGCCACGCGGTTCGACCGGGTTGGACCGAAAAGCCGCGGGCGACCTCCAACTGGGTCACGCCGGCGAGGAGGAGTCCGGCCGCGGTGAGTCGAACGTCCTCGCGGCCGAACAGGACGCCCGAGAGCGCGCTTCCGAGCGCGACGAGGTAACAGGCGACGCCGACCGGCCAGACGAGGATGTAGTCCGGCAGTCCCATCGTAAAGCGCAGGAAGAAGTCGGTGATGGTCGTCACGCTCCCGGTCGCGGGACCGACGAGTCCCCACGGGAACAGGAGCGTGGCGCTCCCGGCGGTGAACGTCTGGACGGACCACGGAACGAGAGCGAGGACGGAGACGAGGAGTAGGTTGCGGCGGCGCGCGGACGACCGCGGAGCCGACCGGGCCGCCGGGTCGGTCGTCACCGCTGGGCGATGATGCGGAGCACGTCCTCGTCGGCGAGGACGTGGTCGCGGCCGACCTGCTGGTCGTCGTGTTTCGCGCTCGGGCCGGAGACGCGGGCGAACCGGAACCGCTCGTCGAGCTTGGCACCGAGTTCGTGGATGGCGTCGTCGATGGTGTCGCCCTCGCGGAGGACGAGCGGCTCGTCGTAGTCGACGCCGCGGCCGGGTTTGTCCATGTAGATGCGGATGAGCCCGAGGGCGTCCCAAATCTCCTCTTTGAGCGCGTCGAGGCCCTTCTCGGCCTCGGCGCTGATGAACGTCACCTCGTCGGGGTCGAGACCGACCTCGCGGAGGTTCTCTTCGACCGTCGGGAGGTAGTCCTTGTCGATGAGGTCGGCCTTGTTGACGGCGACGATAGACGGCAGGTACACCCGGTTTTTCATGATGCCGTCGACGAGTTCGTCGATGGTCGTCTCGCCGCGGAGCGTCACCTCGGCGTTGACGAAGCCGTGCTCGCGGAGGATGCCCTTGATGGTCTCCTCTTCGAGGTCGACGCTGTCGCTTTTGGTCACGTTGATGCCGCCTTTGCCCTTCTTGTTGATAGAGAGGTTCGGCGGCGACGTGTCGAGCCGAATCTTGTTGTTGTAGAGCTCCCGTTGCAGTCGCTCGTAGCGCTCTATCTCGAACACCGAGAGCATGAACACGACGAGGTCGGCGGTGCGGACGACAGAAAGGACCTCCTTGCCGCCGCCGCGACCGCCCGCGGCCCCTTCGATGAGGCCGGGCACGTCGAGTATCTGGATGTTCGCGCCCTTGTACTTCAGCATCCCCGGGTTGACGTTGAGCGTCGTGAACTCGTACTCGCCCGTCTCGCTGTCGGCGTTGGTGAGCGCGTTGATGAGCGTCGATTTGCCGACGCTCGGGAAGCCGACGAGCGCGACCGTGGCGTCGCCGGTCTTCTCGACGGCGTACCCTTGGCCGCCGCCGGCCGAACTCTGGTTTTCGAGTTTCTCTTTCAGTTCCGCGAGTTTCGCCTTCAGCCGGCCGATGTGCGCCTCGGTCGACTTGTTGTACGGCGTGTTAGATATCTCCTCGCGGATATCTTCGATCTCCTCCTCCAGTCCCATCGTCAACAGTTCCGCCGCGTCCGTCGAAAAACCCTTTCCTTCCGCGCGGCGGGTCAGCCGCACCGACGCGTCGGATATTGTGGTCGTCTCGCGTGCGCGAAGAGACGAGTTTCGGCACGGTTATACACGACCCCTTCGACCGCCCGATGAACACCGATGCCCGACCCCCGAACGCTCCGCGACAGCACGCAAATCGTGCTCCCCTGCGACCTCTTGGAGAGCGTGCGCGACGACCTCGAATCGGAGTTCGTCGTCTCGGTCCACCGAGCGAACGGCGAGACGTGCCGGATCATCGGCAGTCCGGTCGAGATTCGCGCGGTCAGCGACTTCCTCGCCCGACAGGGCATCTCCCTCCGCTAGTCGCGGTTCCGAAGGGCTTGTTACCACACAGTCCAACGGACGCGTATGGACGAAGCGCCGGGACTCTCCGACCAGTACCGCACGGCCAGTCCGTGGCCCGTGTTCATCGCGCTCGGAATCCCCATCTCCGAGTTGGGCCTGTTGTTCGACCTGTTTCCCCTCGCCGTCGGCGGACTGCTCCTGTTCGGCGGGAGCGTCGTCGGCATCCTCAAGGAGTCCGGATACGTCACCTCGACGATTCGCGCAGTCACCGCGCTTGCGGTCATCTTCCTCGCGTTCGGTGCGGGGCTCGCGTTCACCGACATCGCCCTCGTGACCCGGGGCTACGCGGTCATCGCCGCCGCGATTCTGCTGGCGGTCGGCGGCGTCGTCTTCGAACTGTTCGTCCGCGAACAGCGACAGACGTTCTGACCGCCGCGGACGCCGCTGACGACCCCGCGGCCGCTCCCACTCGCCCCGACCGGACGAGAAACCAACAATCTATTTGAACGGCGTCCCCGACTGTCCCGATATGGCAACCAAGACGTTCGACAAGGACACCATCCTCGACCTCACGGTCAACATGGTCCCGCTGGCCATCATCCTGTTTTTCGTGGTGGCGTTCACCTTTGTCAATCCGTTTGGGTTCGAATCGCTCACTTCGGGGCTCCAGTACACGCTCCTCATCGCGCCGTTCGTGCTCCTCGCGGCGCTCACCTACCTCTCGGGGAAGGCCATCGCGGGCTCCGAGAAGGAAGGCACCGTCTACGCGCCCGGACAGGCGACGGTCCCCGGCGCGAAGCCGCTTCACGAAGAAGAAGGCGAGGAGGCGGCCGAACTCGAAGAATCGCCGGATGACGACGCCGTCGAGGCCGCGGACGAGACGGCTTAAAGCACCTCGAATCGCAGGGCGGTCCCGAATCTTTCATTACCCTGCACTACTCAGGCACTTCCATGGAGGTTAACGGACAGTTAGCACTGACGGTGCTCATGGGGGTCTTCCTCATCGCCGTCGCCGCGTGGCTCGCGCGGGTCGAAGACTGGCGGTCGTACACCCCGCTCGCGGGCGGAGGCACGGTCGGTGGTACCGCAGAGCAGTACGTCTCGGAGGAGAAACCATCCGGGGTCATCCGTTGGTTGACGACGGTCGACCACAAGGACATCGGGATGCTCTACGGCGCGTACGCGCTCATCGCGTTCGCCGTGGGGGGTCTCATGGTCGTCCTGATGCGGATTGAACTGGCGGACCCGTCGATGACGCTTATCTCGAACACGTTCTACAACTCGTTGCTCACAAGCCACGGGATTACGATGCTGTTCCTGTTCGGGACGCCCATCATCGCCGCGTTCTCGAACTACTTTATCCCGCTTCTCATCGGCGCGGACGACATGGCGTTCCCGCGTATCAACGCCATCGCGTTCTGGCTCCTGCCGCCGGCGGCGCTCCTCATCTGGGCCGGGTTCTTCCCCATCCCGGACGTCATCCCGGCGCAGACGGCTTGGACGATGTACACGCCGCTTTCGGCCGGTGTCGGGTCCGGCAACCAGGTGAACGCCGGCGTCGACCTGATGCTCCTCGGCCTGCACCTCTCGGGTGTCTCGGCCACGATGGGCGCGATCAACTTCATCGCGACCATCTTCACGGAGCGTGACGAGAAGGTGTCGTGGGCGAACCTCGACATCTTCTCGTGGACGATTCTGACCCAGTCCGGACTCATCCTCTTCGCATTCCCGCTTCTCGGGAGCGCCATCGCGATGCTGCTTCTCGACCGGAACTTCGGCACGATGTTCTTCTCGGTCGACGGCGGCGCGATTCTGTGGCAACACCTGTTTTGGTTCTTCGGCCACCCCGAAGTGTACATCCTCGTGTTGCCCCCGATGGGTATCGTGAGCCTCGTGCTCCCGCGCTTCGCGGGCCGGCGGCTCTTCGGGTTCAAGTTCGTCGTCTACTCCACGCTCGCCATCGGCGTCCTCTCGTTCGGCGTCTGGGCGCACCACATGTTCGCGACGGGTATCGACCCACGGCTCCGCGCCTCGTTCATGGCCGTCTCGCTGGCCATCGCGATACCGAGCGCGGTCAAGACGTTCAACTGGATCACGACGATGTGGAACGGGAAGATTCGCCTCACGACGCCGATGCTGTTCTGTATCGGCTTCGTCTCGAACTTCATCATCGGCGGCGTGACGGGCGTCTTCCTCGCGTCGATTCCGGTGGACCTCGTGCTCCACGACACCTACTACGTCGTCGGGCACTTCCACTACATCGTTATGGGTGCCATCGCCTTCGCCGGCTTCGCCGGGCTCTACTACTGGTTCCCCATCTACACCGGCCGGATGTACCAGGTCACGCTCGGTAAGTGGCACTTCTGGCTCTCGATGGTCGGGACGAACCTGACGTTCTTCGCGATGATTCTGCTCGGCTACGGCGGCATGCCGCGTCGCTACGCGACCTACCTGCCGCAGTTCGCGACGCTCCACCAGGTCGCCACGGTCGGTGCGCTCATCCTGCTCGTCGGCCAGATAATCTTCGTCTGGAACTTCGCCCAGTCGTGGCTCGAAGGCCGCGAGGTCGAAGACGGCGACCCGTGGGACCTCGCCGACGACGATCTCACCACCGCCGAGTGGACCTGGTTCGAGCGCAAACTGGAGACGGCCGTCACCGACGGCGGCGAAGACGAGACCGAACTCGCCACCGACGGCGGGCAGGCGGTCGACGACGCGGACGCGGACGCGGACTCCGCTGACGACGCGTAACCGACGCCGCTCGCTCGCGGTGCGGTCGCGATTCATTTTTCGGACGCTGGTCTTCGAGAGCGAACGCGCCCGACGCCGGTGACTGTCCGTCCGCGCCGCCGGCGTCGCGTGGCGCGTGTCGTGGTGTCCGCTCGTCAGCGCCGCCGCTCACGAGTAACGGAGGTCACGGCGAATCGAAGCGGACGCTGTCAGTGGTGGCGACGCCGAAAAACGGGAGCGCTCAGACGACGAGGAGGATGCCCGTCGCGAACATCAGTATCGCGATGGCCCCGAGCACGAGTCCGAGGATATCGGTATCCGACATACTCGAAGCTTGGTGCGTGCGGTCAAAGGTGCATCGGTACGCGGACGCCGACTCCCCGAGCTACGAGGCGAACGGAAACTCCTAACAGCGTCCGCATCCGACCGCAAACCGTGAGTTCGAACGTCGGCGGTCACCGCTTCGTCCTCGGACTGTACGCCGCCCTCGTCGCCGTCGGTGGGGCCGCGGGCTACCTCACGGGTACCTTCGTCTCAGAGCTCAGCGCACCCCGGTTCCTCTTTTTGGTGCCGTTCCCGCCGACGCCCCTCGGCTTTGCGGCCTACGGCGCGCTGACTATCGCGCTCGTCCTCGGCGTCCCGCTCGGGCTCGTCGTCTACGTCTCGGCGGGACTCGACGACGACGCCTGATTCAGCATCATCGTTCAGCACAAATACTAAGACCGGTGACCGGGACGTGGTAGTATGTACCACGTGGTAATCGGTATCGATGACGACACGGAGCACGCGCTCGCGTGCGTCGAAGAGGTCGCGAAACTCCCCGGCGAACCCGGCGAAAAGGAGGTGACGCTCATTCACAGCTTCACCGACAACCCGACCGGGGCGTCGGCGACGCAGATTCAGTCGGTGCGGGAGGCGTCCGAGTTCCTCGAAGACCGCGGTGTCGAGTACGACGTCAACGAGTCGTCGGGCGACCCCGCGGAGGTCATCCTCGAATTCGCCGAAGAGGAGGACGCGGACCTCATCGTCACCGCCGGGCGGAAGCGCTCGCCCGCGGGCAAGGCGCTGTTCGGAAGCGTCACGCAGACGGTGATTCTGAACTCTGACCGGCCCGTCATGGTGACGGGCTCGACGAAGCGGAAACGTTAGTACACCCGGTCGACGACGGCCGCGACCTCGTCGGGGGTCTGACGGCCGGACGCTCGTTCTCGCAGTTCGCCGTCACGGACACACAGGAGCGTCGGCGCCGCGTCGACCTCGAATCGCCGACAGAACTCGTCGGCCGCTTCGCCGTCGACGCCCGCGGTCGCGACTCCGTCGGGAACGCGGTCGAGGATGGCGTCAAGGTCCGCTTTCATCGCGTCGCAAGGGTCACAGAAGCGCCGCCACACGAGGACGACGGCGTCCGGGTTCGCGGCGAGGTACGACTCGAAGGAGTCGTCGTCGAGTTCGTCGAGCGCGCTCGGCACCGGCGACGACGAGGTCATCTCGACGAGCAGACCCGCCATGACGAAAAGCAGGTCACGCTCGACCGGCACGTCGAGGAACGACTTCGCCGCGAGATAGGCGACCACGTCGGCTCTGGTGACGTCGAACTCGTCGAGTCGCGCCTCGACGTTCTCGGGCGCGACGCCGAAGAGGTCCGAGACGGTCTGGTGGAACTCTTCGGTCGAGACCGCGCCGTAGATGTCGTGGTAGACGGCGAGCGTCTTCTCGAAGTCCTCCGTGGTCGAGAGCGTCCCGTCGGGCGCTTCGTCGACCGCGCCGGCTTCGATGAGCGTTTCGAGCGCCGTCTCGGGGTCGGCGTCGATGTCGGTTGCGGCCATCGTCAGACCCCCAGATACCGCTCGCGCGTCTCGTCGTCCTCGCGGAGCTCCTCGGCGCTCCCGTCGAAGACGATGCCCCCCTGGTCGATGACGTACGCGCGGTCGGCGAGCTTGATGGCCGCCGCGGCGTTCTGCTCGACGAGGAGGATGGTCGTGCCCGCCTCGCTGATGCGTTCGACCGCGTCCTCCACGTCCTCGATAATCTTCGGCGCGAGCCCCTCGTAGGGCTCGTCGAGGAGGAGCAGGTCCGTGTTCTGCTTCAGGGCGCGCGCGATGGCGAGCATCTGCTGTTCGCCGCCGGAGAGCGTCCCCGCGCGCTGGTCTCGCCGCTCGTCGAGACGGGGGAACTGGTTGTAGACCTCCTCGGTCGACATCCCCTTGTGGCCGAACGACAGCGACCGACCCCACGTGTTCGACTTGTTGTTGACGACCTCCGCGAGGTGGAGGTTCTCGGCGACAGAGAGGTTCGGGAAGATGCGCCGCTCCTCGGGCACCAGCGAGATGCCCCGGACCGACACGTCTTCGGCGGGGACGCCGGTGATGTCGTCGTCCTTGAACCGGATGTTGCCCTTCCGCACGTCGGGCGGCGTCGCGCCGGCGATACACCGGAGCGTGGTGGTCTTGCCCGCGCCGTTGCGGCCGAGGAGCGCGCATATCTCGCCCTCCTCGACGCTCATCGAGAGGTTCCGAATGATGTGGCTCTCGCCGTAGTAGGCGTCGATGGCGTCGATTTCGAGGAGGCTCACAGCTCGACACCTCCGAGGTACGCCTCTTGGACGGCTTCGTTGCCCCGAATCTCGTCGGGGGTGCCCTCGGCGATGATGCCGCCGCGGCTGAGGACGACGATGCGGTCAGAGATGCTGAAGACGATTTCCATGTCGTGTTCGACGAGGACGAACGTGAGCCCGAGGTCGCGTTTGACCTGCTCGATGAGTTCGACCGTCGACTTCGTCTCCTCGGGAGACATGCCGGCGGTCGGTTCGTCCATGAGAAGCAGGTCGGGGTCGCTCGCGAGCGCGATGCCGATTTCGAGGCGGCGCTTGTCGCCGTACGGGAGGTCGGTGGCGACGGTATTCGCGCGGTCCAACAGGCCGACCGAGTCCAGCGTGTCGCGGGCGACGTCGTGGACGTCGGTGAGGCTGTCGCGGTGTTTCAGGAACTCGAAGCCGAACGCGCCGCGTTCGGATGCGAGCGCCGCGATTTCCGCGTTCTCCCGGACGGTCAGGTCGGGGAAGATGGAGGCGGTCTGGAACGACTTCGAGACGCCGCGTTGGACCACCTCGTGCGGTTCGAGGCCGACGATTGACTCGCCTTTGAACCTGATGTCGCCGCTGGTCGGGTCGAGCCGTCGCGTGATGAGGTTGATGAGCGTGGACTTCCCCGCGCCGTTCGGCCCGATGATGGAGACGCGTTCGTCCTCCTCGACGGTGAGATTCACGTCGTCGGTGGCGACGAGGCCGCCGAACTCCTTGACGAGGTTCTCGGTTTCGAGGAGCGTCATCGACCGTCACCCCCGTTTCCGGAGCGCGAGCGGAGTCGCTTCGCCGCCTCCGAACCGAGGTCGACCGCGAGTTCGCGGAGGCGGGTCAGGATGCCCCACAGGCCGTCGGGGACGACCCAGACGACCACGACGAAGACGAGGCCCAAGAGGAGGTGCCAGTAGAACCCGAAGTCCCTGATGAGCACGATATCCGTGAAGGGAATCGTCAGGGCCTGGATAGTGCTGACGATGTTCTCGATGTAGAGGTACAGCCCCACGCCGAGAACCGGCCCGAACATCGAGCCCGCGCCGCCGAGCACCGTCATGACGACGATGTCGCCGGACTCCGTCCAGAACAGCGACTGGAGCGGGACGTACGCCCCGTGGATGGTAAAGAGGCTCCCGGCGACGCCCGCGAACGCCCCCGAGATGATGAACGCCATGAGCTTGTAGCGCCAGACGTTGAGGCCGACGAACTCGGCGCGCTGTTCGTTCTCGCGGATGGCGCGGAACACCATCCCGTACGGCGAGTTGAGGATGCGGTAGGCGACCGCGACCGCGCCGACGAAGAAGACGCCGACGAAGGCGTACAGCCACGTCCCGAGGAGCATCCCGCCGACAGAGGGCACGTCCGCTTCGAGGTGGATGACGCCGAGGAAACTGCCGACATCGACGCCGGTCAGGCCGTTTTCGCCGTTGGTCAGGAACGCCAGCGGCGACGCGGCCATGTAGTAGAACATCTGGGCGAACGCCAGCGTCAGGATGGAGAAGTAGATGCCGCCGCGGCGAAGCGACAGGAAGCCGAGCACCCACGCGAGTAACACGGCGAAAAGCGTCCCCGAGACGACCATCACGATTGGGTCGCCGCTGACGTTCTTGGCGACGATACCCGCGGCGTACGCCGCGCCGCCCCAGAAGGCGGCGTGGCCGAACGAGAGCAGTCCGGTGTAGCCGAGAAGCAGGTCGAAGCCGATGGCGAAGATGCCCCAGATGAGGATGAGCGTCGCGAGGCTCTGGTAGCCCTGTAGAATCCCCGAGACGACGGGCGCGCGGGCGAAGAGGTACGGGAACACCGCGACGAGGACGGCCGTGATACCGACGACCGTCCCCTCGCGGCCACGGAGCTTCTCCCAGCGGCCGAAGAGCGAGCCGCCGACGAGCGCGTCCTTCGCGCTCGGGTTGGCGTCTTTTTCGCTCATGGCACAACCTCCTCGTCCCCGAGCAGACCCTGCGGCCGCGCCAGGAGGACGATGGCCGCGATGGCGTACAGGCCGACCTGCGACCACGCGGGCGCGAAGGCGACGAGCGCGGCGGTCGTGAGGCCGAAGACGATGCCGCCGACGACCGCGCCGGCGATGCTTCCGACCCCGCCGATGACGACGGTCAGGAACGCCGGGACGAGGATGTTCGTCCCGATGGTCGGGTTGACGACGTTCAGCGGGCCGCCGACGACGCCCGCCACCCCGGCGAGCGCCGCGCCGATACCGAAGACGACGATGTACGGCCGCGTGATTTTGATGCCGAGGAGTCGGACCATCTCGGCGTCGCGGGTGCCGGCGCGGACGACGAGACCGAAGTCGGTGTACTCGACGAGCAGGTACACGAGCGCCACGAGGACGGCCGTGATGCCGATGACCCAGAGCCGCCACTGCGGGAAGTTACCGACGATGGGCAGTGCAATCGGCCCCGAGACTGGAATGCCGGCGAACGAGCCGACAGAGAGGATTCGCTCGGGCTGTTCGAACGGCAGGCTGTTGCTCCCGAACAGGACGCGGAACAGCTCCTGGACGACGATTGCGAGGCCGAACGTGACGAGAATCTGGTCGGTGTCGGGGCGGTCGTAGAACGCCCGCGCGAGGTACCGCTCCATCAGCAGGCCGACGCCGAAGACGAAAAGCGGCACGAAAAGCAGGGCGGCGAAAAAGCCGATGTCGAGCCCGAAGCTCGAAAAGCCCCACTCCGCCAGCTTCCCGTTCGAAAGCGGCACGTTCAGCGCGACGAACAGCCCCGCGTAGGTGCCGACGAGATACAGCGCGCCGTGCGCGAAGTTGACGAACTTGAGCGTGCCGAGGATGATTGAGAGACCGACCGCCAAGAGGACGTAGATGGCCCCCTGCTGTAGTCCGTTGAGCAGGATGACGAGCACGTCCGACAGGAGGCTCATCGACCACCACCCCTCCACCGGCTATTCGAGGAGTGAACTACCATGGGTATGCTAATCTTACTCATTTACGTGTGCGTAGTTGTCTGCGATTAACTTTCATTAAGATAACGGTGGGAGAGTGGCTACTCGTAGGACCCGAGTTCGCACTCGGCGGCCGGGCCGGCGTCGCACGCGTAGCCGAGGTCGTCGCGGCTGGTGACGTTGACGATGTTGAAGTACGTCCCCTCGCTCTGCTCGGAGGCGGAAAGGCCCTGGACGACCGGCACGTCGCGCTGTGCTTGGTGGTCACAGCCGCGCATCGTCTCCGCGCCCATGCCGATGTTGTCGTACTCGTAGTCTTCGAGCTGTCTGATGACCTCCGGCGGGTAGAACGTCCCCGCGCGCTCGACGGCGGCGGCGTACTGGAGCGTCTGGGCGTACGCCAACTGGGCGGGACCCGAGGGCGTCCGGTCGTACTCGTCGCTGAACGCCTGCGTGAACTCCTGCGACGGCGTGTTGTCTATCTGAGAGTCCCACGCGACGGTGCCGTAGATGCCCTCTATCGCGCCGCCCGCCGCCTCCGCCATCGGGCGGTTGTACAGCGGGACGATGATCTCCATCTCCTCGTCGATACCGGCGTCGATGGCCTGTTGCATGGAGTTCGCGCCGTCGAGCCCGTAGTGGTTCAAGATGAGGACGTCCGCGTCCGAGTTCTGTGCGCCCGAGAGGTACGTCGAGTAGTCGGACGTGCCCAGCGGGGTCGCAACGGAGTCCACCTGCTCCCAGCCGGCGACGTCCGTCATGAACTGCTCCATCGACGCCTGCTGGGTCTGACCCCAGCTGTAGTCGGCGTAGAGCTGGTAGAACTTCAGGTCCTCGCCGTAGGCGTCGCGGACGACCGGCGCGAGCGCCTGTCCCGTCATGTAGGCGTTGAACATCTCCCGGAAGGAGTAGCGGACGCAGTCCGACCCGGTGGTGTCGTTCGAGTGCGTCAGACAGCACATGAACATGACCTTCTCGTTTTGACACAGCCCCTGGACCGCGATGGCGACCGCGGAGGACGACCCGCCCGAAATCATGATGGCGTCGTCGCGCTGAATCATCCCCGAGGCGGACTGCCGCGCCTGGTCCGCGTCCGTGGCCGTGTCGCCGTCCACGTGGTCGATGGTGTAGCCGAGGACGCCGTCGCCGGAGAGGTCGTCGAACTGCGAGTCGACCCAGCCGCCGCCCTCGTTGAGGTGCTTCACCGCGAGCTGATAGGCTCGAAGCTCGTCTTCGCCCTCCGAGGCGTACGGTCCCGACTGCGGGACGTTGAATCCGAACGTGGCCGTGTCGCCCTCGATTGGGAAGTTGCCCAGCGCCGGATACTCGTCACCGCCGTCGCCGCCACCGCCGTCGCCGCCGCCGCCATCGCCACCGTCGCCGCCGTCGTCACCGCCGCCATCGTCGCCGTCACCACCACCAGTACACCCCGCCAGCCCTGCCAAGCCAGCGGTTCCAACAGCACCAGTCGCCTTCAACACGTCTCGTCGATTGAGCGGCTTGCTATCCCGTGCCATAAACACATCGGCGGATACATCGTTAATAATAGTTATGTATTGATTCCCTAATATCCGTATAATCAATCATTATAAAATAGTGTCGTATACGGTACAATATAAGGGGTACATCGAACGGCGACCGCCGACCGACACCCGCAGTGGCCCCTCCGCGTCGCGGGACGTGCCACCGTCGCAAAATACGGGCCGGTGTCGGACTAGCTCGCCGCAGTCGTCCGAGCGGTACGACCGTCGAGAGCGACGAGTCCACCGTGCAGTCCGTCTCGTCTCGAAACACGTCGCACCAGTCTCACCGCGTCAGCGACCGCGCGAGCGGGCCGAACGGCCGGCGGACAACTATCAGAATACTAGATATATATCCCCGGATACCGCCGTTTCAACGCGCTTTCAGCGCGTCGGCTGACCAGTTAATCTCGTGCCGTCGTGAATGTCGGATTTATAACTAACCCGGCAAAGCGCAAATAACGCGTCAGCCACGCCCGTGGCACCACTATGACAAACGACACGAACGACGGATTCAGACCGACGAGACGCTCCGTGCTCCGACTCGGCGCGATGTCGGCGCTCGGCATCGGTATCGGCATCCCCGCGGTTTCCGGCTCCGTAGCCGCGACCATGTGTCCCAAGACGCCCGGCTACTGGGCGAACAACCCGGACTACAGCAGTCCCACCGACAACTGGGCGGTCCTCGGCCCGGATGGCGACACAAACTACACCCTCCGGGGCGTCACCATGACCCACGACGAGTGGCGCGAGTTCCTCGTCGCGCCCACGAAGGGCGACAAGGCGAACATCATGGGGAAACACTACCTCGCCATCGTCCTCAACCTCCGGAACAGACCGGGGGACGACCCGGGCTGTACGAGCGACGGCGCGACCATTCAGTACGGCGACTACGCGGGCTACACCATCGAGGAAGTCAAAGACATGGCCGGCGCGTGGCTCGGTAACTCCGCGTGGTCGAACGGCGGAAAGCAGACGAGTTGGTACGTCAGCGTCGGCGGCGACATGGTCGACGGCGAACCGCTCAAAGACGCCCTCGACGCGTTCAACAACAACCCCGGGTCGCTCGGCCTCGACTGCCCCTGCAACGACCGCTGAACCGCGTCCTCCTCGAAACGAGAGGCCGCGGCCGCGGTTAAGCGCCCGCTATCCGCCGAAACGCGAGCTTAACGCGGTCGTTCCTATCCTTCCCCGACCATCCGCCCTTCGTCTTCCCACTCGCGCTCGCGCAGTTCGTACTTCTGAATCTTCCCGGTCGCGGTCTTCGGGAGTTCGGCGACGAACTCGACTTCCTTCGGCACCTTGTACGTCGCGATGCGCTCCCGACAGAACGCGATGAGCGCCTCGGCGGTGACGCCCGGCGCGTCGGGGTCGCCGCTCGTCGGCACGACGAACGCCTTCGGCGACTCGCCCCACTCGTCGGAGGGTACGGGGATGACCGCCACGTCGGCGACCGCGTCGTGGTCGAACAGCGTGTCCTCCAGTTCGATGCTGGAGATGTTCTCGCCACCGGAGATGATGATGTCCTTCTTGCGGTCCTGGATGCTGATGAAGCCGTTCTCGTCGACGACCGCGAGGTCGCCCATGTGGTAGTAGCCCTCCAGCCGCGCCGAGAAGGCCTCTTCCGTCTCCTCGGGTTTGTTCCAGTACTTCTCCATCACCTGATTGCCCGCGACGACGATTTCGCCGACGGACTGGTCGTCTCTCGGCACGTCGTCGCCGTCCTCGTCGACGACGCGGACGTCGGTGCCGAGGTAGCCGATGCCCTGTTTCTTCTTCACGCCGAAGCGGTCGTCGCCGTCCGTCAGGTAGCGCCCGGCCTCCGAGGTCGTGATGAGCGGGCCGGTCTCGGTGGCCCCGTAGACGTGCATGAGCCGCCAGCCGAACTCGTCTTCGACGGTCCGAATCGTCGCCTCCGGCGGGGCCGCGCCCGCGGTCGCCGCCCGGACGGGACTCGCGCCCGTCGTCTCGATGCCCCCCTCCTCGCGGTAGTGTTTCATCAGGATGTTCAGCACCGTCGGCGCGGCGCAGAGATACGACACGTCCTCGTCGCGGATGGCGTCCAACACGGCCTTCGCCTCCACCCCGCGGGTGCAGACGTGCTTCGCGCCGTGGCCGGTGACGGCGTAGATGTGGCCCCAGCCGTTGACGTGGAACATCGGGAGCGTCCAGAGATACACGTCGTCGTCGGCGATGTCCTGGTGCATCGAGATGAGATAGGCGTGAATCGTCTCGGCGCGGTGGGTACGGCAGACGCCCTTCGGGTCGCCGGTCGTCCCCGAGGTGTAGTTGATGGTAACGATGTCGTCTTCGTCCATCTCGGGGCGCTCGTAGTCGGTCGACTCCGCGACCAACTCGTCGAAGTCGAGCCACTCGCCGTCGGTCGATTCTGCGGCCTTCTCCGGGTCGTTCGTGATGAAAATCTCGGTCGGAATCTCGTCGCGGACCTCGTCTATCTTCTCGGCGAAGGCGTAGTCGGCGTAGACGGCCGTCACGTCCGCGTCGTTCAGCATGTACTCGAAGTCGGCCGGGACGAGCCGGTAGTTCAGCGGCATGTGGACGGCCCCCAACTGCATCGACCCGTAGGCGGCTTCGAGGTGGTAGTGCGTGTTGGGGTCGAGCACCGCGACCCGGTCGCCCTTCTCGACGCCGCGGGACTGGAGCGCCGCCGAGAAGCCGTCGGCGCGCTCCCCGAGTTCGTCGTACGTAAAGCGCTCGCCGGTCGTGGCCACGACCGCCTCCTCGTCCCCGTAGTACCGCCGCGCGCGGTCGAGGAACTCCGTCACCAGGAGTGGTTTCTTCATACGCGGTATCCTTCACTAACGTTCAAAATAAATGTGCGGGCCGGTCTCGGTCGAGCCGAGATTGAGAATAATTGCCACACGGGGGCACAATAGCCCACGACTCGCGCCGCGAGATACTATATTACTACACAAACTATGCAGGAAAATACCTTGGTCGTGGGGTTCGTAGCGCGCGTATGGCGCTTTCAGACTACACCGGACGCTCGCCGACGGGCCGGGACGAGACCATCGTCCGCGTCGTTCCCCATCGGCTGTGGCGGCCGGGCGACGAGCGAATCGAACCGTGTACCTACAGCGGCGAGCAGATTCGGCTCTCCGAGAAGCATCTCCTCGCCGTGGTCGAACGCGACGGCGTCCGCGAGCGGCGCTACTTCCGCGACGAGCAGTCGCTGTCGGCGTGGATGAAAGAGAATCCGCGATAGGAGCGGGCCGACGGCGGCGGAAGCGGTGGTTACTCGCCTTCGACCTGCCGCTGAATCGACTCGACGACTTCGGGGTTCCGAAGCGTCGTCGTGTCGCCGAGCTCCTCGCCGTTCGCTATCTCTTCGAGGAGCCGACGCATAATCTTGCCAGACCGCGTCTTCGGCAGTTCGGGCGTGAACACGACCATCTCGGGGCGAGCGATGGGACCGATGGCGTCCTCGACGCCCTCGATGATGCGCGCCCGCATCTCGTCGTCTTCGTCCTGTCCCTCCTCGGTGATGACGTAGGCGTAGACGGCCTCGCCTTTCACCTCGTGGTTGCCGCCGACGACGGCGGCCTCGGCGACGCCCTCGACGCCGACGATGGCCGACTCTATCTCCATCGTCCCGAGGCGGTGGCCCGAGACGTTGATGACGTCGTCGACGCGCCCGAGGATGGTGATGTAGTCGTCGCCGTCGATCTTCGCGCCGTCTTCGGGGAAGTAGACCCAGTCGTCGGGGTCGTCGCTGTCCACGTCGGAGTACTCCTGCCAGTACTCCTGGATGAAGCGCTCGTCGTTCTTGTAGAGCGTCCGGAGCATCCCCGGCCACGGCCTGTTCACGGTGAGATAGCCCGCCCGACCGGCGTCGACCTGCTTCCCGCTCGTGTCGACGATTTGGGCGTCGATGCCCGGGAGCGGCGGCCCGGCGGAGCCGGGTTTCATCTTCTTGACGCCCGGCAGGGTCGTTATCATCATCCCGCCGGTCTCGGTCTGCCACCACGTGTCCACGACCGGACAGTCCTCGTTACCGATGTGCTTGTAGTACCACTTCCACGCGCGCGGGTTGATGGGCTCGCCGACCGTCCCGAGTAGACGGAGGCTCGACAGGTCGTGCTGTTCGGGGAATCGGCTTCCCCACTTCATGAACGCGCGAATCGCCGTCGGCGCGGTGTAGAAGATGTCGACCGCGTACTTCTCGATGATGTCCCACAGGCGGTCGCGGTTGGGGAAGTCGGGCGTCCCCTCGTACATCACCGTCGTCGTCCCGAGCGCCATCGGGCCGTAGACGATGTACGAGTGACCCGTAATCCAGCCGATGTCGGCCGAACACCAGTAGGTGTCTTCCTTCTCGATGTCGAGGACGGCGTGAGAGGTCCACGCGGCGTACGCGAGGTAGCCGCCGGTGGTGTGTTTGACGCCTTTCGGCTGGCCCGTCGTCCCCGAGGTGTACATGAGGAACAGCATGTCCTCGGCGTCGCGCTCGACCGGGTCGATGCGCTCGCCGGCGTGCTCGTCGAGGAGGTCGTCCCAGTCGTGCTGGTTACCCTTGAGGTCGTGACCGAAGCCGTCGTCGCCGAGGCGGTCGACGACGACCGTCGCGTCGACGCCGTGGTCGACGCCGTCGAGGCCTTCGTTGGCCTTGTCGAGGTGGTCGAGCGGGTCGCCGCGGCGGTAGTAGCCGTCGCAAGTGACGAGGAATCGGGAGTCAGCGGAGTTCATCCGGGTCGCCAGCGCGTCGGCGGAGAAGCCGCCGAAGACGACCGAGTGCGGCGCGCCGATGCGGGCGCAGGCCAGCATGGCGATGGGGAGCTCCGGAATCATCGGCATGTAGAGCGTCACCACGTCGTCTTCCTCGACGCCGAGGTCGCGCAGGGCCGCCGCGAACTCGTTGACCTCGCGGTAGAGGTCCTGATAGGTGTAGGTCCGCGTCTCGCCGTGTTCACCCTCCCACTTGATGGCGACGCGGTTCTTGTCCCCGTTTTCGACGTGGCGGTCCACGCAGTTGTACGAGACGTTGAGCTTGCCGCCCGTGAACCACTTGTAGAACGGCGGGTTCGAGTCGTCCAGCACCTCGTCGTACTCTTCGTCCCAGTCGAGCATCTCGGCGGCCCGCTCCCAGCAGTCGGGCCAGTTCTCCTCGAACTCGTCGTAAACGGCCGGGTCGGAGACGTTCGCTTGCGCGACGAACTCCTCGGAGGGTTCGAACTCCTCTTGCTCGACCAGCCGTGCCTCCAGTTCGGTGTCTCCGTCTGCCATAGTACGTGTTACCTACACCAATCCTCCATGATAAATCTATGTAGTCACACAGTCCGGACGGACGAGACCGCCCCGGGCGGTCGCCGGGCTGTCGGTCGGTTACGAACCCCCATCGACGCGCGTATTCATCAGCGAAAAGTCATGTCATCCCCAGTGCTTCGGGGGGCTCGTCGCGGCGACGACCCCTCACATCACGCCGATGCTCTCGCGGTAGGTACCGTACTCCTCGGCGAACACGTCCATGATTTCGCCCATCGTGACGTACTCCTTGACGGCGTCGACGAGCACCGGCATGACGTTGTCGCCGTCGCGGACCGTCTCGCGGAGGTCGGAAAGCGCGGCTTCGACCGCCGCGTCGTCGCGGTCGTCCTTGACCGATTCGAGCCGCGCGAGCTGTCGGTCCTGCACCTCGTCTTCGACGTGGAGCAGGTCGGGGCGGGTGTCCCCCTCGGTGTCGTACTTGTTGACGCCGACGACGACCTCCTCGCCGTCTTCGACCCGCGACTGGTACTCGTAGGACGCCTCGCCAATCTCGCGGTGGTAGTAGCCCTCGTCGATGCCGGCGAGGACGCCGTCGCGGACCGAGCCGTCGCCCATCTCTCGAATCTCCTCGATGTAGGCCATCGCCTCGGCCTCGATTTCGTCGGTCAGCGTCTCCACGAAGAAGCTCCCGCCGAGGGGGTCGATGACGTCGGCCGCGCCCGACTCCTCGGCGATTATCTGCTGGGTGCGGAGCGCGACGGTGACGGCCTCCTCCGAGGGGAGCGCCAGCGCCTCGTCGAAGCTGTTGGTGTGAAGCGACTGCGTGCCGCCGAGGACGCCCGCGAGCGCCTGAATCGTCACGCGGACGATGTTGTTGAGCGGCTGTTGGGCCGTCAGCGACTGCCCCGCGGTCTGGGTGTGGAACTTCAACTGCGTCGAGCGCTCGTCCCCGGCGTCGTACCACTCCGACATCACGTCGTGGTAGATGCGGCGGGCGGCGCGGAACTTCGCCACCTCCTCGAAGATGGAGTTGTGGGAGTTGAAGAAAAACGACAGTTGCGGGGCGAATTCGTCCACGTCGAGGCCGCGGTCCACCGCGTCTTCGACGTAGGCGAAGCCGTCGGCGAGGGTGAAGGCGAGCTCCTGTACTGCCGTCGACCCGGCCTCGCGGATGTGGTAGCCCGACACCGAGATGGGCCGGATGCGCGGGGTCTCCTCGGCGGCGAACTCGACGGTGTCGGTGACGAGTTTGAGCGACGGCTCCGGCGGGATGACCCACTCCTTCTGCGCGATGAACT
Organism: Haloferax sulfurifontis; assembly: GCF_014635105.1. Taxonomy (NCBI): domain Archaea; kingdom Methanobacteriati; phylum Methanobacteriota; class Halobacteria; order Halobacteriales; family Haloferacaceae; genus Haloferax; species Haloferax sulfurifontis. Next base: position 189,496 of record NZ_BMCI01000004.1, read on the forward strand.
CCTTGAGCATGTCGTTCTGGAAGGTGCCGCCGATTCGGTCGCGGGGGACGCCGCGGTTGTCCGCGAGCGCGACGTACATGGCGAAGACGACCGGCGCGGAGGGGTTGATGGTAAAGGAGGTCGTCACCTCGCCGATGTCGATGCCGTCGAACAGCACCTCCATGTCGCGGAGGGTGTCGACCGCGACGCCCTCCTTTCCGACCTCGCCGTCCGAAAGCGGGTCGTCGGAGTCCTTGCCCATGAGCGAGGGCATATCGAACGCCGTCGAGAGGCCGGTCTGGCCGTTCTCGATGAGGTAGTGGAAGCGCTCGTTGGTCTCCGTGGCCGTGCCGAAGCCGGCGAACTGCCGCATGGTCCACGTCCGCCCGCGGAACATCGTGGGATACACCCCGCGCGTGTACGGGGACTCGCCGGGGAAGCCGAGGTCCGACTCGTAGTCGAGGTCGGCCACGTCGGCGGGGGTGTAGAGGTCGCCTACCTCGTGGTTGGAGACGGTGGCGAACCGGTCTTTGCGCTCGCCGCCCTTCTCCACGAACGGGTCGCGGGTCTCCGACTCCCACTCGTCGCGCGCCTCGCGGATAGACGCCAAATCGTCCTCGTCGTACATGTCCCTCAATCCGTATGGATGATGATTAAGGATTCGGGTCGACGAGGACGGTGGGCCCGCGGTCGGTTCGCCACCGGCCACGAGACTTCGACGGGCAGACCATCGCGCATATCATCCCCGGCTCACCTAGCTCTCGCTATGTACGACCGCGCGACAGCCACGGCGCGCCTCGACGCGGCGGCTCAGCCCGCCGCAGGCCCCGAACCCGTCGGAGCCGAGCGCTGACCGATGGCGCTTCTCACGCCCGAGACGACCCGCTGGGTCGCCGCCGCGACGGCGCTCGTGTTCGTCCTCGCCAGCGTCTCCTTCGTCGTCCCCGCGTCCGGGTCCGTCTCGCCGGTCCCCTTCGACGACACGGTCAAGACCGGCGGCACGTCGGTCGACGTTCGCACGGCCGAGGTCGAGGGGTTCGAGGTGCCGCTCGCACAGGTCCACTTCTCGCGGTACCGCTACATCATCGGCTACTACGACGTTCGCACGGCCGCCGCCGACGTGTCCACGCCCGAGAGCGCCCGCCAGTTCGGCGACCCGCTCGCGGTCTTCGTCACCGACTACGCGACCGTCTCGCCCGACCTCGACGGCGACGGCTACCTCCGGACCGAACACAACCGCACCCCCGGCTGGGCGAGGGCGTCCGAGGCGTCGTTCGTCGTCGACTCCGGCGCGCGAGTCCCGTCCGGCCCCATCGCCGTCCCGTTTTCCGACGCCGACGCGGCCCGCTCGTTCGCGGACGCCCACGGCGGCGACGTCGTCGACTGGGCGACGCTCCGCGACCGCGCCGGCGACCCGCTTTCGTCCCGGCTCGCCGCCTTCGAGTCGTCGGTCGCGGCCCACCACGAGTGGGCGAACCGGACCGCCGCCGCGAGCGACGCGCTGTTCGACAGGCCCGTCTCGACCGTCGTCGGCGAGGACGCGCCGACCGTCGGAGCCGCCGTCGAATCGGCCCCCGCGAACACGACGGTCTACGTCCCCGCAGGCACTTACTCGGTCGACGCGGTCGAGCTGAACCGCTCGGTGACGCTCCGCGGTGCCGGGAGCGACACGCGACTCGTCGGCGACGGAAACGGGAGCGTCGTCCACCTCCGCGCCGACCGGAGCGCGGTCGGTGACCTCTCGGTCTCCGGCGTCGGCGAGGTGGGGACGCGACGGGTCCGCGCCGAAAACGAGTCCGTCGACTGGGACACCCGCGTCGAACTCGCCTACGGCCGCGGCGACGCCGGCGTCGTCCTCGACGGCGCGAACGGGTCGGCGGTCCGCGGCGTGGAAATCGACACGCCCGCGAGCGGCGTCATCGCCCGCGAGAGCGCCGACAGCGTCGTCGACGGCGTGACCGTCCGCGGGGGCGACGAGCCCGCCGACGGCTTCATGGGCGTCGTCCTCATCGGCTCGCGGTCGGTCGTGCAGGACTCGACGTTCATCGACGGCCGCGACGGCGTCTACACCCACCGCGCCGACGGGAGCGTCGTCCGCGACAACCGCATGGAAGACGGCCGCTACGGCGTCCACCTGATGTACACCTCCGACGCGCTCGTCGCCGACAACGTCGTCCGCGGGGACCGCATCGGCGTCGTCCTCATGACCCGGCCCGTCGGCAACCTCGTGGTCGGAAACGACGTGCGCGAGTCGGACTTCGGCTTCATGCCCGCCGGGAGCGACACCTACGTCGCGGACAACGTGTTCGCCGACAACGACTACGGCATGGACGTGAGCGGCGACCGACAGGTGTACGTCCGAAACGTCGTCGCCGGAAACGGGGTCGGCGTCCGCGGGAGTTCGACGTTCCCGACGAACGTCGTCGTCCGGAACGACATCGTCGACAACGGCGTGCGCGTCGAGTCGTCGCTCGGCCCGATGCGGACGTGGACCGCCGGCGGCGAGGGCAACTACTGGGGCGACCTCCCGCTCGAAGACGCCGACGCCGACGGGGTCTACGACCGGGCGTACCAGCCCTCCGGGGCGGTCGACGCCGAACTCGGCCGCGAACCCGGCGCGCTCGCGCTCTCGGAGTCGCCCGCGATGCGCGCGCTCCGCCGCGCCCGCGACGCGGTGTCCGGCCTCCGCGGGTCCGGCGTGGTCGACGCCGCGCCCCGGACCGAGCCGGTCCGACCGGAGACGCTCGCCAGCCTGAACGCGACGGAGGAGACCGATGACTGACCACGAACCGACGGAGCCAGCGACTGACGAATCCATCACGATGCCGAACCGCGAACCCGCGACGACCGCCGAGACGGCTTCCGACGAATCGACGGGCGAGAACACCGATGCCGACGCCAGTGCGGACCCTCACCCTGAACCAGACCCGAACGTCGAGGGCGACCGGCCGGCCATCGCCGCGGCCGACCTCAGCCACGCCTTCGGCGACGTGGACGTCCTCGACGGCGTCTCACTGTCGGTCGCGTCCGGCGAAATCGTCGCGCTCGTCGGCCCCAACGGGTCGGGGAAGTCCACCCTTCTGCGGTTTCTCGCGCGCGTTCGCGCGCCCGACGAGGGAACCGTCACGGTGGCCTCGACAGATGCCGGCGGACGCGCCCGCGTGGGCTATCTCCCGCAACAGCCCGGCTTCCGCGCCGGCTTCTCCGCGGCCGACGCGCTCGAATTCTACGCGCAGTTCGTCGACGAAGACGTGAACGTGGCCGAGGTGTTGGAGCGCGTCGGCCTCGCGGACGCCGCGGACCGCCGGGTGGGCGCGCTCTCCGGCGGGATGACGCGCCTGCTCGGTCTCGGGCGGGCGCTCGTCGGCGACCCGGCCGTGGTCGTCCTCGACGAGCCGGCAAGCGGCCTCGACCCCGGCATGGTCGAGCGGCTGTTCGACATCGTCTCCGCCCTCGCCGACGCGGGCGTCGCGGTCGTCCTCTCGTCGCACAACCTCGGTCCCGTCGAGCGGACCGCAGACCGCGTGGTCGTCCTCGACGGCGGGCGGTTCGTCGCCGACGACGACCCGCGGGCGGTGGTCGAATCCGTCGGCGCGGCGGACCTCCAGACCGCCTTCGGCGACCTCGTGGCGACCGAGGGGGTGACGGGCAGATGAGCGGCGGCGACCTCGACGGCGTCGGTGACCTGTTCGCCATCGCGGCGCGCGAGCTTCGGACGGTCGTCAGAACGCCGGCGGTCGTCGCGCTCTCGGTCGTCTTCGGGCTGACCGTCGTCGCGGTCGCGGCCGCGGGGTCCGGCGCGCGCGGCGGCTACGTCCCACTGGTGCTCGACTTGCTCCCGTTCGTGGAGGCGCTCGTCCCGCTTCTCGCCGTCGCGCTCTGTTACCGCGCGGTGCTCTCGGACCGCGAGTCGGGCGAACTCGACGTGCTCCGCACCTTCGACGTGTCCCGGTCGGCCTACGTCGGCGGCGTCTACCTCGGCCGCGGACTCGCGGTCGTGTTCGTCGTCTTCGGGTCGCTCCTCGCCGCAGGGGCGACCGTCCCGGTGCTCTCGCCGCCGGACCCGACGTTCCTCGCGCTGAACGAGGCCGCCGACTCGCCGGTCGCGTTCCTCCGCTTTGCCGTCCTCGCGGTGCTTTTCGCCCTCGCGGTCGCGGCCGTCGCGCTCGCCGTCTCGGCCGCCGCGCGGACCGCCCGGCAGGCGATTGCGCTCGCCGTCGGCCTGGTCGTCGCCTTCGTCGTCGGCATCGACGCCGCCGCCATCGCCGGGCTGGCCTCGGGAACCCTCGGTATCGACGCGGTGCCGCTCGCGCTCGCGGCGAGTCCGAACGGGGCGTTCCGGTCGCTCGTCCTCGGCGTCGCCGTCGAGACCGGCGGGGCGGGGTCGCCGACCGCGGCGCTCGCGGGGCTCGTCGGCTGGGTGGTCGTCGCGCTCGCGGTCGCGGTGCTGACGGCGTGGCGACCGGTAGAATAGTGTTCCGGGCGGCGCAGGCGGCGCGCGCGCGAAGCGGTTACCCGAAGTTCTCGACTTTCGCCGCGTCGGCGTCGCCGCCGGCGGCCTCGACGGCGTCGGTCGCGCGCGAGACGAAGTCGGCGAAGCCGTAGACGAACACCTGTTCGCCGTCGTCGCCGGTAAGCGCGTCGGCGACGGCGTCTGCGAGGTCGGCGTCCTCACCGGTGACGACGACGCTCGCGCCGTCGTCGCGGAGCGCGGAGAGCCGGTCTTCGTGCGCGGGTGCGTCGTCGAGATAGACCACGGCGGCCTCGTTGCCGTCGGCGACCGCGGCCTCGGCGATGCCGACCGCGGGGCCGACGCCGGGACCGCCCGCGAGGACGACCACGCGCGACTCGCCGTCGTAGTAGCTCCGACCGAACGGCCCGGAGACCTCGACGTCGTCGCCGGCGGCGAGCGAGTCGAGGTGCTGGCTGAACGGGCCGGCCTCCTCGGGATCGATGCCGACGGTCACCTCGAACGTGTCGCCGACGCCGGGCGACGAGAGCGTGTAGAACCGCGCGTACGACTCGCCGTCGACCTCGGCGGAGAGCTTGACGAACTGGCCCGGTTCGGCCTCGAAGCCGTCGGGCGTCTCGAACTCGATGGCGACCGTGCCGGGGCCGACGTCGCGGGCCGCGGCGACGGTGACGATTGCGTCCATGCGACCGGGTTGGTCGCAGGCTCACAAGGGCCTTGCCTTCCCGGACGCGCGCGCCGGAGACCGGACGCGAATCGTGCGAGTCTCCCGCACGGTGTAAACCGGAAATAATTGTCACGAGAGGTCGAAACACACCATGATTGGACGTACGTTCAGTAAAATGCCGTCTACACACCGTTTGGATAGACAACTTCAATTCAATAGCGATATATGAATTTGTTCGTGCGATTTCTATCGATTATCAGTACCGACGTTTAACACCAATTTTCAGAAGGCTTTTGACCCGGCTATGGGTAGATTTCACCCAGCATGCCTGCGGACTTCAACTGGGCCATCGGCGGCGAGGCTGGCGATGGCATCGACTCCACGGGGAAGATTTTCGCTCAGGCACTCTCCCGGGCTGGACGCCACGTGTTCACCTCTAAGGACTTCGCTTCGCGAATCCGGGGCGGATACACCGCGTACAAGGTTCGGACTGCCATCGACCCCGTGCAGAGCGTCGTCGACAGACTCGACGTGCTCATCGCGCTCACACAACGAACAATCGACGAGAACCTCGACGAACTACACGAGGGCTCCGTCATCATCTACGACGGCGACCGCTCCACCATGGCGGACGTCGAAATCCCCGAGGGAATGGTCGGGCTGGACATCCCCCTCAAGGCGCTCGCCGAGGAGGCGGGCGGCGCAATCATGCGCAACGTCGTCGCGCTCGGCGCGGCGTGCGCCGTCGCGGACTTCCCCATCGAGAACCTCGACAGCGCGCTCCAGAAGCGCTTCGGCGGGAAGGGCGAGGCCATCGTCGAGAACAACAAGAAGGCGGCTCGCGCGGGCCTCGAATACGTCCACGACGAGTACGACCACGAGTTCGACTACGACCTCGAAACGACCGACGAGGACTACGTGCTCATCAACGGCGACCAGGCCATCGGCATGGGCGCCATCGCCGCCGGCTGTCGCTTCTACGCCGGCTACCCCATCACGCCCGCGACCGACGTGATGGAGTACCTCACCGGCCGCATCGAACGCTACGGCGGCCACGTCGTGCAGGCGGAAGACGAGCTCGCGGCCATCAACCTCGCGCTCGGTGCGGCGCGCGCCGGCGCGCGGTCGATGACCGCCACGTCCGGGCCGGGTATCGACCTGATGACCGAGACGTTCGGTCTCGTCGCCACCTCCGAGACGCCGCTCGTCATCGTCGACGTGATGCGCTCGGGTCCCTCGACGGGGATGCCGACCAAGCAGGAACAGGGCGACCTCAACATGATGCTGTACGGCGGCCACGGCGAGATTCCGCGCTTCGTCGTCGCGCCGACGAGCATCGACGAGTGCTTCTGGAAGACCGTCGAGGCGTTCAACTTCGCCGAAAAGTACCAGGTTCCGGTGTACGTCGCGGCCGACCTCGCAATGGCGGTCACGGAACAGACGTTCTCCCCCGAGACGTTCGACATGGACGAAGTCGAAATCGACCGCGGCAAGGTCGTCGACGACGACTCCATCGACGAGTGGCTCGACGAGGAAGGTCGCTTCCAGCCGCACGCGCTCACCGACGACGGCGTCAGCCCGCGCGCGTTCCCCGGCACGGAACAGGGCGCGCACATGTCGACGGGTCTCGAACACGACGAACTCGGTCGACGGACCGAAGACCGGTCGATGCGCGTCGAGCAGGTCGACAAGCGCGACCGGAAGGTCGAGACCGCAAAGCAGACCGAGGACTTCTCGCCGCGCGAGTTCGGCGACGCCGACTCGGACACGCTCATCCTCTCGTGGGGCTCCAACGAGGGCGCGCTCGTCGAGGCGCTCGACTTCCTCGAAGAGGACGGCATCGACGTGCGGTTCCTGTCGGTTCCGTACATGTTCCCGCGGCCGGACCTCACCGAGGAAATCGAGGCGGCGGACGAGGTCATCGTCGTCGAGTGTAACGCGACGGGGCAGTTCGCCAACGTCGTCGAGCACGACACATTGACCCGTGTCAAGCGCATCAACAAGTACGACGGCGTCCGCTTCAAGGCGGACGAACTCGCAGACGAAATCAAAGCCACCCTCGACGCAGAGGAGGTCTCAGCATGAGCTCAAACGTCCGCTTCACCGACTTCAAGTCAGACAAACAACCGACCTGGTGTCCCGGCTGTGGGGACTTCGGGACGATGAACGGCATCATGAAAGCCCTCGCCAACTCCGGCACCGACCCCGACAACACGTTCATGGTCGCCGGTATCGGCTGTTCCGGGAAAATCGGGACGTACATGCACTCGTACGCCATCCACGGCGTCCACGGGCGCTCGCTCCCGGTCGCCGCCGGCGTCAAGCTGGCGAACCCCGACCTGACCGTCGTCGCCGCCGGCGGCGACGGTGACGGCTACTCCATCGGCGCGGGCCACTTCATCCACGCCGTCCGCCGCAACGTGGACATGGCCTACACCGTCATGGACAACCGCATCTACGGCCTCACCAAGGGACAGGCCTCGCCGACCTCGCGCGAGGACTTCGAGACCTCAACGACGCCCGAAGGGCCCCAACAGCCCCCGGTCAACCCGCTCGCGCTGTCGCTCGCGGCCGGCGGCACGTTCATCGCGCAGTCGTTCGCGACGGACCACAAGCGTCACGCGGAAATCGTCCAGGAGGCCATCGAACACGACGGCTTCGGCTTCGTGAACGTGTTCAGTCCGTGTGTCACGTTCAACGACGTTGACACCTACGACTACTTCCGCGACAACCTCGTGGACCTCGCGGACACCGACCACGACCCGACCGACTACGACGCGGCCAAAGAGAAGATTCTCGACTCGTCGAAGGAGTACGAGGGTATCATCTACAAGGACGAAAGCTCCGTCTCCTACGAGGAGAAGTTCGGCGTCGACAAGGACATGTCGGACATCCCGTCGGGCGCGCCCGACGACGCGATGGATCTCGTCCGCGAGTTCTACTAACGCCGAACTCGCCGACGACGCCGCGCCGACCGCTCACCGAACTTCGACCGTTCTTTCGACCGTTCCCGGATGCTCGACAGCGCCCGCGAGCGCCGCGACCGCGTCGGTCTCGTCCACGTCGGCCCCGTGGACCGCGAGGACGACCACCACGTCCCCGTCGTGTTCGACCGTCGCGAGGTGGAGTCGCACCTCGGCCGACCCGCCCTCGTAGGCGACCATCTCGCCGTCGACGGCGGTCTCGCCGGCCTCGACCTCGACCGTCCCCGCGTAGGTGACGAGTTCCGTCTCCGACCCGAGCATCGTGACGTTCCGCGCGCCGACCTCGCGGACGCCGTTGACCTCGGGGACGTTTCCGAGCGCCTGCGCGTCGGCCAGCACGTCGAGACCGGCCGCGACGAGTTCGCGGTTGCCGAGGTTCGAAAGCGGGTTGACCGACTGCCCGGCGACCTCGGCGTTCGGCGACGAGACGACCGCGAGGGCCGTGATATCGTCGTCGTCGGTCGTCTTCGAGTAGCCGGACACCCAGACCTCCGCGCCGACGGAGCGAGAGGCGGGCCCGACGCCCACGTCGTACGAAAGCGGGACGACCGTGCTGTTGCCGTGGACGTAGCCGTGCGCCTCGTAGGCCGACGCGGGAATCGTCGCGGGCTGGGCCGCGAACGTGGTCGAATCGCCGAGCCCACCGAGGCAACCGGCGAGGGCGACGACGAGCGCGAGCGCGAGGGCTGTGCGTAGTTGAGGCATGCGACCTAGAGGCGCGCAGAGAGCATGACAGTCTCGCCGCCGCGAAAAAGAGCCGAGCGACCGGCCGAGTCGGTCCGAGTGGGACCAAGCGGAGCCGGGCGACCGAGGTGACCGAACCGCCGTCGAGTCTCCCGGCGGGTCTCCCGGCGACTCGCTCGTTACTCCACCGTCTCGATGCGGAGCTGGTAGCGCGTCCCGCAGTCGAGACACCGCGCGTCGTCGGACTCGATGAGCTCCGTCACCAACACCTCGCCGAACTCGCAGTTCGGACACTCGTAGACGAGCGAGTCACCCGCGATGCGGTGTGCGAACGCGTTCGTGTTCTCTTCTGTCAACGGCTCTGATGCGGACGACATTCCTGACCACCGTACAGATATGCTACCACGTGACACATAAACTATCCGCCGCCGAGCGTCGGTTGGCGTCGAATGACGAACGTCCGAGCCTCCGTGTGACATACACTCAGGCCGTGAAAGCCGGAAATTCGTCCGCCCTTTCGGAACGCCTTTTCAACTCGCGGCCCACTGCTCACCCATGACGGAGAACCCCGCCTCAGTAGACGACACACCGCGAGCGAACGGGATGCCGATGCTCGGCCTCGGAACGTGGCAGAACACGGACGCCGACGAGTGTCGCAACGCGGTGCAGACGGCGCTGGAGATGGGCTACCGCCACATCGACACCGCCCAAGCGTACGGGAACGAGTCCGAGGTCGGCGCGGGCATCGCCGCCGCCGACGTCGACCGCGACGACGTGTTCCTCGCGACGAAGGTGTGGATCGACGAGCTGTCCTACGACGACGTCATCGAGAGCACCGAAGTGAGCCTCGAAAAGCTCGGCGTCGACTACGTCGACCTCCTGTACGTCCACTGGCCGTCCCGCGAGTACGATGCCGAAGAGACGCTCGCGGCCTTCGACGAACTCGTCGACCGGGGGCTGACCGAGCGCGTCGGCATCTCCAACTTCGAACCCGAACAGGTCCGTGAGGCCGTCGAACTGTCCGAATCTGGAATCTTCGCCAACCAAATCGAGATGCACCCGCTTCTCCAACAGGAGGAACTCCGCGAGGTCTGCGCCGAAGAGGACATCGAAATCGTCGCGTACTCCCCGCTGGCCCGCGGAGCGGTGTTCGACGTGGACGTGCTATCCGATATCGCCGAGAAGCACGACGCGAGCGAGGCGCAGGTGTCCTTGGCGTGGCTCCGCGAGAAGGGCGTCACCGCGATTCCGAAGGCGACGAGCGAGGGCCACATCCGCGACAACTGGGAGTCGCTCGCGCTCGAACTCGACGACGAGGACGTGGCCGCCATCGACGCCATCGACGTCGAAGACCGCCGCGTCGACCCCGGCTTCGCGCCCTGGTAAGCGGCCGATCCCACGGTTTCCGGTTCGACGCTCGATTCGCAGTTCGGAGCCGCAACGGATTTGTCGAACGAGTCCCGACAGAATTTCATGGAGTTCGACCTCCCCAAGACAGTCGCGTTGCTCGTCGCGCTCGTCGTCGTCGGAACCGCGGCCCTCATCGGCATGGGCGCGATGGCCACCAGTACGGTCCTGATGATGGTGACCCCCGCGATGCTCGTCTTCGGGGCCGTCTGTCTCGCCATCGGCGTCAAACACGGCGAGTACCGGGCGTCGAACTAACGACGCGGAACGAAGCGAAAACGCGGAACGGACGCCGCTCAGCTCTCGTTTTCTCGCGGCGCGTCGACCACGTCGTCCAGCGTCTCGTCGGAGACGCTCGCCGAGATGCGGACGCCCACGACGCTCACGACGACGCCGGCGACGATGAAAATCACCAGCCGCTGGACCGGCGTGAGCGCGAGTCGCCCGAGCAGTTCGAGGTTCGCTAGCTCGCCCTGTCGTTCGAGGAGGAAGCCGGCGAAGCCGCGGACGACGAGGCCGATGGCGACGACGCCGAACGGGAGGTTCATGTACGACGTGGAGACGCGCTCGCTCCCGATGAGTTCGTCCAAGAGGCGACCCGCGCTCGCGGTCAACGCGGCGAGCGCCAGCCACGGGACGCTGTGGTAGACGAACAGGAGCGACGGGACGAGCACCTCCTCGCTCCCGCCGCCGACGCCGGGCGACCGAATGGCGAGCGCGCCGAGGAACAGCCCGACGATGGCCAGTCCCGCGGCGACCGCGTAGGTGACGACCGACACCTGCCCCGAGTAGAGGGCGTCACGAACCTGGTCCGGAGCGTCCGAGAGGAACTCGTCGATGGCCAGCCCCTTGTAGAGGAGCACCGCACCCATCAGGGCGGCGAGGCCGGCCAGCGCGACCGCGGGGGTGAACTGGACGAGAAGCAACGGGACGAGCAGTAGCCCGACGCCGAGCGGGACGAGTATCGTCGAGCGAAGCTCCTCGTCGCCGAGGAACTGCTTGAGCAGGTAGTACGTCGACTCGATGTCGTGGGCCTGTCGGACGACCACGCGGTCGACCGCGTCGACCCGGAGCCTGCTCTCGACGACGGGGACGAGCCGCTCGTCTTCCGCGCTGTCGATGACGACGACCGCGGACTCGACGTCGTACCGCTCGACGAGGTCGTCGAGCTGTCGCGCGACGGCGCGGTCGGCCCCGACGGCGCTGTCGCTCGTCCCCGAGACGACCGCGATTTCGGCGTCCTCGCGCTCGTCTCTGAGTTCGCGCGTCGTCCGCAACGCCGCGAGAAGGCAGTTGACGCTCGAATCCTCGGGGTCCGCGAGCCCCACGTCCGTAACGAGCGACCTGACCGCTTCCCAGCCGACGACGGGCGTCGAGAGCCCGGTCTTTCGGCCGATGTCGTTCGCCCGGTCGACACAGAGGACGAGCGTTGTCACGTGGCGGACGAACGCGGGCGCGGGCTAAAAAGCCTCCCAGTCGTCAGAACCGAAGCGAGAAGCCGTCGTCCGCTTCGACCGACGAGGCGAGGCCCGCGCCGAAGGCGTACGCCGCCCCCTCGACGCCGCCGCGGAGCCTGTCGGTGAGTCCGACTTCGGGGGTGAACTCCCGGACCGAGACTTCGTCGCGGCCGAGGAGTTCGGCGAGTCGGTCCTCCACGTCGTCGCGGGTGCCCAGCGAGTCGACCAGCCCGAGTTCGCGGGCCTCCTCGCCGAGGTAGACGCGGGCTTCCGTGTCGCGGACGACCTCCGGGTCCATGTCGCGACCCTCGGCCACGCGCTCGACGAAGTCGTCGTAGTAGTCGTCGATGAGACCCTGCAGGTACTCGCGTTCGTCGTCGGTCGGCTCCTTGAGTGCCATCCCCGCGTCCTTGTACTTGCCCGCGGCGAACCGCTCGTAGGAGAGGCCGAGTTTGTCGGCCAACTCCGAGGCGTTGACCGACGAGCCGATGACGCCGATGGAGCCGACGACGCTCACGTCGTGGGACCACAGCTCGTCACAGCCGCTGGCAATCCAGTAGCCGCCCGAGGCGCAGGTGTCGGTGGCGTAGGCGACCGTCGGCCCGTCGAAGTCGGCGACGGCCCGACGGATGTCGTCGCTCGGCAGTACCTCCCCGCCGGGCGTGTTCAGTCTGACGAGGAGCGCGTCGACGTTCTCGTCGTCGGCCGCGGCGTCTATCTGCTCGACGATGTCGTCGGCGGGCGTGCCGCCGCCGCGGCCCGGAACCGGACCGCCCCCGCCGTCGCGGGAAATCGGCCCTTCGACGGCGACCTCGGCCACGTCGTAGTCGGGGAACGCCGAGGCGGCGAGCCTGCCGCCGACGCGGAGCGCGGCGACGACGGTGCCGATGACCAAGAGGAGCCCCGCGAGGTCGGCGAGCGTGTCGGGGACGCGGTAGAACAGAATCCAGCCGACCGCCGCCCCGACGACGGCGAGGACGACCACGATAGCCAGCCGGTAGACGCGCGTGAAGCTGTCGGTCACGGTGAATCACTCATGGCTGTCGCTGGGGCTTCGAACGGGATAAAAATGACACGTCGCAAGCGCGACGAAGAGAGAGAAAGTGACCGGAGTTTAGAGCAGACCGGACTTCTGGAGCTTCATCAGGTCCTCGGTCTCGAGGGTCTCGCCTTCCTTGAACTTCTGGTAGATCTCCTCGGCCTCGGCCTTGGCGGCCTCGCGCTCCTCGGCGCGGGAGTCCTTGCGCTGGCGCTCTTCCTTCTTGTCCAGCTCGCGGAGGCGCTTCTGGACGCGGACGAAGTCCTCGTGGTGACGGTCGGCCGCTTCCTGGGCTTCGACGAAGAGCTCGTGCATCTCGTCGGCCTTGTCGCGGATGTCGTCGGCCTCGCGGTAGGCCTCGATCATCTGGTTGTGGTGCTCCTGGGCGTCGTCGGCCAGCTCGGTCACCTTCTGGTGGTGCTGGGACGCCTCGGAGCGGACCTCTTCTGCCTCTTCGATGAGCTCTTCGAGGTCACCGCTCTCTTCGACCTTGTCCTTCTTTTGGCGAAGCTCTTCGCGCTTGTTCTCGATTTTCTCGATGAGCTCGCGCTCGTCTTCTGTCGAGAGGACTTCGGTCTGCTGGCGGAACTCGAGTTGCTCGATCTCCTCTTTGAGCTCGTCGATGTCCTTGCCGTCGTCGAGCTCGAGGTCGCTTTTCATCTCGTCGACCTCGTCGAAGAGCTCGTTGGCCTTCGCGTTGAGCTCGTTGCGGCTCTGCTTGTGTTCCTGCACCTGCGAGTTCATCTCGTCGCGCTTCTCGCGGTGCTTCTGGGCTTCGTCGACCTTCTCGCGAGTCTTCGCGTTGAGGTCGTCGCGCTTGGACGCGCGCTCAGAAGCCATCTGGTTTAGTTCATTGCGGCGGTCACGGAGTTGACCGGCGAGTTTGATGAGTTCGCCTTTCGAGCCGCTCTCGAGCTTTTCGTCTGGGAGATCGATGTTTCGTGCCTCGTCGAGTTCCTGCACGTCGAACTCGCTAAGTACTTCCTGCTTCGTTACCATGCGTAATCAATCCTCGATACCATCACCACTCCGTGCGTGGCGGCTGCTCGTGGGAGTGCGACCGACCGTGGATAAGAATTCCCGATCATTCTGCGTGCGATGCCGCCGGAACGCCGGAGGCGCTCAGGTACATACACATACAGGCGACCAGTTAATAAATACTTCGGTGAAAATTCGGGTGAAAACAGTTACCACACCGCTCGTATCGACCGTATTCACCATGTTAGATGGTGTCACAGTCGTATATAAATGGGATGTGAATCGTGGGGGCTAAACCGAGTCGGGTCGGATGCCACGCCATGAGAGAAGTCATTCGCGCACGCGGCCACGAACACGTGCGCGCCGAACACGCGAGCACCTTCGAGGTGACGACGGACGACTGGCTCACCCCCGCGGGCGACTGCATCATCGGCGTCGAAGCCGACCGCACGCCCGACGACTTCGACCCGGCGTTCGTCGAGGCCTGCCAGTCCGGCGACGCGACTATCGACGTGCACGTCCGCGTGGACGCGGGCGACGACGCCCATGAACAGACCGTCCGCGCACGCGGGCACCCGGACCTCACGTTCGAGGGCGACCGCAGTATCGTCTTCCGCACGAGCGACTACGTGGACGACCGAACCGGCGCGGTCGACGCGGCCCACGCCGCGGCCGGTTTCGACCGCGACCTCGTCTCGGCGCTCGCCGACGGCGCGGAACTGACCGTCACCATCGACGTCGAATAGTCCCGCGGCGACGGACCGACGCGAGCCGATTGACGACGTGGGCTTTTCACCGCGCGGTCGTAACCTCCGGACATGCCCGACGAACCCGCAGAGAACATCAGCGGCGGCGCGAGCGGCGGCGGCCGAGAGACGGCGTTCGACCCCGCCGACCCCGAGACCGCGACGCGCGCCGAGGTCGTCGTCGACCGACTCGGCGAACGCTACTGGCGGAAGGCCTACGGCGGGCAGGGCGGCTTCGAGTGTCTCGTCCGAACCATCCTGAGCCAGAACACGAGCGACAAGGCGAGCCAGCCGGCCCACGACGAACTCATGGCGCAGTACGGCGGCGGCGACCTCGCCGAGTCGCTGGCGGCGGCCGACCGCGAGGGCATCGTCGACGCCATCCGCTCCGGCGGGCTCTACAACCAGAAGTCGAATCTCATCCAAGGCGTCGCGGAGGAGGTGCTGGCCGACTTCGGGAGCGAGGCCGACTTCGACCGCTACGTCCGCGAGGAAGACCCCGCGACGGTCCGCGACCGCCTCTTGGAGATGAAGGGCGTCGGCCCCAAGACCGCCGACTGCGTCCTCCTCTTCGCGGGCGGCCGCGGCGGCGTCTTCCCCGTCGATACGCACGTCCACCGCATCGCTCGGCGAATCGGACTCGCGCCCGCCGACGCCGACCACGAGGGCGTTCGGGCGGCGCTCGAACGCGATATCCCCGACGAGAAATGCGGCTTCGGTCACACCGCGATGATTCAGTTCGGCCGCGAGTTCTGCAAGGCACGGACGCCCGCGTGTCTCGACGGGCCCGGGGCGTGCCCGATGGCCGACGTGTGCGAGATGGTCGGCGTAACCGACAACTCGGAGTAAGAGACGCGGTCTGGACTATCTCAAGAATATCCTCGTAGGTCAGACAGTCTCGACGTGTGGTATTACAGAGAAAACAATATGTGAAACGGATAGTATCATCCGGCATGGAATCGACAGACCGACTGATCGGTCTTGGAACTAAATCTGTTGCAGTCGGGGCGTTCATAATTGGATATGTTCAGTGGGCACCGAGCAGAATTGCGGAACTTCTGAACTCTCCGACCTATATAGGGTATCTGATATCACTCCAGTTTGGACTCTTAGTCGTCATTGTATTCTCTATTTTGTATATTATCTCCCATCTGAACGAAGTTCAAAAGGAGATCGAAGACAACATCGACCAGAGCGTGAACTATTACATCTCAAATTTGGATTCGATCAACGAGGAGTTCTTAGAGACGCTCCAAGACGGAGACGACGACGACGCGGAAGAGCAACCCGAAGAGATAGCCACAGACGGCGGGTCCCAGCCGCTCGACACTCACGTCGAAAAGCCGAACAGCGATCCGGAAGCCAGTCAGCAAAACACGGCTGATGACGAAGAGGAACCCCGGTCAGAGACGGAATCATTGAGCCGGCTAACGACCACGGGGCGAGGGATGTTAGTCGGGATAGTCGTCGGAATCCCGCTTGGGTTGTTATATTCTCTCGATGCAACGGTGATCGGTGGGTTACTCGGCGCACTGCTCGGAAACGAAATCGAGTATCAGGCGATCAGGCGGCAGGCGTACCAGCGGGAACCCGATATCCATCACCGAACGTCCAGTGAAGTCTCAACTGATGAGCTATTTGACATCCTGAGAAGTTCGAGACGACGCTCGACCATACGGATGGTGTCTCAGTCGGATCCACCACTGACCATCAAAGAGATCGCCGAGCGAATCGCCGCTCAAGAGAACGATAAAGCTCCGTCTCGACTGACGTCTGATGAGCGCCAAAGGGTGTATATCGCTCTCTATCAGTCGCATCTGAAGAAGTTGTCCGAGAGGGGAGTAATAGAGTTTGACGAAGAGAACGGGGTCGTGCGCCGCGGGGAACGATTTGACGCGTATCTCCACTCGCTTCGCGAATACGTCCCGGAAAGCGACGTCGGACAGCGGGAACTGGACAACCGGTTCCACATTCTACAGAACGGACGGCGTAGAATGGTCATCGAGACCCTCGAAGACGTTGAATCTCCGGTCTCCATCGGCGACCTCGCGGAACGAATCGCATCCAACGAGACCAATAAAGCGATTGGACAGTTGACCTCGTCGGAGCGAAAGAGGGTCTACACGGCACTGTATCAGGCTCACCTACCGAAGTTAGACGACGCGGATGTAATCGATTTCGACAAGCACCGTGGGAAAGTTAGCCGGGGAGACCAATTTGAAGACTATCTCAGAGCGAGTGCAGGGCGGAGGTCGCCGAGGAGACGATGGTTGAATACGAATCTGGAGCCACTCTCAGAGCCGATATACTATCTCTTCATCGGTGTCACAGCTATCGTCATCCTCCTCGGAAACGTCGGCGAGCTAGCGGTGATCTCCAACATCAGTGCGAACGTCTGGTTCGCGATCTATACCGCACTGGTGTTCGTGCCGATTATTTATCGGTTTACGCAGAACCCGTGAAGCCTTGAAAACCCCCGCACGTCGTCTGTTCGGGGTGTTTTCCGATCGTGTCTCACCGCAGATGGGTGACTGACTAACAGGACTTCGTTTCGAGCCCGCTCACCGGCGAGCCGTCGTCCTCGTAGCTCGATTCGACGCCCGAGTCCGCGAACATCGGGAGATTCATCGAGTAGTCGTAGACGACGCTGAACCGCGAGAAGGGGTTCGAGAGGAACGCCGCGGCGGGGCCGACGCCGTCGAACGCGACGCCCGCCCGGAGTTGGACGATGGAGTCGTTACCGATGGAGCCGCTGGCTTCCATCCCGAACCCGCCCTCGCCGCCGAGATTCTCGAACACGGAGAGGAAGACCACGAGGTCGATACCCGCGCCCTCGCCGCCGATGTCGAACTGGTGGCCTTCGCCGGGGAAACACGGCGAAGTCGCGGCGGTCGCGGCGACGACCGGGGCGGTCGCGACAGTGAGAATCACGGCGAGCGTCAGGGACGCGCGAGTCGCGGCGTGCATACCGTCGCCTCCGGCGCGCTGATAATTAAGGATACGCCGCGATTCTCAGGCGTGATACCGTATCTCGAAGCGAAGCGATGGACGCGCGCGTCGCGGCCCGGTCCCGGTGTTACTCCTCGCCGTCGAGCTGTCTGATGAGTTCGTCGAGGACGGCGTCCGCGCTGGCGAGGTTGGTCGCCAGCGGCGTCTGGTGGACGTCGCAGATGCGGAGCAGGGCGCTGATGTCCGGCTCGTGCGGCTGGGCGGTCAGCGGGTCGCGGAGGAAGATGACGCCGTCGCAGGTCTCGCTGGCGATCTCCGCGCCGATTTGCATGTCGCCGCCGAGCGGCCCGGACTGCTTGCGCTCGATGTCGAGGCCCGTGGCGTCGATGAGTCGCTGGCCGGTCGTACCCGTCGCCATGAGTTCGAAGCGTTCGAGGTCGGCCTGCCGCTCCTCGGCGAAGGAGATGAGGTCCGGCTTCTTCTCGTCGTGCGCAATAAGTGCGAGACGCATGGCAACCACTCGTTCGAGAGTCCTGATTAATGTTCGCCAATCGAAGTTCGCTCGTGGGGCTGACTACGCGCTAAACCGACCGACGAGTTCGCGTCCGTCGCCACCCACGTAGACGAGTTCGACGGGGTCGCCGCTCGCGACGTCGAACGAAATCGAATCGCCCCGTTCGACGGGTCCGTCTGCTCCCGACAGCGACGCCCACGACTGTTCGGTGTCACCGGCGACCACAAGCATCTCACCTGCCGAAAACGAGTCGCCGCCGGCGTGTGCTATCGTCGCCGTTCCGTCGCTGACGCCGAACTGAAATGACACAGACGGGGTGGGACTCACCTGTTCGCCCGTGCTGAGTACGAAGGTTCCCAACATCCCCGCGAGTACCACCGCTCCGACGATGACGAAGATAACTCCGACGAGGACGATAGCGATGATAACGGGGACGCCTTTCTCCTCGGGTTTGCGATTGAAACTGGTCATCGAGGTTCTATCGACTCGCTAGAACTCATACTAGACTGACAGGGTGGGTGCCGAACGGGAACCGCAGTCCGTTACTTGAAGCGGAACGTTTCGAGGTTCTTCGGCGCGAACGTCCGCATGTTGTAGTCGTGGTAGAGCGCCGACGAGAGGTCCTGCACGGAGCGCTCGTCACCGTGGACGCACAGCACCTTCTCCGGGCGCGGGTTCATCGTCTTGACGAAGTTTTCGAGGCCCTGCCGGTCGGCGTGACCGGAGAAGCCGTCGACCGTCTCGACGTCCATCTTGAGCTTCAGCGTGTCCGACCGGCCCATGCCGTCGCGGCCGTTGACCGGAATCTCGTCCCAGCCGTTCTGGATGCGGCGGCCGAGCGTCCCCTGTGCCTGGTAGCCGACGAAGACCAGCCGGGACTTCGGATCGGGGCCGACGTGGCGGAGCCACGACATGATGGGGCCGCCGGTGACCATCCCGGAGGTCGAGAGGATGATGGCCTGCTCGCCGTCGGCGACGTCCTGTCGCTCCTCTTCGCCGCCGTCGATGTGGTTGAACTCCTCGGCGAGGAACGGGTTTTCGTCCTCGTGGAAGATGCGGTCGCGGAGGTCGTCGCGGAGGTACTCGGGGTAGGTCGTGTGGATGGCCGTCGCCTCCCAAATCATCCCGTCGAGGTGGACGGGCATCTCCGGAATCTTGCCCGAGCGCATCGCCTCTTCGAGGACGAGCATAATCTCCTGCGAGCGACCGACGGCGAACGCTGGGATGACGACCTTGCCGCCGCGGTCGTACGTCTCGTTTATGACCTCGATGAGCCGCTTTTCGGAGTCCTGCTGGTCGGTCTGGTAGTCGTTTCGGCCACCGTAGGTCGATTCGAGGACGAGCGTCTCCACGCGCGGGAAGTCGTTGACCGCGCCGTTGAACAGGCGGGTGTCCTCGTAGTGGATGTCGCCGGAGAACGCGACGTTGTAGAGGCCGTCGCCGATGTGGAAGTGCGAGACGGCGGAGCCGAGGATGTGACCCGCGTTGTGGAAGGTGAGCTTCACGTCGGGCGCGATGTCGGTCACGTCGCCGTACTCCAGCGGGATGGTGTGCTTGATGGCCTCGCGGACCATCTCGGACTCGTACGGCGGGGTGCGACCCTCCTTCGAGGCGACGTCGAGGTAGTCGAGCGTGAGCAGGCCCATGAGGTCGCGGGTCGGCTCGGTCGTGTAGATGGGGCCGTCGTAGCCGTACTTGAACAGAAGCGGGATGAGCGCCGAGTGGTCGAGGTGAGCGTGGGTGAGGACGACCGCGTCGAGCGAGTTCGCGCCCGACCCGAGCGCCTCGGGGACCTGCAGATACGGCACGTCGTCGGAGCCGGGCTTGTCGCCGCAGTCGACGAGGATGCGGGTCTCGGGCGTCGAGACGATAAAGGAGGCGCGGCCGACCTCGCGGCAACAACCGAGGGTCGTGATGCGGACCCACTCGTCGTCCGAGAGCTGTTCGCGGTGAATCTGTCGGCCGGTGCGTTCGAGGATGCGACGGCGGTCCTCGCGTTCCTGCTTGAGGAAGTTGCGGACGTTCGAGACCGTCGAGGACTCGATGGGCGGGGTGCGGACGACTTCGGGCGTCCAGCCGACTTTCTGCGTGATTTCGCGGAGCGTCGAGCCGTGACGGCCGATGACCATGCCCGGTTTCTCGGCCTCGATGACGACTTCGCCGGTGTCGATGTGGAAGTCGAGGTCGGTGACGCCGGCGTCCTCGGGGATGACGCTCAGAATCTTTGGCTCGGCCTCTCGGGGGTCGGACAGCACGTCCGGGTCCGGCCGAACCGTGATTCGCTTTCGGAGCTTACTCGCGAGTTTTCGGATGAGGTCGCCGTTCTGAGCGAACTTCTTCGGGTCGCGCGTGTAGACGACGAGTTCGGGACCCTCGTACTTGACGTCGGAAACCGAGATGTCGCGGGGGAGTTCGTTCGTAATCTCTGCCTTCAGATTCTCGAGTTGTTTATCTACGGAGCTCATAGTTACGAGCGACCCGTCCGGTCCTGCGCCGGCAGGTCTCGGGAACCCCTACCTCAGGAGCGTCGACGCGAGCCGGTCCACGTGTACGAGTGCCAGTCTCGGCCGACTGCGGAGAGAGCATAGTGAACTGAATACGGTTGTATCTCGACTGCGGGAAGAGGCAGGGAAAACCCGCTTACCCGACAGTACCATGTCGCCAGTATAAAACCCTTCGCAAAGCCGAAGCGTCTCGGGGTCGTTCGACGACTATGGACCTCACACCGGCGGCCGTCTCGGCGGAACACGACTGGGTTCGAGAGCGCGCCGACGTGGTCGTCCCGCTCATCAACGAGACGCGGCGGCGACTGGGCGAGCAGTTCGACACCCGCGTCGGCGAAGTCGACGACGCGGCCTACCGCGAGGCGGTCGACGCGGTGTTCGCCGACGGCGAGGTCGGCGTCAACGTCGCGGCCTACGTCCGCATCCTCAAGCAGTTAGACGTGCAGGACGACTATCCGGGGTTCGTCGTCGACGAGGTGCTCGGCCGCGAACTCGCGGCGACCATCGCCGGCGGCGAGCCGCTCCGACTCCTCGCGCAGGCCACGTTCCACTTCGCGGACGTGGCCGTCCACACCGACGGTCCCGCCGGGCGCGACGACCTCGACGCCGCGCTCGCCGCCGGCTTTCAGACGCGCCTGCCGGGCTGGTCGTGGCGCGAGGGAGACTCACCGTTCGACAGCCGGCGCTGACGGTGAAACAGTATCACGGAAAAACGAGGTTCGGACCGCTTACCACTCGATTCGAACGGGTTCCGACGACCGCTCGCGTTCGGTTGCCGAATCGAGGTCGCGGAGCCGTTCGCGGAACGCGCCGACGCACTCCTCGCACGCGGTCACGTGCGCGAGCACGCCGTCTTCGTACTCGGCCATGACCGCTCGCGGGACCCGCCGCGTCAGTCGCTCCGGGCCCATCCGACCGACGCCGCGCACGCCCAGGTCGCCTAACCCCGTCAGCCGTTCGCCGCGCGTCGCCGCCCACCGCGCGTACGACGCGAGCCGGTCGCGGGCGCGACGCTCGCGCGGGCTCAACTCCCCGCTGAAGTCTACGAACCGGTCCCACGTCTCGACCGTGTACTCCGAGACGAGGCCGCGCTCGACGGTTTCGTCCAGTCGCTCGATGACCGGTGTGAACTCCGCGCGCCGCCCGCTCGGAACCCACAGTTCGATTCGGACCTCCTCCTCACGGGGAGTCGGCCGCGTTCTACCCACAATTGTGTCCATTGTTAGCACGCCAACCACCACGTTCTGGTAGGACAGCCGGCGATATGTATCTATGCGTCCGCCGGAACCGCCGACCGTCGCCGGCGAGAGACGGTCCGCGGGGCGGGGCGACGCGCCGGCACCTTCGGGGCGTTTAAGGGTTCGCTACGGCTACCGATGGGCAATGAGCGACGAGCAGGAACTCGGTATCACCGAGTCGAAGCAGTACAACACCGGCGAGTGGTACGCCGAGGTCGTCCAGAAGGCGGGCCTCGCGAACTACGGCCCGGAGGGCATGAGCGGCTTCATCGTGACTCGCCCGCGCGGCTACGCGCTGTGGGAGTCCATCCAGAACTACCTCGACGGCGAGTTCAAGAAGACGGGCGTCCAGAACGCGTACTTCCCGCTGTTTATCCCCGAGAGCTACCTCGAACGCGAGAAGGACATCGTCGAGGGGTTCGACCCGGAAGTCGCGTGGGTCACCCACGGCGGCCACGAGGAACTCGAAGAGCGCCTCGCCGTCCGCCCGACCTCTGAGTCTATCATCGCGCCCTACATGGCCCGGTGGGTCCGCAGTCACCGCGACCTCCCGCTTCGCGTGAACCAGTGGGCCTCCGTCGTGCGCTGGGAGGCCACCGAGACGAAGCCGTTCTTCCGCACCAAGGAGTTCCTCTGGCAGGAGGGTCACACGGCCCACGAGACCCGCGACGGCGCGTGGGACGAGACGATGACTCGCCTCTCGCAGTACCAGTCGCTCTACGAGGACGTGCTCGCAATCCCCGTGCTCCGCGGCGCGAAGCCGGAACACGACAAGTTCCCCGGCGCGGACACGACGACGACCGTCGAGGCGCTCATGCCCGACGGCAAGTCCGTGCAGGCCGGCACCTCCCACTACCTCGGAACCTCCTTCGCCGAGGCGTTCGACCTCACCTACACGACCGAAGACGAGGACGAAGAGCCCGCCCACACGACCTCGTGGGGACTCTCGTGGCGTTCGCTCGGTGCGCTCATCATGACGCACTCGGACGACCAGGGACTCGTCCTGCCTCCGACCATCGCGCCCGAGCAGGTCGTCATCGTCCCCATCTGGCAGGCCGACACGCAGGAGAAGGTCCTCGAGTACGCCGAGGACATCGCCGACGAGCTCGAAGACGCCGGCGTCCGCGTCGAACTCGACGCCCGCGACGAGCGCAACCCCGGGTTCAAGTTCAACGAGTGGGAGCTCAAGGGCGTCCCCGTCCGCTTCGAAATCGGCCCGAACGAGGTCGACGACGACGTCGTCACCGCCGTCCACCGACCCGACGGCGAGTCGGTCGAACTCGACCGCGAGAACATCGCCGAGGCCGTCCAAGAGCAGTTCGACGAGGTGTACGCGAAGCTCTACGCCGCCGCCGAGGAGAACCTCGAAGAGAACGTCCGCGAGGCGTCCGCCCGCAACGAGATTCTCGGCACCATCGGCCAGCACGGCGGCTACGTGAAAGCGCCGTGGTGCGGCGACGAGGACTGCGAGGACGAGATTAAAGACCAGATCGCCGCCGAAATCGTCATGGTTCCCCTGAACGACGAGGACGCGGAGATTCACGACGGCGAGGACTGCGCGGTCTGCGGCGACGACGCCGAGGAGACCGCGTACTTCGCGAAGTCCTACTGAAACGACTCCCGCCGAGTTCCACACGGTTGTTCATATTTTTCGTCGTCCGTCGAATCACCATTAGTCGACATACTATGTCTGCATACATCCTTATATGACATTGTAACACCCTTATGGTTTCAGGAAAAGTTGCTTATGGTGGTAGCCGCATCATTGGCGTATGACCAAGCCACACATAGACGCACCCTCCGCTCAGGGCGGGTTAGCCGACCCGACCGACGAGCGGTCGAACTGCGGCGTTGGGGCCGTCGTAGACCTCGAAAACGGCGCCTCGCACCGAGTCGTTGCAGACAGCCTCGAACTCCTGGAGAACCTCGAGCACCGCGGCACCACGGGCGCTGAGGAAAACACCGGGGACGGGGCGGGTATCCTGTTCCAACGACCCGACGAGTTCTTCGACTCCGTTCTCGAATCCGAGCTTCCGGACCTCTACGCGGCCGGTTCGGTGTTCATGCCGACCGACGACGAAGTCCGCGAGCGCGTTTCGGCGGTTGTCGAGGAGTCGCTGGCCGACCGCGGACTGTCCGTGTTCGACTGGCGCGACGTGCCGACCGACAACGCAGAGCTCGGCGCGACCGCGCTCGAATCGGAGCCCGACGTCTGGCAACTGTTCGTCGAGCCGGCCGACGAGATGACCGAAGACGAGTTCGACCGCGCGCTGTACCTCGGGCGTCGAGCCGCCGAGAAGGCGGTCGACGACCTCGCCATCGAGGGCGCGGGACGATTCTACGTCTGCTCGCTCGACCGGAAGACCATCGTCTACAAGGGACTGCTCACGGCCGAACAGCTCCCGAACTACTACCCCGACCTCGGCGACGAGCGGATGACGACCGAACTCGCGCTCGTTCACGCGCGGTTCTCCACTAACACGCTCGGCGCGTGGCACCTCGCCCATCCGTACCGTCAGGTCATCCACAACGGCGAGATAAACACCATCCGCGGCAACGTCAACTGGATGCGCGCCCGCGAGACGGACCTCCAGCACGAGGCCTTCGGCGACGACATCGAGACGCTCATGCCCATCACGAAGGCCGACCAGTCCGACACCGCGAGCGTGGACAACGTGGTCGAACTGCTCCTCAAGAGCGACCGCGAACTCCCGCACGTCCTGCGGATGCTCATCCCCGAGGCGTACCGCAACGACGACGCGATGGACAAAGCGCGCCGCGACTGGTACGACTTCCACGCCTCGCTGGTCGAGCCGTGGGACGGCCCCGCGCTCGTCGCCGCGACCGACGGCGACCGCATCGCCGCCGTCCTCGACCGCAACGGCCTTCGTCCGTGCCGCTACGAGGTGACGACCGACGGCCGCCTCATCGTCGCCAGCGAGGTCGGCGCGCTCGACACCGACCCCGCGGAGCTCGAATCCCGCGGTCGGCTCCAGCCCGGCGAGATTTTCATGGCCGACCCCAAGGAGGGTCGCGTCATCCCCGACGCCGAGGTGTTCGACTCCCTCACCGACGAGAAGTACGGCGAGTGGGTCGACGAACAACAGCGCCACCTCGACGACATCGCCGGCGAGGTGGACTCCACCTCGCGCGGACAGGTCGAGTCGCTCCGCGCGACGCAGGCCGCGTTCGGCTACACGCACGACCAGCTCAACCACATGATAGAGCCGATGGCCCGCGACGGCAAGGACCCCGTCGGCTCGATGGGCGACGACACGCCGCTTTCGGTGCTGTCTGACCTCAACCGCCCGCTTTTCACCTACTTCAAACAGCTGTTCGCGCAGGTGTCGAACCCGCCTATCGACTACATCCGCGAGAAGCTCGTGACGAGTCTGGAGTCGCGTCTCGGCTTCCAGCGGAATCTGCTCGACGAGTCGGCCGACCACGCGCGCCAGCTCGTCCTCGACTCGCCGGTCCTCACGGACGCCGAGACGGCGGCCATCAAGGACCTCGACGACGACATGCGGAGCGCCGTCGTCGACACCACCTACGAGAAAGGCGGCGACATCCGGGAGGCCATCGAGGCCGTCCGCGAGGAGGCCAAGGAGGTCATCGAAGACGGCGCGGACATCGTCGTCCTCTCCGACCGCGCGGTCGGCCCCGACCGCGTCGCCATCCCGAGCCTGCTCGCGACGGGCGCGGTCCACCACAGCCTCGTCCGCAACGGCCTGCGGAACCACGCCGGCCTCGTCGTCGAGTCCGGCGACCCCCGCGAGGTCCACCACCTCGCCACGCTCGTCGGCTACGGCGCGGGCGCGGTGAACCCCTACCTCGCCTACCAGACCATCGAGGACATCGTCGCCGGCCCCGACGGGGCCGACGAGGGCGAGGCCATCGACGCGTACGTCCACGCGCTCGAAGACGGCCTGCTCAAGACGATGGCGAAGATGGGCATCTCGACGGTCGAGAGCTACCGCGGCGCGCAGATTTTCGAAGCCGTCGGCCTCGACTCCGACTTCGTCGCCGAGTACTTCGAGGGCACCGAAATCCGCACCGAGGGTATCGGCCTCGACGTCATCGAGGAGGACCTGTTGACCCGCCACGCCGCCGCCTTCGGCGCGGATCCGAAGCTCGAACGGCAGGGCGAGTACGAGAACCGCTCGGCCGGCATCCACCACGGCTGGAACCCCCAGACCGTCGGCACGCTCCAGCAGTCCGTCCGCACCGGCGACTACGAGAAGTACCAGGAGTTCGCCGAACTGGTCAACGACCAGTCGAAACAGCTGAAGGCGCTCCGCGGCCTGCTCGAATTCGACTCCGACCGCGAGCCCGTGGACATCGACGAGGTCGAATCCGTCGAGGACATCGTCAAGCGCTTCTCGACGGCCGCGATGTCGCTGGGCAGTCTCTCGCCGGAGGCCCACGAGAACAACTCCATCGCGATGAACCGCATCGGCGGCAAGTCCAACTCCGGCGAGGGCGGCGAGCCGCCGGAGCGCTTCGGCACCGAAAAGGAGTGTAACGTCAAGCAGGTCGCCTCCGGCCGATTCGGTGTCACCTCGCAGTACCTCTCGTCGGCCGACGAGATTCAGATTAAGATGGCCCAGGGGTCGAAGCCCGGCGAGGGCGGCCACCTCCCCGGCAAGAAGGTAAACGAGATGATCGCCCACGTCCGCTATGCGACGCCGGGCGTCGGCCTCATCTCGCCGCCGCCGCTCCACGACATCTACTCCATCGAGGACCTCAAACAGCTCATCTTCGACCTGAAGTCGGCCAACCCCGACGCCGACATCAACGTCAAGCTCGTCTCCGAGGCCGGCATCGGCACTATCGCCGCCGGCGTCTCGAAGGCGAAAGCCGACGTGGTCCACATTTCGGGCTACGACGGCGGCACCGGCGCGTCGCCGAAGACTTCCATCAAGAACGCGGGGCTCCCGTGGGAACTCGGCCTCGCCGAGGCCAACCAGATGCTCCGCGCGACGGGGCTTCGCTCCCGCATCCGCGTCTCCGTCGACGGCGGCATGAAGACCGGCCGCGACGTGGCCGTCGCCGCCCTCCTCGGCGGCGAGGAGTACGTCTTCGGGACCGCGTCGCTCGTCACCTCCGGCTGTGTCATGGCCCGTCAGTGTCACGAGAACACCTGCCCGGTCGGCGTCGCCACGCAGGACGAGAACCTGCGTCGCCGCTTCCCCGGCGAGCCCGACCACGTCATCAACTACATGACGTTCATCGCACAGGAGCTCCGCGAGATCATGGCCGACCTCGGCTTCACCTCGCTCGACGAGATGATCGGCCGTCCGTCGCTCCTCCGGCAGGTCGAGACGAACCACGAGAAGGCGAAGCACCTCGACCTCTCGTCGGTACTGGCCGAACCCAAGACGGGCGCGCGCCGCAAGACCGAAGACCAGGTCCACGCGGACATCGAAACCCACGTCGACCACAAGCTCATCGACGAGGCCGCCGAGGCCATCGAGAACCGCGAGCCGGTCGTCATTCGCCGCGACCTCTCGAACGTCGACCGCGCGGTCGGCGCGATGCTCTCGAACCGCATCTCCAACGCCCACGGCGGCGAGGGCCTGCCGGACGACACCATCCGCTGTGAGTTCGACGGCATCGCCGGCCAGACGTTCGGCGGCTTCCTCGCTCGCGGCGTCACGATGCGTCTCACCGGGGCCGCGAACGACTACGTCGGCAAGGGCCTTTCGGGCGGCCGCGTCATCGTCGACACGCCCGCCGAGGCCAACTACGAGGCCGCCGAAAACATCCTCATCGGCAACGTCGCCCTCTACGGCGCGACGCAGGGCGAGTGCTACGTCAACGGCCTCGCCGGCGAGCGCTTCGGCGTCCGCAACTCCGGCGTGAAGGCGGTCGTCGAAGGCGTCGGCGA
The DNA here is from genome assembly GCF_014635105.1 of Haloferax sulfurifontis. Lineage (NCBI taxonomy): Archaea > Methanobacteriati > Methanobacteriota > Halobacteria > Halobacteriales > Haloferacaceae > Haloferax > Haloferax sulfurifontis. The sequence goes on from NZ_BMCI01000004.1 coordinate 217,000, forward strand.
CCACGGCTGTGAGTACATGACCGGCGGCGTCGTCGCCGTCCTCGGCGAGACGGGCCGCAACTTCGCCGCGGGCATGTCCGGCGGCGTGGCCTACGTCTACGACCCCGACGACGAGTTCGCCGCGAAGGCGAACACCGAGATGGTGACGCTCGAAGACCACCTCGACGACAAGGACGAGGCGATGCTCACCCGACTCGTCGAGAACCACCTCACGTACACCGACTCCGACCGCGCGGCCGAACTGCTCGACGACTGGCAGTCGGTCCTCGGCGACTTCGTGAAGGTGATGCCCGACGCGTACGCCGAGGTCATCGCCGAAGACGGCCGCGAGGACGTTCGGAACGAACTCCCCGCCAAGGCGGGCGCAATCGTCGACGCCGGAGCCGACAGGGTCGGCGCGGCGACGACCAGCGACGACTGAAACGGAGACCGTCCGTCTCGAACCGCGACCGGCGAGCGGGTCCCGGCACCCGCAACCGATTCTCTCACGTTTTTCACCGCGCGCGCCTTCGACCGAGACATGGACAACGCACTCGTCATCGGCGGCACCCGGTTCATCGGTCGCCACCTCGTCTCGGAACTCCTCGATAACGGCTACGCGGTGACCATCTTCAACCGCGGGAACCACGACAACCCCTTCGAGGACGACCCGCGCGTCCAGCACGTGCAGGGCGACCGAACGGACGACGAGGCGCTCCGAACCGCGAAGCTAACCGTCGAACCCGACGCGGTGTTCGACTGCGTGGCGTACAAGCCCGCCGAGGTCGCTTCGGCGGTCGATATCTTCGCCGACGTGGACGCCTACGTCTACATCTCCAGCGGCGCGGCCTACGGAAGCGAGGTCATCCCGAAGCGCGAAAACGAGACCGCGCTCTGCGACTGCACCGACGAGCAGGCGGCGGACGACTCGGGCGCGAGCTACGGCCCGCGAAAGGCCGAGGGCGACCGGGTCGTCTTCGAGGCGGCCTCGCGGGACATCAACGCGATGTCCGTCCGCCCGTGTATCGTCTACGGCCCCGAAGACTACACCGAGCGCCTCGACTACTGGATCGACCGCGTGCTGAACTACGACCGCGTCGTCGTCCCCGGCGACGGGACGAACGTCTGGCACCGCGCCTACGTCGAGGACGTGGCGAGCGCGATGCGCGTCGTCGCCGAGGAGGGCGAGGCCGGCGAGGCCTACAACGTCGGCGACAGACGGCTCGTCACGCTCGAAGAGATGGTCGAAGTCATCGCCGACGCCGCGGGCACCGACGTCGAGGTCGTCCACGCGGGCGAGCGCGAACTCGCCGCGGCCGACCTCTCGATGGACGACTTCATCCTCTACCGCGACTACCCGCACGTCCTCTCGACGGACAAACTCGCCAGCCTCGGCTGGGGGTCCACTCCCGTCGAGGAGGCGATGCGCCGGTCGGTCGCCGACCACCGCGAGAGCGACCGCGACGGCTCCGAACACGACCCCGGCCGCGACGCCGAACAGCGCGTGCTCTCGATTCTCGATACGCTCTGAGGCGAGGTGATTCGCTCGAAGAACCGAGGCGGCGAGGCGGCGAACCAGACGAACTCAGCCGCCGAACTGGCCGTCGTGGTCCATCTCGGGGACCTCGTCTTCGAGCCACTCGCGGAACCACTTGACGCGTTTGAGCCGCTGGTGGGCGAAGCTCTGGGCCGTGTCGGTTTCGAGTCGCGCGGAGGCGTCGCGGCCGCGTTCGAAGACGCGCTCGACCATCTCGGCGGCGTCCATGTGGGTCCGGGCCTCGTAGCCCATCCGCAGGAGCATCAGCGCGGTACCGTTCGCGCCGATTTTGTCGAGGATGTCGGCCTCGATGAGACAGCGCGTCTCCAGCGACACGTCCGTCAGCGACCCCTGATACGAGTGGTCGGAGACGACCTGACACACCTGGTCGACGAACGACTCGGGGTAGTCGCCGTGGCTACTGAGGAACTCGCGGGCGACGCGAGCGCCCTCCTCGGCGTGGACGTCCTGGTCGGCTTCGAGTTTCGAGATATCGTGAAAGAGGGCGGCCACGCGAACGACGTTCACGTCCGCGCCCTCGCGGTCGGCGATGCGCGTCGCGAGGTCGACGACGTTGAGGATGTGGTTGAACCGGTACTCCGCGGAGTGCCACGGGTACCAGCGCATCCGCCCGCCGTCGTCTTCGTTTTCGACGCTCGCAGAGAGATAATCCGAGACGAAGCGCTTCATGTCTTCGAACTCCGCGTCGGAGACGGCCGACTCTTTGATTTCAACGCCCACGGCAGAACCTCCGTCGGTGTTGGCACGTGCGTATTCTCATTACACAGAATGAGGGTCGTTCCACTCTTAGGCGTTACGACACCCTGAGTCGCGGGAACCGTGCTCTCGGGCGAACAGACCGGGTCTCGTGGCCGGTGGTGTGAACCCGTGCCACATCGGAGAGAGTTAACTCGCCCAGCCGCATCGTATCCGCCGTGACCGACGCACGATACCTCGACGACGCGGCGACAGACGAGTTCGAGGCGACCGTCGAGACGGTCCGCGGGAGCGACCGCGTCGTCCTCGACCGAACCTACTTCTATCCGACCGGCGGCGGCCAACCACACGACACGGGGACGCTCTCGACCGGCGGCGAGCGCTGGGACGTGACCGACGTCCGGAAACGCGACCGAATCGAACACGTCGTCGCGGGCGACGCGCCCGAACCGGGAACGACCGTCACCGGGCGGGTCGACGCGGCGCGGCGGCGCGCGCACAGTCGCTACCACACGGCTCAGCACCTCCTCTCTGTGGTCCTCCTCGACGAGTTCGACGCCGAGACGACGGGCAACCAACTGTACGCCGACCGCGCGCGCCTCGACTGCGCCTACGACCGCTTCGACGACGACGACCTCCGGACTATCGAGACGCGACTGAACGACCTCGTCGCGTCCGACCTCCCCGTCCGGTGGTACAGCCTCGACCGCGAGGAGGCCGAGGCGACGCTCGACCCCGAGCGGACCCGCCTGCACCTGCTTCCGGACTCGATTCGCGAGGTCCGAATCGTCGAAATCGGCGACGCCGAGGACCCCTTCGACCGGACCGCCTGCGCGGGGACGCACGTCGCATCGACGGGCGACATCGGCGCGGTCTCCGTCACCGGACGGACGACCCAAGGCTCGGCGCACGAGCGCGTGAACTTCGCCCTCGAATAGCCGGTCGCCGGTCGAATCGACTCCTCGACCGCGACTACGCGGACCGGGACGCTTCTGCCCGCGCCCGCGGCTCGCACACCCAGCCCTCGCGGACCGGGACCAGCTCGTAGCCCGCCTCCCGGAGCAACGCTTTCGCCGCCGCCTCGTCGTGGCTCCCGCGGGCGTCGTGCAGTTCGAAATACACCGTCGGCCGGTGCTCACCGAGGACCGCTTCCGCCCCTCGGAGCACGTTCAGCCCGAACCCTTCGACGTCGACTTTCAGGTGGTCCGGCGGCGGGACCGTCCCAGAATCGACGAGCGAGTCGAGCCGCCGCATCGACACCGACGCCGTGTCGACGACCCGCGCCGCCCACGCGCTCGCGTGGTCCCGCGAGAACGACCCCAGTTCGTCGTAGCTCGACAGGTGGAACGCCCGCGATTCGTCGGCTTCACCGAGGCCGCAGTCGAGCAGGTCCACCCGGTCGTCGAAGTCGTTGACCTCGACGTTCGCCCACAACTGGTCGACGACCTCGGGATGCGGCTCGACGGCGACCACCCGCGCCGAGGGCTCGCTGGCCGCGACCGCGAGGGTGTAGGTTCCCGTGTTCGCGCCCACGTCGACGACCACGTCGCCGTCGTCGAGACCGAGCAACAGCGCCTGTAAGAGCACGTCGTTGCCGTGGCGGTTGTACAGTTCGTAGCTCCTGAAACTCGTCCGCCCGACGTGTTTCTTCGTGGCGACGAGCCGTCGCTCGTAGTTCGCCCGGACGAGCGCGTAGTGGAGGGAGTACGCGAGGTGGCGAGCGGCCGACACCGGGTGCAGGAGAGACACGTTAGTGTATTGTCATTGTGTGCCGATAAAAATCGCTCGGCGGCGAAGCGCCACGCTCTTCGCGGTAGGTCGTCGGAGAAGTGTCGAGTAGTCCCGGGCGGATTCGAACCACGAAGACTCGAATCCTCTCGTCTTCTGGGTGTCGAATCGCCTTCCGTGACAAATTCGTGGCTCACCGTTCGGTTCGCCACAGAATTAGTAGTCCCGGGCGGATTCGAACCACGAAGACTCGAATCCTCTCGTCTTCTGGGTGTCGAATCGCCTTCCGTGACAAATTCGTGGCTCACCGTTCGGTTCGCCACAGAATTAGTAGTCCCGGGCGGATTCGAACCGCCGTCAGCGGCTGTCTTCTCGGCACGCATTGAACCGTACCAATCCAAAGGCCGCTATGATTGGCCACTACACCACGGGACTTCGGTGATGTCGTCCACTCGTCGGTTGTCCGCTGGTAAATGAAAACGCTTCGGTTCCGGTCGGTCGCGTCGGCGACTAATCGGCGGCTTCCGTCTCCGTCTCGGGTTCCGCGCCGCACACGTCGAGATACTCGCAGGCGTCGGTCTCGGGGTCGAAACAGTCGGGACAGTCGGAGTTGCGGTCGATGATGGTGTCGAGTCGCTCCGCGATCATCCCGTCGATGACGGGTTCGAGCTCGCGGGCCTCCGCGCGGAACTCCTCGACGTCGAGGACGTTCGAGAGGAAGCGCTCGATGATGCAGTAGGTCTGGAGCGCGTCGCGGGCGCGGACGATGCCGTCGTCCGTGAGCGTGACGCCCTTGTACTTCTCGTGTTCGGCGAGGCCACGGGATTCGAGCTTGCCGATCATCTCGTTCGCACTCGCCGGACTCACCTCCATCATGTCCGCGAGCGCGCCGGTGGCCGCCGGGCCGTTGTCCATCTCCTGCAGCAGGTAAATCGCCTTGACGTATTGGTCTGCCGTGTTCATCGTTTCACTCGCGGTCTTCCATGATTCGCGTCACTTCTTCTACGCCCTCGGCCTCCTCGTCGCGAATCGCCGACAGCGTCGCGACGAGTTCCTCGCGGTCGATAGAGAACTGTGCCTCGCTCGCCTCGATGGCCTCGATGACGTCGTCGTAGAACTTGTAGGCGGTCTCCTCGTTACAGAGCTGGTCGTACAGAACGCCGTCGAAGTCCTCGGGCTTCGTCTGGCCGTACTGGGCCTCGACCAGCGCCTCAATCTCCTCGAAGGGGACGCTGTCGACCTCCAGCCGGTCGACGACGGCTTCGAGGCGTTCGCGGTGGTCCGCGGACTCCTCGGCGGCGTGCGAAAGCAGGGCCCGAATCTCCTCGTCGAGCGCGTCTTCGTCGAGTTCCTCGTGGTGGTGGTAGGCGCGCGCCTCCACGACCTCTTCGAGGACGATACCGATCTGGAGGAGTCGTGCGAGCTGGTGGTCCGAGCTGACCTGATACCCGACGCTCACGGACTCGTCCCCCTCACCGTTCGAAGACACGGTCCCGCGACGTACATACACACCTCTCCGAGAGTAACCGACTTAAGCGGTTCCCTCGCGGGTCGGCGAGGCGGGAAGAATCGGTCGGCGAAACGGCGAAAAAACGGTCGGCGAAGCCGCGCCGCGGAGCGGTCGGACTACCGCAGGCGGGCCGCGATGAGTTCCTCGAGATCGTCGCGGAACTCGTCGACGGCAATCTCTTCGAGGACGGGGACGAAAAAGCCCTCCACGAGCATGTTACGGGCCTGTTCTTCGGGGATGGACCGAGAGACCATGTAGAAGAGGTCCTCGGCGTCGACCTGCCCGACGGAGGCGGCGTGCGACGCCTCGGTGTCGTGGTTGTTGATGATGAGCTTCGGCGACGCGTCGGCCTCGGACTGGTCCGAGAGCATCAGCGTGTTCTCGCGCTGGTAGGAGTTCGTGCTCCACGCGTCGCGGCCGACGTCCTGGACGCCCTCGTACACCGAGCGCGCCTCGTCGTCGAGGACGCCGCGGGTCACGAGGTCGGCCGTCGTGTTCTCGGCTTTGTGCCAGACGCGGGCGTTCACGTCGAGGTGCTGGTCGTCGTGACCGAAGAACGCGCCGACGATTTTCGTCTCCGACGCCTCGCCGTTGAGTTCGGTCTCGACGTCGCTCCGGGTGAGCCGCGAGCCGAGGTTCCCCTCGATCCAGTTGACCGTCGAGTAGGTGTCGGCGTCGGCGCGCTTGAGCGAGTACGTGTACGTCTCCTCGTCGAGGTTCTGCAGGGAGCCGTACTGGACGTACGAGTTCTCGCCCGCGTCGATTTCGACGAGGTTCGAGAAGTACCGCGCGTCGTCGACGCTGTCGCCGGACTCGATGGCTTCGAGGATGGTGACCGACGAGGATTTCTCGGTGACGACGAGCGTGTGGCTGAACAGCGACCGAGAGTTCATCTCGGCGCGAATCTTCACGTCCTCGGCGTCGACGCCCTCGGGGACGTAGATGAACGTGCCCGTGGTGAAAAGCGCCGCCGAGAGAGCCGTGAGGTAGTTCGTCTCGGGGTTGACGACCGAGCCGAAGCGCTCCTCGATGAGGTCGCCGTACTCGTCGAGCGCCTCCGTGAAGGGGAGGACCACGACGCCCTCGGGCGACTCGCGGGTCGTCTCGTCGGCCTGGTTCAGCGGGTCGACGAGCGACTCGAAGTCGAGCGCTTCGAGGTTCGTCCAGCGGCGACCGGGCGTCTGGATGACGTCCGGCAGTTCGAGCTCGTCGAGTGCTTCGAGGGCTTCGAGGCGGGCCTCGAGGAGCCACTCCGGCTCGTCCCGTGCGTCCGAAATCTCTCGTACCGTCTCTGCGGACAGGTTCGCGGGAAGTTGCGCACTCATTGGTTATCCGAGGCTACCCTCCATCTCGAGTTCGACGAGTCGGTTGAGTTCGACCGCGTACTCGATGGGCAGTTCCTCCGTGATGGGTTCGATGAACCCGGAGACGATCATCTGCTTCGCGTCGTCGTCGTCGAGGCCGCGCGACTGGAGGTAGAAGATGTCCTCGTCGCCGATCTTGCCGACGGTCGCCTCGTGGGCGACGTCGACCTGCGACTCGTTGATCTCCATGTACGGCATCGTGTCCGAGGTGGACTCGTTGTCGAACATGAGCGCGTCACACTCGACCGCGGTCGAGGAGTTCTTCGCGCCGTTGGCGATGTGGACGAGACCGCGGTAGTTCGTGCGGCCGCCGTCCTTCGAGATGGACTTCGACTCGATGGTCGACTTCGTCTCGGGGGCGTTGTGGTACACCTTCGCGCCGGTGTCGATGTTCTGGCCCTCGCCCGCGAAGGCGATGGTGATGTGGTTGTCGGAGGCGCCGCGGCCCTTCAGAATCGACGCCGGGTACAGCATGGTGGCCTTCGAGCCCATCGAGCCCGAAATCCACTCCATGCGGCCGCCCTTCTCGACGATGGCGCGCTTGGTGTTGAGGTTGTAGGTGTTCTTCGACCAGTTCTGCACGGTCGAATACTGGACGTGGGCGTCCTCGCCGACGAACACTTCGACGCCGCCGGAGTGGAGGTTGAACGCGGAGTACTTGGGAGCCGAACAGCCCTCGATGTAGTGGACTTCGGAGCCCTTCTCCGCGACGATGAGCGTGTGCTCGAACTGGCCCATGCCCTCGGAGTTCATGCGGAAGTACGCCTGCACCGGCATCTCGACCGTCACGTCCTCGGGGACGTAGACGAACGAGCCGCCGGACCAGATAGCGCCGTGAAGCGCCGCGAACTTGTTGTCGCTCGGGGGGACGCACTTCGTCATGAAGTACTCCTTGACGATGTCTTCGTGCTCCTGGACCGCCTGGTCCATGTTCATGAAGACGACGCCTTTCTCCTCCCAGCGCTCCTGCATGTTCTGGTAGACGACTTCGGACTCGTACTGGGCGCCGACGCCCGAGAGGGCGTTCTTCTCGGCTTCCGGGATGCCCAGCTTGTCGAAGGTGTCCTTGATGTCGTCCGGCAGGTCGCGCCAGTCGTCGACGCCGCCGCGGACTTCCACGTCGGGTCGGATGTACGGGACGATTTCGTCCACGTTGACCTCGGAGAGGTCCGGCTGGCCGGGCCAGTCGGTCGGCATCGGCATTTTCTGGTACTGCTTGAGCGCGCGAAGGCGGCGCTCGAGCATCCATTCGGGCTCGTCTTTGTCCTCCGAGATGACGCGGATGGTCTCTTCGGTGAGACCCTTCTCGGCCACGAACGCGGCCTTCTGCTCCTTCTTGAACTCGAAGCGAGCTTCCGTGTCTGTCTCTTTGAGGTGGTCTTGGTCGGAACTCATGATGTTGGGGGATTACGCGGCTTCGTACACTTCCTCACGGACCCAGTCGTAGCCCTTGTCTTCGAGTTCGGACGCGAGCGAGGCGTCGCCGCTCTTGACGACCTTGCCGTCCAGCATGATGTGGACGTGGTCCGGCTCGACGTATTCGAGGATACGCTGGTAGTGAGTGATCTGGAGGATACCCGTGCCCTGCTCGTCGCGCAGTGCGTTGATACCCTTCGAGACGTCCTGCAGGCGGTCGATGTCGAGACCGGAGTCGATCTCGTCGAGCACCGCAATCGAGGGCTCGAGAATCGCGGCCTGAAGGACCTCGTTTTGTTTCTTCTCGCCGCCGGAGAAGCCGGCGTTGAGGTAGCGTTGCATGAACTTCTCGTCCATGTCGAGGAGGTCCATCTTCTCCTTGAGGAGCTTCTGGAACTCGGCGACGCCGACTTCGCCGTCGTCGACGTTACCCTCCATCGGGGAGGTGTCGTAGCCGGCTTCCGCTTCTTCTTCCTCGTCGTCCTCGCCGAAGAGGAGCTCCTCGCGCTCGTCGATTTTCGCGTTGAGCGCGGTGCGGAGGAAGTTCGTCATGGTGACGCCCTCGATTTCCGCGGGGTACTGGAAGCCGAGGAAGATACCGAGCGCGGCGCGCTCGTTCGGCTCCAGTTCCAGAAGGTTCCACGTGCGGGCGTCGTCCGGGATTTCGACGTCGCCGAAGTCGTCGTCCTCCAGGTGAAGGAGGATTTCTCCGTCGGTTACTTCGTAGGCGGGGTGTCCGGCGATGATTTTAGAAGTCGTAGACTTGCCGGAGCCGTTGGGACCCATCAGCGCGTGGATCTCACCGGATTTGACTTCCAGGTCGACACCTCGCAGAATCTGCTCACCGTCTTCCTCCGCGACTCGTGCGTGGAGGTTCTTGATCTCGAGAGTTGCCATCGTTGGTTCGTTGCCTCGTACTCGAAGGGTGGGGAGTATCGCCCATAATGCTTGCGCATTCACCCCCGCCACCTTTTGCAGAAAGAAAATTTGTTTTCAAATCCGCAAAGAATCGGAGCGATTCGCGACACGCGTCCGGGTTTCGGACAGCCGAACACCGTTACGGTCCCGCCGACTATGTAACCAAATGTGGTTTCGTGAGTCCCCGTTGCGAACGCTCACATGAAACTGCCGAGGCCGGTCTGTTCCTGCCCGCTTTTCACCTCGTCCCACGACATCCCGAGCGCCTCGATGACGCGGGAGATGGGCCCTTCGAGCGTCTTTGTGAGCATCGTCTCCCAGTCGACTTCGAACTCCTCGGGAATCTGGTCGGCGTACTCGAAGCAGATGACGTCGGGGTCGCGCTTGAACTCCCGGTAGAGGTCGTCGACCTGCGGGTCGAACTCGCCGGCCTCCATCTCGCGGAACCACGACGGGTGGACCTTCTTGAGGTAGACCCGCTTCGGCTTCGACCCCCGACCGAAGTTCGTGCCGAGGAACGCGTTGGCGTACTGCGCCCCGCGGACGTGTGCGGTCGGCGTCTCGTACGCCGAGAGGCGCTTGCCGATGCCGCCGGGGATGCCGGCCTGTTCGAGCGGCAGGTTCCCCGCCTCGAAGTCGGTGATGATGTCGTGGAGGTAGTCTTTGATGACCTCGGTGTCCTCGCCGTGGACGATCATGTCGATGACGTCCTTCTGGACCTCTTTGGTTATCTGCGCGATGTCCGACCGTTTGTACTCGAAGCCCGTGATATCGATGTCGTCGACGTCCTTGCCCTCCTTCCAGACGATGTGGCCCGCGTAGCGCTTTTTCTTCCCCGCCTGGAAGAACCGCCGGTAGAGCTTCTCGAACTCGATTTGGAAGCGGTGTTCGTCCGCGCCCAACTCGTCGCGCGCGAAGTCGTCGTAGGCGGCGTTGATGTGCTCCTCGATGTCGAACGACTGCTCGATGGCCTCCTGTTTCGACACGCCGGGACCGAGTTCGAGCATGACGCTGTCGGTGTTGTGAAGGACAATACCTCCAACACCGTCGACGAAGTTTTCGTTTTCTTCGACGCTCAGGTCGTACACGTAGCCGTCGTGGTCGACTTCGGTCAGCACGGGGTCTCGGCCTTTCCGGTAGGTGCCACACGTCCGAATAGTGTACGAGTCTTTGCTGTTGCGATACTTGATCGAGTGTTTTTGCCCCCGTTGCGTGAGCAACATCGAGAGACCGGCAGCAAGTTCTCGGCTCGTCGTCTCGAAGTCGAAGTTCCGCTGTGCGTACGCTTCGGTGTATCGTGGGAATTCGCGGGACCCGTCGCCTTCGACGAGCAACGTCAGAAACAGGTCTTGCTTCTCCTCAGGAAGGTGGAAGACGAATGAAGGAATCCGTTTACCACGCGACGTCTGTCCTGCGAACTCGCGGAAGAACACAGCCGCGAGTTCGTTCATCATCTGCAGTTTCAGCGTCTCGTCATTGTACGTGACCGACGCACCGCCTGTGTCCGTTTGATACTCGACGGTTCGCTCCGCTTGTCGGTCGCTCGTAATGATACCGGCGGTCGTGTTCTCGAACAGTCGAGAGTAATCTCGCTGGAGTTGCGCTAGCCACTCACGGTCGGATTCAGCGATACTTGCCCCGAATTTCGACGTCGCCGTCTCGCCAGTGGATGCGCTTCCTTCAGGGACGTACGCACCGAGGAGCCGAATGAGTGCTGCACCATCTTCGCTGTCGATATCGACGAATCGTTTGACTTTGACGGTCGAGTCGACGTCTCGGTGGTGCTCGTGGCCGAACCAGACATACTCGTCGTCCGCGTGGATTTGTTTCCGCTTCGTTATCGAATTATCGCTCCCGACGCTCCGTCCGTCCTCGTACTCGCGTTCGTACCCACGAAGGACCTCGTAGACGTCGACCTGCTCGACAGGCTCGACGTCGGGCACCCCGGAGACGCGATACGGCTCCGCCACGTCGTCCGGAGAGACAGTTGTGAGGCCGTCTTCACCGGGGACGACGTACGAGTGGTCTCTCGTCGTCGTCGACTCACCGAACTTGTGTTGGAGGTTCACCACCGGTTTGTCCGTTTTATGGCGAATCGCCTGCGCAATCGGTTGCCACTCCGCCTCTCCATCTTCGTTCACAGAGAGGGCGTCCCACCCGTCGAGCGCTCGGCGAGTCTTCCCGGGAGTGGCACTTGCGACGACGTCCCCGTCGGCAGCGATGAGTACCTCAGATTCAGTCGTTCCGCGAGCAAACAAGTCCTCGATAGGAAGGATTCGAACAGTCCCACCGGGATCTCTGGCGACGACCGGGCGATCTCCCGTCACACTGTCGCCGTAGGCCACGTCGTAGCCGATTTGGTTCGCCGCCTGCTCCGTGAACTCGATGACCTTCCGGCCGGTCGCCGTCACCGCCGCGCCCATCTCCTTGTCATAGAGGCGGAAGCGGTCCCAGCCCAGCACGCCGTACAGCGAGTTCATGATGACCTTCACCGCGGCCTGCTGGCGGTCGAACTGCTCGTACTCCGACGAGCCGGGGTCGTGGGAGTTCCGTAGCGACTTCTTCTCCTCCCGCTCGGTGAGGAGTTCGTCGACCATCTCCCGAATCATGCCGTCAGGCTCCTGTTGGAAGTGCGTCCCGTTGGGCGCGCGGAACATCTCCCCGTCGTAGTGTTCGGGGTCGACTTTCGTCTCGGGCGACGCGTTGATGGTCACCATGCACATCGGGTACAGCGACTTCAGGTCGAGCACCGTGACGTTCTCCTTGACGCCGGTGATGGGGTCGAACACGGCCCCTCCCTCGTAGTCCTCCGACTCCTGTTTCCCCTTCGAGGGGAGCGCGAACTCGCCGTGGACCTTGTGGAGCACGTAGATGTCGACGGTGTCGCCGGGCGTCGGCGCGTCTTCGAGCTTACAGCCGACGAACGTCCGCACCTCGTCCCAGAAGGCGATGATGTCCTGTTTCCGGTCGATTTCGACGCACAGCTCCACGTCGCGGAGGTTGTATTCGAGCAGGCGCTCGGGGTCTTCCTCCCAGAGGTCGCCGATGTCGCCCGAGTAGCGCTCCTTGCCCGCGTCGAGTTCGAGTTCGCCGACCGCGTCGAGGCGGTAGGATTCGAGTTCGGTGAACTGAGTGCGCTTGTAGGCGTACAGCAGGTCGAAGACGACGCGTCCCTTGATGTCCGGGCCGCCCCAGCCGCCGCGCCAGACCTCGCCGAGCCGCGACATGCGGTTGTAGTCGAGGTTCAGGTCGGTCGTCGGGTCGACTTCCTCCAACCGGTCGAGGAAGTACGGCGCGTCGAAATCCTCGAAGTTCCACCCGGTGAGGATGTCAGGGTCGGTCTCCTCGATGTACGCGAGGAAGGCGTCGAGCATCTCGGCCTCCGCGTCGAACGTCCGGACCTCCACGTCCGCGTCCTCGCCGAGAAAGTCGTAGTTCGGCAACGCGTCGGGGCGCTTGCCGAGGCCGTCTTCGGCGACGGCGTGCCAGACGACGTACTCGTCGCGGTGGGAGTCGTGGCTGGTCAGACAGATAATCGGCTCTTCGCCCTCCTCGGGGAAGCCGTTCCGGTCGTTGACCTCGATGTCGAAGGTGTTCACCCGGAGGTTTGCGTCGACCTCCGCGGGCGCGACCTCCTGGTGGGGAATCTGAATCGTCCCGTCGCCGTCGTCGAGGCGGCGCGCGGGGACGCGGACGCCGCTTTTGATGTCCTTGTCGATAAGCAGGCGGTTCGGAAAGAGGATGTCCGCCTCGTAGTGGTCGAACTCGTCGCGAATCTGGCCGACGTCGCGGGGGGTGCGGCCGAAAATCTTCGTCAGTTCCTCGCCGCGAATACTCTCGAACCCGTCCTCGGTGCCGGTGATTACGTCCTTGTCGAGCGCGTCGTCGTCGAGGCTGTCAGTGGGCGCGTAGAAGTACGGTCGGAACCCGAGCACGCGGACGTGCTCGGTCTCGTCGTCCGCCGTCCGACCGAAGATGTGAATCACCGGGTACTCGTCGCGGCCCGCGCCCTCGATGGTGTAGTCGACCTGCGTGACGGCCAGTTCGACCGTCCCGTCCGGGTCGGGAAACCGCACCTCGTCCGTGTCGATGACGTCGGAGACGTGCTGGCCGGCGTCGCCGGCGACGATGGCGGCCTCCTCGTCAGGCCGCGCGTCGCCCGCGCCGTCGGCGTCGTTCCCCCCGAAGTCGGTCAGACCCGTCTGCGTCATGGCAGTCGCTTCGGCGGCGCGGCTAAAAACCCCGGCGTTTCCGCGAACCGCACCCCGAATCACGGAAAGACATTTACCCATGTATGACATTCCTTGTCACACGATATGACCGACCACGCAACTCCGGAGCGGTGGGATGGCACGATCGACGGCGACGGACCGACTGGTCCGACGGGAGCCGAGACGGTCGAATCCTACGATATCGACGGTGGCGTGGTGTTCTACGACGCGGAGAACCCACTCGCGTGGGTCGAGGCCTCGCGCTCGATGCGCCTCGACGACTGCGCCTGACTCGGCCGAAACGGACACTTTTTCTCGGCACGGCGTCTCGACGCGAGCGTGACGGACGACGAGCGACGCGAGGGAACAGCCGCCGACGCGGCCGACGTGGACGACGACGCGGAGCGTCCGTCGGCGGACATGGCCTCGAAAATCGACCCGGAAAAACGGTGGGGCGACCCCGAGGCCCGCTGGGACCCGGAAACCCGCTGGGGGAACCCCGAAAAGGACCTCCCGACGATTCCCCGCGTCCGCATCCCCGGCGAAGACGCCGGCGACGGCGACGACTCCAACGGCGAGGGCGACGATGCGCCGGAGTTCTCCCCCGACGTGAACCCCGAAGTCGCCCGACTGTTCTGGGCGAGCGTGGTGCTCGCCAACGTCGGCCTCGCGGGACTCACGGTGGGACCGATGCTCGTCTACTTCCGCGGCGACACGCTCCTCGGCGGCGGCCTGTTCCTGTTCGGCGCGGTCGTGCTCGTCCGCGTCTACTCCATCTACCGGGAGTTCAAGCGAGGCGAGTGGCGGGACGAGGACGGCGACGACAGCGACGACAGCGACGGAGATGACGCGGACGACGGCGGACCGACCGAAGACGCAGGCAACGCGGACGACCCCGCCGCGGACGCTCCCGAGCGCAACCGCTAACAGTCACTGTGCCCTTCACCGGCACATATGCGAACCGTGCGCGGGCCGGACGGCCGGACGTACCTCCTCGTCAAGCAGTCGAGCGACGCCAGCCGCGTCCGCGACCCGGAGACCGGCGAGGAGCGACACCTACCGAACGACGACCTCGAAGCCGTGAGCGGCGAGTCCCCGCTCGAAACCGCCGCGCGCGCCGTCCCCGAACCCGCCCGGCGAATCCTCGTCGCGGTCCCGACCGAGCGCGGTCTGGGCCTGCTCGTCGACCTCGTCGACCGCGGGCCGCTCCCCGTGGTCGACCTCCTCGGTGCCTACGACCTCTGCGAGAGCGACCTCCACGGCCTCTTGACCGAGTTCCGGGCCGCCGACCTCGTCGCCGAGGCCACGGTCTACGGGGAGCGCGGCTACGAGGCGACCGACGCCGCGAAAGAAGGAATCGAGCTCCTGCGGGCGAGCGAATAAGCGCCGAGGAAGGGGCGACCGCCCTCAGTCGTCCGCGAGCGCGCCCTCGATGGTCGGCGCGTCGGTCCGCTCGACCGTCGAACGGTTCGTCGTCGGGTTCTTCTCCACGCGGACGAGGTCGTCGGCCGCGCCGACCAGCTTGTCGTCGTGGCTGACGATGAGAATCTGCTTGACGCCGCGGCTCTGCATATCCTCGACGAGGTCGACCAACCGCGAGACGTGGCCGTCGTCGAGGAACACCGTCGGCTCGTCGAGGATGAGCGGCGGCAGGGGAGCCGCGCCGTCGATGCCCTCGGCGAGGAGCCGGTAGATTGCACAGCGGAGGCTGAGGTTGAACAGGGCGCGCTCGCCGCCCGAGAGCTGTTCGGGTTCGAGCGCGGTGCCGTCCTTCTGGAACACCGTCAGCCCGTACTCGCCGTCGAGCCGGATTCGCGAGTAGGCGTCGTTGGCGTAGACGAGGTCGAACGTCTCGTTGAGCATCCGTTCGAGCACCTCGACGTTGCGCTGGCGAAGCTCCGCCCGGAGGTCGCCGTAGGTCGATTCGAGCGTCGAGACCTCCTCGTGGACCGATTCGAGGGCGTCCACGCGCTCGGAGAGGTGGTCACGGCGCTCCCGCAGGGCGTCCAACTGTTCGAGTTCGGCCTCGACGCCGCCGACGCGGCTCTGGAGTTCGTCGCGGTCGTCGCGCAACTCGGGAAGCACCTCGTCTTCGACCCGTTCGAGGTACGCCGCGGCCTTCTGCTTGCGCTGTCTCGCCCCCTCGACCGCCTCCTCGTCGACCGTCTCTCGGAGTTCGTCGCGGCGCTCGCGGCGCTCTCGGAGGTGCTCGCGCCGTTCGCGGTTCACCTCGGCGAGCGTCTCGCGCTTCTCGCGGAGCCGGTCCCGCGCGTCGATTTTCTCGGCCCGCGCGTCGACCAGCGACTCGACGCGGTCGAGTCGGTCGCGCCGGTCGCCGAGGGCGTCGAGGTCGGATTCGAGCGATGCGACCGTCTCTGCGACTTCCTCGGCCCGCTCGGCCTGCGTCGTCGCCGCCTCGCGTTTCTCTTCGGCTTCGGCTTCGAGTTCCGCGGCCGCCTCGCGCTTTTCGGCGGCGGCCTCGCGGCGGCTCTCGACGGTCTCCTCGCGGTCGGCGATGCGTTCGTCCACGAGGTCGAGTCTGTCGCGCTGGGAACTCGCGCGGTTCTCGACTTCGACCAGCGCCTCGGCCGCCTCGACGGCCGCCGAGCGCGACTCGACCGCCGATTCGAGCGATTCGCGGTCGGCCTCCAGCGACTCGACCGCGGCCTCGCGCTCGCTGATGGCGTCGACGTGGGGCGACCCCTCGACCGGCTGTCCGCACTCGGGGCACTTGCCCGCGTCGCGGAGGCGCTCGGCCTCGGCGAGCCGCTCGCGCGCGTTCTTCAGTTCGGTCTCCGTCTCCGCGAGCGACTCGCGGGCGTCGGACCGCGCCTCCCGTCGTTCTTCGAGGAGGTCGGCGGCCTCGCCGAGTTCGACGGGTGCGTCTTCGAACCGCGCTTCGGCGTCGTCGAGCGACGACCGAAGCTCGGCGCGCGTCTCGCGGAACGATTCGAGCTCTCGCTCGGCCTCGGCGGCGGTCTCCGCGTCGGCGTCGGCGGCCTCGCGTTTCTCCGCGGCGCGCGATTCGAGGTCGTCGGCGCGCTCGGCGAGCCGCTCGGCCTGCGTCTCGAACGCCTGCGCCCGCGTCCGCGCCTCCGAGAGGTCGTCGCGGAGTTCCGCCTCGCGCTCCGACAGCGCCTCGCGCGCGTCGGCTATCGCCTCGTCGCTCGCGTCGTCGAGGTCGGCCCGAGCGAGGGCGTCGTCGATGTCCGATTCGAGTTCGTCGGCGGCGGCGGCGATTTCGCGGATTCGCTCCGAGAGGTCGTCTCGCTTCGTCTCGTCCGCGGAGATCTTCGCGGTCAGGTCCTCGATTGTCGCCTCGATTTCGTCGAGTCGATCCCGCTTTTCGGCGTGTTCGTCGAGCGTCGACTCGGCGGCGTCGAGCGCCGACTTCGCCTTGTCGCGCTGGTCCTCGTAGTTCGAAATATCCTCGTCGAGGGAGTCGAGTTCGGATTCGAGCGCGTTGAGCGTCGCGTGGAGGTCCGCGTCCTCCTTGGCCTCGATTTGCGACTCGACGTCTTCGAGGACGCTCCGCTTTTTCGTCAGCACGTCTTCGACCCCGAGCCGGGCGTTGCCGGCGCGCTCGCGGTACGTTTCGAGCTTCCCGAGCTGGAGGAGGTCGTCTATCATGTCCTGCCGCTGGCTCGGCGTCGCGTTGATGAGCTTGTTGACCTCGCCCTGCTGGACGTACGCGCAGTTCACGAACGCTTCGGCGTCCATCCGCAGGAGCGACGCGACGTGCCGGCGAACGTCGCGCGCGCCTTCGACGGTCCCCTCGGGACCTTCGAGGACGCACTTCGCGGTGGTCGCGCGGTCGCCGGAGACGCGAATCCGGCGGTCGATGCGGTACTCGCCGCCGTCGTGGACGAATTCGAGCGCGATTTCGGCGTCGTCCGCGCCCGTCGTCACCACGTCTTCGAGCGTCCCCGCGAGCGCCTTCGAGCCGTAGAGCGCGAAGAAACACGCTTCGAGGAGCGACGACTTGCCACTGCCGTTGACGCCGTGGATGACCGTGACGCCGTCTCTGAGGTCGAGTTCGGCGTCCTCGTAGGGCTTGAAGTTCCGGATGGCGATGCGGGTGAACCTCACGCGAAATCACCCAGCAAACTGTCGCGACTCGCCGCCGGGTCCGCGGGGGCCTCCGAGTCGGTGTCGGCGGTCGTCTCCGGGTCGGTCTCGGTCGCGTCTTCGGCGGCTTCAACGTCTTCAGCGACTGCCACGTCTTCGACGGTTTCGGAATTCTCGCCTTCGTCCTCACCTTCGGTCTCGCGCTCGGCGGCGACGAAGGCGTCGGGGTCGTCCGAGAGGAGCGATTCGACGCGCTCGCGCACCTCGTCGCGGACGTTCGAGTCGGCGACCTTGCTCGCGCGGACCGTCTCGTCCACGTCGAGGGCGGCGCTCGACAGGCCCATCTCGCGGACCCGCTCGCGCACCGCGTCGTCGGGGTCGGCGAAGGTCACGTCGGTCGCCAGGTCGGCGTCGTCGTCGATGTCGCGTTTGTCGTTGACGCGGGCGACGAGCGCGCCCTCCTCGACGGCGAACGACTCGACCGCCGCGGGCGTGACGGCGTCGCCCTCGCCCCGCAGTTCCACGATGACGACCGCGTCTTCGACGTCGAACTCGCGGACGCGCTGGCGGACGCGCTCGATGCCCTCGTCGCCGGCGAGGTCGACCTCGACGAAGGCGAACGGGCGCGTTTCGAGGGTGCGACGGCGGATGTCGACCGCGTCGGGCGCGAACTCGACGAGGTTGTAGCCGCGCGGGTCGCGCTCGCTCGCGCTCGCGCGCTCGGTCGACCCGCAGTAGGTCACCCACGTCCCGTCGAGGTCGGCGGTGTCGGGGACGTGGTTGTCGCCGAGGAGGACCGCGTCGAAGTCGACGTTCGACTCGGCGAGGACGGTTTCCGTCTCCCAGTCGGCGTGCGCGAAGGGCGTAAAGAGGCCGTGAGCGACGAGCACCGCGCGCTCGGCGTCGACGGGGTCGAACTGGTAGTCGAGTTCGTCGCGGCGAGAGCGCGGGACGTGGTCGAGCCCGTAGAAGGCCACGTCGCCGACGACGTGGGGGTCGCGTCCGAGCCTCGTCGCCAGTCCGAGGCGCTCGAAGAGGTCGAGCCACTGGCCCCCGCGGGTCGACTCGTGGTTGCCGACGATGGCGAGGAAGGGAATCCCGGCGTCGTCGAGGCGGCGGAGCGCGGCGAGCGTCCCGAGGAGGTCGGGGAGTTCGGGACGGCGGTCGTGGTAGAGGTCGCCCGCGTGGACGACCGCGTCGACGTCGCCGTCGAGCGCGTCCGCGACGACCCGCTCGAAGGCGTCGAGGAAGTCCTGTCGGCGCTCCGGCGAGTGGTACTGCTGATACCCGATGTGGGTGTCGCCGGTGTGTATCACCCGTGTCATCTATCACCCGGTTCGCCACCGCCGCTGAAAACGGTTGTGCGACCGGAGCGGAAGTGGTCGGCGTCCCGCGGTCGCCGCTCGGCGGCGCGAGACGTCCGGTTCGACTCGTCGGTGGCGTCCGCGAGCGCGATGCGGAGTCGGTCGAGGTCCGCGATGAGCGCCCGCCCACGACGCGCGCAGTCGTGGTGTCCGCGTCGAGCGGCCTCACCGACCGCTCGGCGGAGCGTCAGTTCGCCGCCGTCGGAGAGAAAGCGGGCGGCAGAAGAAAGCGACTGGAAGGCGTCACGCGCGTCGGCGACGACCTCGGCGGGCGGGCGCGACTCGGGTCGGTCGTCGATATCGGCGTCGGCGTCGGCGAGCGCGGAGAGCGCGCGGCCGACGTCGTCGGGAGTGGGCGAAGACATGTGCCGTCGTGGCCGCGCGTTCGGATTTAAATGTTGAGCGTGTAGAGCCGCTTGCGCGCGTCGGAGAACGAAAACCGGGAGTCGACCGCGCCCTCGTCTTCCAGCCGAGAGAGCGCGTAGCGGACTGTGCGCGGGGGCAGAAGCGATTCCTCGGCGATCTGGCTCTGGGTGAGCGTGTCCTCGTAGTCGAGAATCTTCGCGACCAACTTCGCGCTCGGGGGCATGTCCCGAACCGACGCCCAGCGGTCGTCTGCGTCGGGTTCGGACTCGCGTTCGACTGCTTCCGTAGTACTCATCGTACGAGACACCAAGCGATGCTATTAGATAATATTTGCTATCCATGAATATTACTAGAGGGAATTTATGTGACGCGCGTCAGACTCGTCATCCGGGCGGCAGACGCGCCCTAGGCGGCGAATCCCTCACACACCCGAAGCCTCTTATGAACCTGCACCCTATGCCGGATGATGACCGATACTGTGGACGACGTCGATCTCCCCTACGATAAGGACTCGGCGTCGCAGCAGGAGAAGATCACCGCCCTTCAAGAGCGGCTCGAAGTTCTCGAAACGCAAAACGAGGAGATGCGCGACAAGCTCCTCGACACGAACGCCGAGAACAACAAGTATCAACAGAAGCTCGAGCGCCTTACCCACGAGAACAAGAAGCTCAAGCAGTCGCCGCTCTTCGTTGCGACGGTTCAGGAAATCACCGACGAGGGGGTCATCATCAAGCAGCACGGTAACAACCAAGAGGCCCTCACCGAAGTGACAGACGAGATGCGCGAGGAGCTCGAACCCGACGCGCGCGTCGCCGTGAACAACTCTCTCTCCATCGTCAAGCGACTCGACAAGGAGACGGACGTCCGGGCGCGCGTGATGCAGGTCGAACACAGCCCCGACGTGACCTACGAGGACATCGGCGGACTCGAAGAGCAGATGCAGGAGGTCCGCGAGACGGTCGAGATGCCGCTCGACCGCCCCGAGATGTTCGAGAAGGTCGGCATCGACCCGCCGTCGGGCGTGCTCCTCTACGGCCCGCCGGGCACCGGGAAGACGATGCTCGCCAAGGCCGTCGCCAACCAGACGAACGCCTCGTTCATCAAGATGGCCGGCTCCGAGCTGGTGCACAAGTTCATCGGCGAGGGCGCGAAGCTCGTCCGCGACCTGTTCGAGGTCGCCCGCGAGAACGAGCCCGCCGTCATCTTCATCGACGAGATCGACGCCATCGCATCGAAGCGGACGGACTCGAAGACCTCCGGCGACGCCGAGGTCCAGCGCACGATGATGCAACTCCTCGCCGAGATGGACGGCTTCGACGAGCGCGGCAACATCCGCATCATCGCGGCGACCAACCGCTTCGACATGCTCGACCCCGCGATTCTCCGCCCCGGCCGGTTCGACCGCCTCATCGAGGTGCCCAAGCCGAACGAGGACGGCCGCGAGATAATCTTCCAGATTCACACCCGGAAGATGAACGTCTCCGACGACGTGGACTTCGTCGAACTCGCCGAGATGGCCGACAACGCCTCCGGTGCCGACATCAAGGCCGTCTGTACGGAAGCCGGGATGTTCGCCATCCGCGACGACCGCACGGAGATATACATGCAGGACTTCCTCGACGCCTGGGAGAAGATTCAGCAGGAAGCCTCGGACGAGACGGAAGTCTCCCGCGCGTTCGCGTAACCGACGCGAGTCGCGTTTCGTTTCGGTTTCGATTCTACTTCGCTTTTCGCGCGACGCCGACCGCCGAGTGGCTACGCGGCGAACGCGAAGTACGGCAGGACGAACAGCGCGAGGAACATCGCGGCGAGGATGAGACCGTACCCGCCGAGCGTCGCGGCCGCGGTCAGCCACGATTCGCGTCGGCCGGGGAGTTCGAACGCGGACATACTCGGTCGGTCGCTGTCGTGAATCATAAATCGTCGGGATTTCCGCGACCGAGTCGGGCGCGTCACCGGGCGGAGTCGGTCGAGTCGGACACATCATTGGACGGTGGCGGTCGAGTCGGTCGTCTCGGCGGTGATAATTCCCATGAGCGCGAGCAGGCCGAACGCGAACAGTAACGCGCCGGCGACGAACCGCTCGCGGTGGGTACTGTGGGCGCTCGGCGTCTCCGCGATTCGGTCGGACCGAGTCTCGGTCGACGGACTGCCGTCCGGTCGGGCGTCGGTGGTTGCTGTCATCGTTCTCACTCCGCTCGCCTAGACGTCTGACACGCCGATAACACCGACCGCTGGCTCTTAAACCGCGAGAATCCGGAGGGTCGAGAACCCGAAGTCGTCGCCCCAACCCGAACGACTGAAAC
This sequence comes from Haloferax sulfurifontis, assembly GCF_014635105.1. Classification (NCBI taxonomy): domain Archaea; kingdom Methanobacteriati; phylum Methanobacteriota; class Halobacteria; order Halobacteriales; family Haloferacaceae; genus Haloferax; species Haloferax sulfurifontis. The sequence goes on from NZ_BMCI01000004.1 coordinate 238,484, forward strand.
CGACCGGGTCGCACCCACAGATATGGGCACGCCACTCGAAAGCCGCGAGGCGCAGGCCGAGGAGGTCCTCGACCGACTGTACGAGGAGTACCCCGACACCACCATCTCGCTTTCCTACTCGAACCGCCTCGAACTGCTCATCGCCGTCATGCTCTCCGCGCAGTGTACCGACGAGCGCGTCAACAAGGTCACCGCGGAGCTGTTCGAGAAGTACGACGACGCCGCGGAGTACGCCGCCGCCGACCAAGAGGAGCTGGCCGACGACATCAGCTCCATCACCTACTACAACAACAAGGCGAAGTACATCCGCTCCGCGTGCGCGGACATCATCGAAAAGCACGACGGCGAGGTCCCGGACACCATGTCCGCGCTGACCGACCTCGCCGGCGTCGGCCGGAAGACCGCGAACGTCGTCCTCCAGCACGGCCACGACATCGTGGAGGGCATCGTCGTCGACACCCACGTCCAGCGGCTCTCGCGCCGGCTCGGGCTGACCGAAGAGGAGTACCCCGAGCGAATCGAGGAGGACCTGATGCCGGTCGTCCCCGAGCGCGACTGGCAACAGTTCACCCACCTGTTCATCAGCCACGGGCGGGCCGTCTGCGACGCGCGCAACCCCGACTGCGACGCGTGCGTGCTCGAAGACGTCTGTCCCTCCTCGAAGCGCGACCACGACGTCGACCTCGCCAGCGGCGAGGCGTGGTGAGCGCTCAGCCCAACACGTAGCCGCTCAGGTAGCGGTAGATACCGAGCAACCACGCGAGAATCCAGAAGACGACGTAGCCGAAGACGCCGACGCGGAGGCGGCCGCGCCACGCGCCCATGTTCTCGTGGAGGTCGTCGAGCGACACGGTCTGGTCCGGGTCGCGGTAGAGGTTCGCCCGCCACTTGGCCTGGAAGATGCGGACGATACCCGTGAGCGCGAAGACGAGCATCGCGTACGCCTGCAGGCCGAGAATCGCGTGGAGGGCGCTGAGGCCGTTGAGTTGCTGAAAGAGCCGCGGGAGCATCCACGTGACGACCGGGACCGTGTTCAACACGAGGCCGGGGAAGATGATTTTGAGGTGGTAGACGAGCACGTCCCACGACACCGTCTCGGCGTCGATCATTATCCACGCGCCGTAGATGTAAAACGGAAAGCTGGCCGTGACGGTAATCGCGGCGAGCGTGGCGAGGGTCGTCTCGTCTGCCATCGCACGGCGTTAGGACCCGCCCGGCCTAAAGGGACCGATGCGCGGCGTCCCGTTCGAGCGCTAGACCACGGAGCGGGGGTCGAACGCCGGCCGCGACGCCCCGGATTCGAGGCTTGAACCACGACTTTCGAGCGCCGGACCAGCTGGACCCCGTTTCGGGAGTATCCCATGACGAGCCGCGCGCGACGAGCGCGTGGTTCGGGGTCGGAACACGTTTACCGGCGTGGACCCTACTCCGGGCCGATGTCAGACTCGTCTTCCGCCCCGGCCGACGACGGCTCGTCGCCGGACGCGGACGCCGACGCCGCGATGTCCGACGCGGAGCTCGCGGCCCTCCGCGAGGAGGTCGAAGCCAAGTACGACTTCGAGAACTTCGGCCCGGCCGACATGGCGAAGATGACCCCCGAGGAGTGGGACGCCGCGTTCGACCCCGACTCGTGGATCGTCGGCGAGGAGCTACTCGACCGCGTCGAACAGGAACTCCGCTACCGCGTCGCGATTCGCGAGGTGTTCGCCGTCCTCGAGCGCGTGACCGAAGACGGCGAACCCCGGATTCTCGCGTACTCCGACGAGGGCTACGCCGTCGTCTACCCCGACGGGAGCGTCGAGGGCGAGGGAACCGTCGTCCGCGACGTGAAACCGACCGTCGCGCTCTGCTCGATGGAGGACTTCGAGGTGAACGACGCGCCCGAGACCGTCAGGCTCCCCGAACCCGAGGAGGTCGCACAGGGGACCGGCGACTTCGGCAATCGGATGCTCCAAATCGTCGCGTTCGGCCAGCTGCTCGGCGGGGTCGCGCTCATCGGGGCGTGGCTCGTTCTCCCCGACCTCGACTCGATTATCGCGCCGCTCGCCGGGCTGGGTTTTCTCGTCATCGGCTTTTTCCTCTTTGTCGTCGTGGCCAACGCCCGGCTCTCGGACCGCTTCCGCGCCGAAGAGTACCGGGACAGACTCCGCGTCATGGGCCTCGAAGGCGGGTCGCGCCCCGAGTTCGTGCCCGAGTTCGACGGGGACGAAACCGCCGCGCCGTTGATCGAGCCCCCCGAGCGAGACGCCCCCAGTTCTGAGGGCTGAGCCCGACGCGAACCCGCCTCGGAAACACCCTCCGTGACGGCATAGTCGGTGGGTTTAAGCGCATCCCATCCTGACGAACGACCGTATGAAAAGGCGGGAGTTTCTCCGAACGGCTGGCGGTGCGACAGCCGCCGCGACCGCTGCCGCCGGGACCGCTGCTGCGCAGGAAGGCGGCGGTGGAGCGCAGGTTCAACCCGACTTCGGTGGCCACCTCGACGGCGTCGACGGAGGCTACGAAGACCTCCGCGGCCAAAGCGAGGTCACCATCGAGGTCGGCGCGTCCGGCAACGGCGGGAACCTTGCGTTCGCACCGGCTGGCATCTGGATCGACACCGGTACGACCGTGACGTGGGAGTGGACCGGCGAGGGCGGCGGCCACAACGTCGTCTCGAGCGAGGGCGCGTCGCTCGACTCCGGCGCGGCCGTCTCCGAGGCCGGAAGCACCTACGAGTACACCTTCGAGAGCGGTGGTATCACGAAGTACCACTGCGTGCCCCACGAGGCGCTCGGCATGCTCGGCGCGGTCGCCGTCGGCGGCGACGTGGCGACTGTGAGCACCGGCGGCGGCGGCGAGAAGGAACTGCACGAACTCGGCGTCCCGATTCAGGCACACTGGGTCGGTTCGGCGACAATTCTCGGCATCCTCGTCACCGTCATCTACACGTTCTTCATCTTGAAGTACGGCGAGTCCCCGAATACGGGTAACACCGGAGGTGGCGAGTAATGTCCTCGACCGGCAGCACGTACGGCGACATTCACCGATACGAACCGGCGCGCGAGAGCACCGCCGCGGCCATCGCAATCGTCCTCCTGACGATTATCGAGGTCGTGTTCGTGTTCCTCTTTACCTACGGCTTCGTCTCCGGCTGGGGACTGACCGACACGGGGAACATGTTCCTCGGCGGCGTCCTCGCCGTCATCTTCGTTGACCTCGCGTTCATCCTCGCTCTGTACCGCAAGGAGTTCCTCCCCGACGTGATGATCGTCAAAAAGCGGCGTCGCAAGTGGGAAGACCTCTACGTCCGCGAGGAGGACGTCGACGGAGTCACGTTCAGCAGCGACGACGCGTGGGAACAGGTCAAGCGCGCGGTGTACCCCTACTACAAGCGATAAACCATGAGTCTCGAACGCAAAGACGACTACGACCACAAGGCCTGGATGAAAAAGAAGGACCTCACCCCGGTCGAGGCCACCTTCCTCACCACGCTCATCTGGCTGGATAAGCGACTCCGCATCGTCGATTATCTGGAACTTCTGGAGACGCTCTACTACCGAGTCAACCTCCAGATGCCGAAGAGCCACACCGAGCAGTACAACCTCGACAACAAGTTCTGGTACTGGTACCCCCTGTACACGCTCGGGTTGTTCTCGACGCTCGCGTACGTCGTCGCGGCGATTAGCGGGGCCCTTCTCGGGTTCTACTACTCGCCCGCGACGACCGGCGACCCGACCACGGCCTACAACAGTATCGAGTTCATCATGCGCGACCTGCAGTTCGGCTTCATGCTCCGCTCCGTCCACCGCTGGGCGGCGCAGGTCATGGTCGCGGCCGTGTTCCTGCACATGCTCCGTGTCTACTTCACGGGGTCGTACAAGGAACCCCGCGAGCTGAACTGGCTCCTCGGCATCGTCCTCATCAGCCTGACGATGGTGTTCGGGTACACCGGATACCTCCTGCCGTGGGACCAGCTCGCGTTCTGGGCCGGCCAGATCGGCGTCGAGATGGCGCTGTCGGTCCCGCTCGCCGGCGAGTGGGTCGCACAGCTCCTGTTCGGCGGCTTCTCGCTGGGCCAGTCGACGCTACAGCGCATGTACATCATTCACGTGTTCCTGCTCCCGTTCGTCGTGACGACGCTCATCGCGATCCACATCGGCATCGTGTGGGTGCAGGGCATCGCGGAGCCGCACTGAGGTGACAACTATGAGCGACAACGAACCCGAAAACGAGGAGATTCGATCCGACGGCGCGGGCATCGTGGCCCCGGACGACGAGACGCCGACGTGGAGCGAGCGCAAGGCTCGCAAGACCGGCCTCTCTCGGCTTACTTACGAGTACTTCGAGCGCGCGCGCCGCGAAGACCAGGACCTCCGCACGGAGTCCGACTACGTCGAACGCGACGTGCTCGCGTTCCCCACGTGGCCCCACGAGACCGTCCGCAACCTCTCTATCGCGTCGTTCTTCGTCGGGATGATTCTGTTCCTCTCGGCGACGATGCCGCCGCACATCGGCAACCCCGCGAACCCGTCGACCACGCCGGCGGTCATCCTGCCCGACTGGTATCTCTACTGGTCGTTCGGCCTGCTCAAACTCGGCCCCCTCAACCCGGAGATCGCCATTCTGGGCGATCAGATGCTGATGGCAGACCGGACGTACGGCGTGCTGGCGAACGGCGTCGTCGTCGGCTTCATCGCCATCGTGCCCTTCCTGAACAAGGGCTCGGCCCGACGTCCCGTCGAACAGCCGTTCTGGTCCGCGGTCGGCGTCTTCGGCGTGGTGTTCGCGTTGACCATCTCGCTTCTGGCCATCAAGAACCTCATGCCCATGAACGTCGACCTGCTGTTCGACCTGACGTTCCTGCTCCCGTTCGTCTTCGGGACCATCACCTACGCGGTGCTGAAGACGATGCGCGAGGGGTACATGTACAACCTCAACCGCCGCTACTACCGGCTTCGCCCGCCGAGATAGAGCGGAACCACTACCACCCGTCCCTTCTTAGCGCCACTGATGACAGACAGCGACGCAACCGGTCGAACCGGCGAGAGCGACGGGGCGCGACGCGGACGTCGCGGCCGGCGCGACATCGTCGTCCCCATGCGGCTCTACAAGACGATTACCGTCTTTTCGACGCTCATCGCCGTCGTGAGCGTGGTCCTCGGCTTCGTCTTCCTCGACGCCGCGACGCTCCAAGTGAGCGCCCTCCGCGCGGTCGTCGCCGGCGCGCTCGGCGCGCTCGGCATCGGCGTCGCAGACGGACTCCTCAGCACGGCGCTGGCGGTGGTCGGACTGAGCATCATCGCCTTCGGCGCGGTCGTCTACACGCTCGGAACTCGATTCCGCGCCCAAGGAATGGGAAAGTCTCAAGAGGACTCCGGCGAAGACTCGAACAATGGCTGACGAATTCATCAAGGGACTGGGTATCCTGACCGGGTCCGGACTCGCGTGGCTGGTGCTCGCGTCGTGGTACCGGACGAGCAGTTTCGAGAGCAGTAAACAGCTCATCGAGCCGCTGTCGTCCGGCGCGACCGAGGGGCTGTTCAACATCATCGGCGTCACCCTGATGGACGTGTTCCTCTGGTTCGCGCTCCTCGGCGCACTCACCTTCTGGGTGCTCATCCCCGCGGGCCACCAGATCATGTCCGCGCTCGAAGAGCGCCGCAACGCGCAGTAAGCCGACCGGGCGCGCGGTCAGTTCTCCTCTCATCTCGATTCGAGTCGCGGAAAAACCCCCCCACCATAGCGGCCGCGCTCGGGGCGGCCCGCCGCGTCGGATTGGAAAAACTCTAATGAGTATCGCCCCGACGGTCCTGTATGCACCCACTACAGTTCCTCGTCCCGCTCGACCAGTTGGCGGCGGTCGAACCCATCGTCCCGCACGTGGCGCTCGTGCTCGTGCTTGCGAACTTCGTGACGCGCTTTCTCGCGCACCGGTCGCACGTTCGGCAGGCCGAGGAGGGTGGTGCGGAGGCCATCTCCCGGTACCTCCCGCACTCGTTCACGTCGGGCGGGCTCGTGCTGGCCTCGTTCCTCTATCTGCTCGTCGAGCCGCACGGCGGCATGGTGCTGAGCGTGCTGGTCGTCGGGATGTTCGTCACCGACTTCTTCGAGTTCGAAGCGCGCCAGGTCGAAGCCCGGACGGACAAGCCGCTCGAACGCCCGAACGGGTCGCTCGTCGCCGCGACGCTCGTGCTCCTGTACGCCGCGTTCCAGAGCCTGTTTTTCCTCGTCGTGGACTACTGGAACCTCATCGTCTAAGCACGCGACGCGCTCTTCTCCGCGTCGTCGCGCTCGCATCGCTCGCGAGGAACACGTATTTTCGGCGCGTCGAGCCTCGCCGCTCGGTGGCGAAGTCTCATCGACCCGCACTCACTCGACGAGAAGCGGGACGCTCCCGTCGCGGTCGACGACGACCGACTCGAACGGACGAATCTCCCGGACGACCTCGTCGTCGGCGACGAGCGAGACGCGGGCGTCGTCGCGTTCGACCGACAGTCTAATCGGGGGCTGGAGGACCCACGAGTTCGTCTGCGTCGCGTAGGGCGAGACGGGGACGACGGCGAGTCCGGCGGCCGGACCGACGACCGCCCCGCCCGCGGCGCGCGCGTAGCCGGAACTCCCGAGCGGGGTGGCGACGACGACGCCGTCGGCGCGGAACTCGTCGACGGGCGTCCAGCGCGTCGCCGCGCGCGACTCGTCGGTCGGGTCCGCCGAGAAGGGGACCGCCGTCTCCGCGTGGGCGACGCCGTACTCGGAGATGTGCGCCGGCTCGCTCGTGACGAGCATCGCGTCGAAGAGCGCGCGCGCCGGCGAGTCCTCGCCGACCGAGAGCGTCGGGTGGTCGACGACGCGGCCGCCGCCGGCGACGAACGCGGACAGTCGAGACGCCAGTTCTTCCCGCTGGGGCGACCACGGCGCGGCGCAGTCGACGGGAACGACCGGACACGACCACTCGGAGCCGAGCGCGACCGCCGAGAGCGCCGACTCGCCGACCGCGACGACGGCGTCCGCGTCGGCCGGCTCCGATGCGACCGACGCATCGGCCGCTCTGACGGCGGTGGCGACCGAGTCGTCACCGACGATACCGAATCTCATCGTCGTCCACCCGCGGCGAGCCCCCGTAGCATCGTCCCGTGCTACGCCGCCGCGAATAAAAGCCCTCGTGGTTCGGTCCGGCGGTGGAAAGGAGATTCCGCGGACCGTCCGCGTCGCCGACGCCTCAGAACGGCCAGTCGCCGGTGACCTTCATGCCTTCCGCTTGGTCTTCGGCTTCGAGCGCCGCCGCGATGTCCGCGGGGTCGGCGTGGGGAATCTCGCGGTCGGCGTCGGCGAGTTCGACGGTCAGTTCCGTGAGGAGAATCGACTGCTCGCGGAGCGTCCGCGACTCCAGTTTCTCGATGGTGTCGGCGTGGGTGTGGCCCCAGCCGCGGCCGCGGCCCTCCTTTTCACTGCCGACCATGTACGCCGGGACGCCGCGGGCGACGAACGGCCAGTGGTCGCTGTGGGGGAGCTGTTCGGGGAGCGTCGAGACGTCGTGGTCGAACCGCTCGGCGACGGCGTCGGCGGCGGCTTCGAGTTCGTCGAAGCCGTGGGTCGTGAGCTTGAGCGTCCGCCCGGCGACGACGCCGTCGTTGTTGACGACGGCTTTCACGTCGCTTCGGGCGTCGCCGAGGCGATCGGCTTCGTACGCGGAGCCGACGAGGCCGACCTCCTCCGCGCCGAAGCAGACGAAGCGGACGCGCGTGTCGAGTTCGTCCTCGCGGGCGGCGAGCGCGCGGGCGACCTCGACCACCATCGCGGTGCCCGCGCCGTTGTCCATCGCGCCCTCGGCGATGTCGTGGGCGTCGAGGTGGCTCGTGACGAGCACCTCCTCGTCGGTGTCGGGGCCGAGTTCGGCGTGGACGTTCCCGCTTTCGGCCGCGGGCGTCTCGCAGGTCACGTCGACGGTCACCTCGTCGCCGTCGAACCGACGGCGGAGGCGCGCGCCGACTTCCTTGCTGACGCCGACCGCGGGGATGTCACCGATGGGCGCGTCCGCGGTGCCGACGCTCCCCGTGGGCGGGAGTTGGCCGGGGACGTGGTTGGCGAAGACGAACGCGGCCGCGCCGGCCTCGACGGCGTAGTAGTACTTCTCGCGGCGGTGGATGAAGCGGTCGTAGTGGTCGGGGACCGTCGTGGAGACGACGACGACCTTCCCCGAGAGGTCGCGGTCGAAGTCCTCGGGCAGGCCGTAGCCGAGGTCGACCAGTTCCCCGCTCGCGGTGCCGGCGGGACTTCGCGGGAGCGCGATGCATTCTTGGGTGGTGTCGGCGGCGTAGACGGCGCTGTCGCCGCGCTCCCAGCCCTGAATCTCGAAGGGGTCGATGCGGACGTTCCGCGCGCCGACGCGGTCGAGGGCGTCTCGGGTCGCCTCCATCGCCTCGCGCTCGCCGGGTGAGCCGGTCATCCGGTTGCCGATGTCGACGAGTCGCTCCAAGTGGTTCCAGCCGACCTCGCTGGTGAACGTGTCGCCTATCCAGTCACTCATAGTGGACCGTCTCGCGGGGCCGTGGTAACCGTTGCGATGGGTCGAAACCGGGCGTCGGTCGAGGGCGAAAACCGACCGACTTAGACGGGAACCGCGGCTCGTCGCGTCGCGGCCGCGAGCGCGGGGAAGCGAGTGCCGAACCGCGACGCGGCCCGCGGGCGAGCGGCAGGTTCAAGGACCATCTATCACGTACGTTCATCCATGACCGACGTGCGAATCGCCGGGGTCGGACTGACGAAGTTCGGCAGTCACCCCGAGCGAACCGGCCGCGACCTGTTCGCGGAGGCCGCCCTCGCCGCCCGCGAGGACGCCGGCGTCTCCCGCGACGACTACGAGGAACTCTTCTACGGCAACTTCATGGGCGAACTCGCCGAGAAACAGGGCCATCAGGGGCCGGTCATGGCCGAGGCCGCCGGCCTCGACTGCCCCGCGACCCGCTACGAGCAGGCCTGCGCCTCCGCGGGCGTCGCCTTCCGGCAGGCCGTCGCGACGATTCGGAGCGGCGCGGCCGACGTGGTCCTCGCCGGCGGCATGGAGCGCATGAACAACCTCGGCACCGCCGAGGTGACCCAGTCGCTCGCCATCGCCGCGGACGAGCTGTTCGAGGTCCGCGCGGGCGTCACGTTCCCCGGCGCGTACGCGCTCATGGCCCGCGCGTACTTCGACGCCTTCGGCGGCGACAGCGAGGACCTCGCGCACATCGCGGTGAAGAACCACGCCAACGCGATGCAGAACGACTACGCGCAGTTCCACCGCGAAATCACGGTCGACGACGCGCTCGAAAGCCCCGTCGTCGCCGACCCGCTTTCCCTCTACGACGCCTGCCCCATCACCGACGGCGCGAGCGCGGTCGTCCTCGTCAGCGACGACTACGCCGAGCGCCACGGCCTCGACGCGCCCGTCTCCGTCACCGGGTCGGGACAGGGCGGCGACAAGGCCGCGCTCCAAGACAGGCCACACCTCGCGCGGACGCCCGCCGCGACGAAAGCCGCCGACTCCGCCTACGCCGACGCCGGCATCGGCCCCGACGACGTGGACGTGGCCGAGGTCCACGACTGCTTCACCATCGCCGAGGTGCTCGCGCTCGAATCGCTCGGCCTCTACGACCACGGCGAGGGCGTCGGCGCGGCCGCCCGCGGCGAGACGACCCGCGACGGCGACCTCCCGGTGAACCTCTCGGGCGGCCTCAAGGCGAAAGGCCACCCCGTCGGCGCGACGGGGACCGCCCAAGTCGTCGAGATGACGAAGCTCCTGCGCGGCGACCACGGTAACAGCGACGCCGTCCCGGACGCTCGCGTCGGCGTCACCCACAACGCGGGTGGGACCGTCGCCAGCGCGGTCGTCCACGTCCTGGAGGTGGACCGATGACCGACACCGGCTACGACGAGTGGCTGGCCGCAATCGCGGACGGCGAGGGCTACTACCTCGCGTGTCCCGACGGCCACGGCTCGCTCCCGCCGCGGCGCTCCTGTCCGCACTGCGGCGCGGCCGAGTTGACCGCGGAACCGCTCCCGGAGACCGGCGAGGTGCTCACCTTCACCGAGGTGCACGTCCCCGCGCCGGACTTCGCCGACGAAGCGCCCTACGTGACGGCTATCGCGTCGTTCGGCCCGGTCAAACTCACGGGCGTCGTCCGCGACCTGCCCGCCGACGAGGTCGACCTCGGCGCGACGGTCTCGGTCGACGTGGACGTGAACGCGACGACCGACGAGCAACTGCTCGTGTTCCGGCCCGCGAGCGAGTAGCGCCGCGCGGCCGATTACTCGTCGCTCGCCTCGATGGCCTCCAGCGGCGAGCGCCAGCCGAAGACGTACGAGCCGAGGAGCCACGCCCAGAAGCCGGCCGCGAGGAGCGCGATGGCTCCGTACAGGAACAGCGAGAACAGCGACAGGGAGTCGAGCATCGGTCTAAGGATTGAATTGAAGCCGCGGTCGCGTCGGCGTCAGTCGAGGGCGTTGCGGACGGTGTCGACGAAGGCGTTCGGGAACTCGACGTGCGGGAGCAACATCGCGTCATCGAAGACGACGAGCCGGCAGTCCGCGGCGTCCGCGAGGTCCCGACCCTGCTTCAGCGGCGTGATGTCGCTCTCGCGGCCCCAGACGAGCGTCGTCGGCACGTCGAGGGCCGACAGCGCCTCGGCGAGGTCGATGTCGGTGTTGAGGTAGCCCGAGATGAACGACGCCGGCGCGAAGCGCGCGCCCTCCTGGTGAGCCGTGCGCCACTCGTACTCCTGCCACTCCTCGCCCGCCTTCTCGGGGTCGTAGTAGCCGTGGTCGGCGTTGAAGTAGCGAATCGACGGCCGGGAGGCGACGACGTTGAACAGCGCCTCGCCGACGACCGGCGCGCGGACGAGCTCGCGGAGCCACTCTTTGGGGTCGGGGCCGCCGCGCGGCGTGGGACAGACGAGGACGAACCGCGAGACCGACACGTCGTCTCGCTCTGCGGCGGCGACGGCGTAGGCCGCGGTGAGCGACGAGGCGAGGACCGCGGGGTCGTCGTACTCCGCGAGGAAGTCGCCGACGAAGTCCTCGTAGAGCGCGGGCGAGTAGTACAACGCCGGGCGGTCCGACAGGCCGAACCCGGGGAGGTCGGGCGCGACGACGTGGTAGTCCTCGGCGAGGGTCGAAAACACCTCGCGGAACTCGCCGGACGACCCCGCGGCGTTGATACCGTGGAGGAACACGAGCGTCGGGTCGTCCTCGTTTCCGGCCTCGGCGTACGACACGTCCATGCCGCGCCAGCGGTACGTCCCGTGATTTCCGGAGAGCGGCGGTTCGAGGGGTCCAACGCGTTTCGAGAGGGCGGCGTTGGTCGCGGCGGTGAGACCGACGCCGGCGGCGGCCAGTCCGATGGCTCGTCGGAGTTTCATGTCACGTAGATTGCGCGCGGTGGCCTTAATTCGCCCGCCCGTGGCGGGGTGGTGGGCAGGGGCGTCCCGCCCGCACCCGGGTCGTCTCGGCGTCAGTCGTCCCGGTCGTCCAGACACTCCCGGAGCGGTTCGAGCACGTCCTCGGCGACCGCGTAGGGGTCCGTCTCCTTTTCGACGACCGCCTCGGCGAACTCCTCGACCCCGCCGCGTCGGTCGAGTTCGGCTTCGAGGAGCCGGTTCACGTCGCTTCGGAGGAGCTGTCGTATCTCCTCGCCGGCGCGCTTGCGGGCCTTCTCGGCCAACTCGCCGGAGGCGTCGAGGTAGTCGCGGTGGTCGTCCAGCGTCTCGACCAACTCGTCGATTCCCTCGCCGGTCGTGGCGACGGTTTCGAGGACCTGCGGCGTCCAGACGGGCGGGTCGTCGGAGACGTCGTCGGTCTCGGCATCGGCGGTATCGCCCGTGTCTGCGTGCCCGCTATGGCCGTCGTGTCCGTGCCCGGCGTCGTCGAACGCCGCGGCCCCGTGGTGGCCCGTGTCGAGGTTCGCCCGCGGGTCGTCGCGGAGGTGAATCATCTCCTGTAGCTCCGCGACGGTGCGCGACGCGCCCTCCATGTCGGCCTTGTTGACGACGAACACGTCGCCGATTTCGAGGATGCCCGCCTTGAGCATCTGCACGTCGTCGCCGCTCCCGGGCTGGACGAGGACGACGACCGTGTCGGCGGTCTTCACCACGTCCACCTCGTTTTGCCCCGCGCCGACCGTCTCGATGATGATGCGGTCTTTCCCGAAGGCGTCGAGCGCCTTCACGGCGTCCGCGGTGGCGGTCGAGAGGCCGCCGAGTTGCCCGCGGGCGCTCATCGACCGGAAGAACACGTCCATGTCGCCGACGTTCGAGGCCATGCGGATGCGGTCGCCGAGGACGGCCCCGCCGGTGTACGGCGAGGAGGGGTCCACGGCGATGACGCCGACCGTCTCGCCCTGGTCGCGGTAGTGCTTCGCCAACTTGTCGACGAGCGTGGACTTGCCGGCTCCCGGACTGCCCGTGATGCCGACGACGGACGCCCCGCCCGTGTGCGCGTGAAGCTCCGAGACGATGTCCCGATAGCCCGGCGACTGCGACTCGATTTTCGTGATGGCGCGTGCGAGCGCTCGGTGCTCGCCGTCGAGGAGGCGCTCGACGAGGTCGGATTCGACCGCCCGACTCATCGTCACGGTCGCTCGGGCGCGTGTTCCTTCACGAAGTCGATGGTCTCCTGCATCGGCGTGCCGGGACCGAAGATGGCGTCGACGCCCTGTTCGAGGAGAGCGGGTCGGTCCTCTTCGGGGATGATGCCGCCGACGATGACGAGGGTGTCGTCGAGCGCGCCGTACTCTTCGAGACCCGCCATCACCTTCGGGACGAGCGTGTTGTGCGCGCCGGAGAGGATGGAGATGCCCAGCACGTCCACGTCCTCTTGGACCGTCGCCTGGATAATCTCGTCCGGGGCGCGATGCAGTCCGGAGTAGATGACTTCGAATCCCGCGTCGCGGAAGGCGCGAGAGATGACGTGTGCACCGCGGTCGTGGCCGTCCAGTCCCACCTTGGCGATGAGACACCGGATCGTTCGCTGTTCGGAGTCCGCGCTCATAGACGGGGATTCGATGTCCCGCGCTTTGACTCTAACGGAAAATAAGGTAGGTCCGGCTCAGTCGGCGGCGGCGGGCGCGCTCCGGACGTACTCGTCGAGGAAGTCGGCTATCTGGGAGTACGCCTCGATGCGGTTCTCAAGTTTGGAAAAGCCGTGGCCCTCGTCGTCGAAGATGAGTTCGCGGACGTGGGCGTGTTCCCTCGCCTCCTCGACGAGCTGGTGGGCCTCGCTGACCGGCACCCGCGGGTCGTTCTCGCCGTGGAGGACGAAAAGCGGCGCGCGAATCTTCTCGACGTTGTTGATAGGCGAGATGGATTCGAGGAACTCGCGGTCGTCTTCGAGCGAGCCGTACTCGGCCTCGCGGAGTTCGCGTCGCCAGTCGCCGGTGTTTTCGAGGAACGTCACGAAGTTGGCGATGCCGACGATGTCGACGCCGGCGGCCCACAGGTCGGGGTACTCGGTCAGCGCCGCGAGCACCATGAACCCGCCGTACGAGCCGCCCATGGCGACGATTTTCTCCGGGTCGACCGCCGGGTGGTCGTGGAGCCACTCGACGGCGGCCTCGATGTCGGCGACGGAGTCCATCCGCTTTTCGACGTCGTCGAGGTGGCCGTAGGCCTTCCCGTAGCCCGCGGAGCCGCGGACGTTCGGCTCGAAGTAGGCGTAGCCCCGCGAGAGGAAGTACTGCTTGACCGCCGAGAACGACGGCCGGCGCTGGGACTCGGGGCCGCCGTGGATGTCCACGATGACGGGCGTCTCGCCCTCGGGCGACTCCTCGGGGAGCGTGAAGAACGCCGGGATGTCGCGGCCGTCGAACGTCGGATACCGGACGAGTTCGGGCGGGACGAACGTGTCCCGTGGGATGCCCGCGGTCGCCGCGAGCGTCCACCGCTCGGCGTCGCCCGTGGCCAACTCGACCACGTAGACGTTCGCGGTGTCGGCGCTGGCGGTGACGGTGACCGCGGCGCGCTCACCGTCCGGCGAAAAGGAGACGCCACCGGCGACGCCGTTCGGCAGGTCGGGCTGGGGGAGCGCGTCGATGCGGTCGGGCGCGGTGAGTTCGCCGAAGGTGAGTTCCGTGTAGCCCTCGACGTTCCGCGAGTAGACGAGCCGGCGCGAGTCGTGGTCGATGCTGATGCCCTCCAGTTCGTGGTCGCCGCCGGCCTCGACGGTCGTGAACGCCCCGGAGTCGAGTTCGTAGCGGACGAGTTCGAGCGTGTCGCTCCCGCGGTCGGTCACCATGTAGACGTTCTCGCCGTCGGGGCCCCACTCGGGGCTCTGGAAGCGAACCGTCCCCTGATGCGGCGTGAGATGGGTCAGCTCGCCGGTGGCGAGGTCGAGCACCGACACGTCCTGGTCGAAGTTCGAGTACGCCTCTTGGACGATGAGCTTCGAGTCGTCGGGCGAGAAGCCGCCGACGGTGAGCCAGCCGTCGCCCTCGTGGACGAGTTCGGCGTCGGTGCCGGTCCCGTTTCGGGCCTGCACGTAGACGTCGAAAACGGCGTTGTCGCGGCGGTTCGAGGTGAACGCGAACCGCTCGCCGTCGTGGCTCCAGCCGCCCCAGCGGTGCTTGGCGTCGGGGTGTTCGGTCAGGTTCTCGATGACGCCGGTGTCGGGTTCGAGTCGGAACAACTGCGCGCGCTCGTTGCCGCCGTTGTCCATGCCGAAGGCGACTTCGGGACGCTCGGGGGACCACGAGGCGAAGGTGACGCGCTCCTCGTAGAACGTCCGCTGTTCGGGCCACGCGCCGGGCGAATCGACCGTCCAGACCTGCGGGACGCCCGTCGTGTCCATGAGGAACGACAGGCGCTCGCCGTCCGCCGAAAAGGACGCGCCGTAGGCGCTCCTGATGTTCAGGTAGCGCTCGATGTCGTATGTTCGCATACCTCGAATTGCCCCGGCGACGAGAAATCGGTTTGGGTGTCAGAAGTCCGAAAGCCGCGCGTCCTCGCGGTCGGTCCACCCGCGCATCTCCGCGTAGGCCGCCGGGTTCGTCGGCACGCCCTCGGTGTTGAGCAGGCGCTCGGGGTACAGTTCGAAGGCGATGCCGATGAGCTGGTACTCCAGTTCTTCGAGGTACGGCCGCGTGTCGGGGTACGGTCCCTCGGTGCCGACCGCCCACGGCTCGACCCAGAAGTACACCGGCTCGCGGAGCCGCGGCGGGTCGGTCAAAGCGAACAGCGCCTCTACCCAGCGGTCGTACTTCCCCGACCCGTCGTCGCGGAAGGCGGCCGACGAGAGGTCGCCGAAGTGGTAGTAGTTCCCGTAGCCCCAGCGCGCGAGCTTGCCGTCGTTGGTGTCGACGTTCTTCAGGTTGCTGTTGAGGTCGGTGCCGGACGCGCCGAACTTCCCGCACTTGCCGAGGTACCGGGGGACGACCTCGTCGCCGTCGAGGGTGTACATCATGTAGACGAGCCCCTCGTAGCGGCCCTCGCGGCGGTCGTAGTCGGCGACGACGCGGCCGCCGGCCTCGCGGAGTTTGCGCTCCATGCGTTCGCCGCGGCGGAGCGTCCGCCGGCCGGAGCGACCGTACGCGATGGTGTCGACGGTCCCGTCGGCGCTCGTCTCGAAAAGTGAAATCGGGTCCGCGGTGTCGACGAAGCGGTCGACGAAGCGGTCCCAGAGCGCGCGTTTGGTCTCGGTCACGCGGCGACCGAACTCAGATGACGCCTTCGGCCTTGAGACCGGCGATGATGTCGTCGACGAGGCTCTCGGCGTCCTCGTACGGGAAGTCCTGATGCTTGCCGAGCTTCGCGGCCAGCTCCATCGCCGTGACCGTCACCTCGTCCGTCTTGAACTTCGTGCCCGGACCGTTCGGGAGCGCGGGGACGAGCGACATCTGGTTCTTCACGGGGAAGTCCGCGTTTTCGAACGCGTCCATGAACTGCTCGCGGAGCTGAGATTCGGTGTCGGACATACGGTGTACCTACGGAGAGAAGTGGAAAAGGGTTCCGGAAAAACAATGACTATATTTAGAGTTCTCACGAGACGGCGCGGCGGGCCGTCGAGTGTCGGCACGGTCGCCCGGGACTGATGGACTTATCTACACCGGCAATTCATGCACTCGCATGGACTTCGACTTCGACCGCCTGAAACAGCTCACCGAGACCAGCGGCGTCCCCGGCTACGAGGACCGAATCCGCGCGCTCGTCCGCGAGGACCTCGAAGCGACGACCGACTCCGTCCGGGTCGACGCGATGGGCAACGTCGTCGGCACCATCGAGGGCGAGGGAGACTACGAGGTCGCCGTCGCCGCCCACATGGACGAAATCGGCTTCATGGTCCGCCACGTCAACGACGAGGGCTTCCTGCAACTCGACGCTCTCGGCGGCTGGGATCCCCGCGTCCTGAAGGCCCAGCGCGTGACCGTCCACGCCGAAGACGAGGACCTCACCGGCGTCATCGGCTCGGTCCCTCCGCACACGCTGACTGAAGAACAGAAGCAGAAGGAGCCGAAAGTCGAGGACGTGTACGTCGACCTCGGCCTGCCCGCCGAGACCGTCGAGGAGACCGTCTCCGTCGGCGACCTCGTGACGATGGAGCAGACGACCGTCCGCATGGGCAACCACGTGACGGGCAAGGCCATCGACGACCGCGTCTGCCTGTTCGCCATGCTGGAGGCCGCCCGGCGGGTCGAGAACCCCGAGGTGACGATTCACTTCGCCGCGACGGTCCAAGAGGAAGTCGGCCTCCGCGGCGCGCAGGCGCTCGGCGTCGACCTCGACCCCGACCTCGCGCTCGGCCTCGACACCACCGTCGCCAACGACGTGCCCGGCTTCGACCCCGCCGACCACGTCACGAAACTCGGCGAGGGCGCGGGCATCAAGCTCAAGGACTCAAGCGCCATCGCCAACCCGAAGGTCCACCGCCGGCTCCGCGCCGTGGCCGAGGACAACGACATCACCTACCAGATGGAACTGCTCCCCGCGGGCGGCACCGACACCGGCGGCTTCCAGAACACCTACGGCGCGAAGCCCGTCGGCGCGATTTCGATGCCGACGCGCTATCTCCACACCGTCACCGAGAGCGTCCACGAGGACGACGTCGTCGCCTACATCGACCTCCTGACGGCGTTCTTGGAGAGCGAGACGGGCGAGTTCGACTACACGCTGTAGGCCGTCCCTGTCGGCGACCTCCCGGCGCAGACGCGAACGACGCCGACGGCGGCGCGAGAGACATCGGGGGAATACCCCCCTATATCGAGGCGCGGCACCCCCGACCGGCGGACGAGAACCAAAGTATTCACTACAGGCCCACACCAAGCGGCGGACATGACCGACGGCAACGTGGATATGTCTCGGCGGGCGTTCCTCGGGGCGGCCGCTGGCGGCGCGGCGGTCGCCGCCACTTCCGGCACGGCCGCGGCGCAGACGGAAGAACCAGATTTCGGCGGCCACATCGACGGTATCGACGGGGGCTACGAAGACCTCCGCGGCCAAAGCGAGGTCACCATCGAAGTGGGCGCGGAAGGTAACGGCGGGAACCTCGCGTTCTCCCCCGCCGGCGTCTGGATAGACGTCGGCACGACCGTGACGTGGGAGTGGACCGGCGAGGGCGGCGGCCACAACGTCGTCGCCAGCGAGGGCGCGTCGCTCGACTCCGGCGCGGCCGTCTCCGAGGCCGGGAGCACTTACGAGTACACCTTCGAGGAGGGCGACGCGGGCATCACGAAGTACCACTGCGTGCCCCACGAGGCGCTCGGCATGCTCGGCGCGGTCGCCGTCGGCGGCGACGTGCCGACCGTCACCACCGGGGGCGGCGGCGGGTCGAACCTCCCGCAGGTCCCCGACAGCGCGAAGTCCCTCGGCGTGGCGACGACGTTCGCGATGGTCGCGACGCTCGGCCTCGCGTACTTCTTCATGAAGTACGGCGGCGACTACGACGTTCAGGACTGACGCGGTCGTCGCGTCTCTCGATTTTCACCAGTTCCGAGCGGCCGCGCTCGCCCGGGTTCGGTCGCCGCCGCGACAGCCGCGGGCGCGGCGGCCGACTCAGAAGAAGCCGTAGTCGTCGCGCTCGGTCTCGTAGACCGACTCGTACTGCTCGATGACCCGCCGGAAGTCGTAGGCCGCGAAGTCGTCGTCGACCGTCTCGTGGTCGAACCGCCGGGCGGCGACGATTTCGTCCGCCAGCTCTTGGGGGCTCGTGACGAGCGACCCGCGCTCGCGCCCCTCGACGAGTTCGTGGGCCGACGACCGCGCCTGATACTCGACGATGGAGACACAGCCGCAGGCGAGCGCCCACAGCAGATTCGTGGCGAAGGGTTCGACCGTCGCGGTCTGCGCGAAGACGTGCGCGCCCTTCATGATGGGCACCGCCTCGTTCGCGGGGAGTTCGCCGAGGAACTCGACGCGGTCGTCGATGCGGAGGTCGCGGGCGGTCTGTTCGGCCGTCGAGCGCTCGGGGCCGTCGCCGATGACGACGGCGGACCAGTCCTTGTCGCGGAGCTCCGCGAGCGCGAGGAGGAAGCTCTCGACGTTCGCGTGCTCGTCGAGGTCGCGGGCGTACACCACGTCCGCGCGCTCCTCGGCGTCGGCGCTCCGGACGAGGTCCATGCTGATCGGTTCGGGGACGAGGTGGGTGGAGTCGACCGCCGCGCCGAGTTCGCGGACCTGCGTGCGGACCATCTCCGAGGGGACCAAGACGGCGTTCGGGGCCTTCGCCGCACGCCGGTAAGCCCGCGAGCCGCCGCGTTCGTCGCGGGTCCACCAGTCGGCGACGACCGGCGTTCGAAGGAACCGCGCCGCGGTCTTGACCGCCGTGACGTGCGACGGCGGGTAGCTCGCGACCTGAATCACGTCGGGGGAGACCTCGCGGAGGGCGAAGGGGACGCGGGAGGCGAAGCCGCCGACGGCGGGCGAGTCCGTCACGCGGTGATAGGTCACCCCGTCCTGTTTGAACTCGACGACCTCGCCGTCCCACCACTTCGCACAGAGCACCGTCACCTCGTGGTCGCGCTCGGCGAGGAGTTCGGCCGTCCGCCGGAGCCGTCTGGTCGCTCCCGTCTCCTCGTGGTGCGTCGTGTACATCGAGACGAGCGCGACTCGCATATTCGCCGCCACTACGCCGCGCAATAAAAATCCACAGTTTTCGAGGGCGCGACGCGGGGACGCCGACGCGCCGCCCGGGAAGGGTTCGCCGGGGCGACGCGCCTCAGAGCCCGACGACGGGCGCGATGAGCGCGCCCACGGACTCGACGGCGGTGACCGTGTACTCCCAGCTATAGACGTGGTTGAGAAGCAGGTACGTTACGACGCCGAGCGCGAGGGACACGAGCCACGCGCCCGCCGCGATGCGGCCGACCTTCCGGTGGGGCGTCTCGGTCCGCAGTTCGCGCTCGGAGTGGGTTATCCCGAGGATGAGCGCGTAGAGGACGACCGGCACCGAGACGATAGAGAGGATGATGTGAATCGCCAGCATCGCCAGGTACGGGTAGTACGCGAACGCGGGGCCGACGAACTCCTTGGTGCCGCCGCCGCCGATTTTCGCGAGGTACATCACGAGAAAGACGAGGATGAGGCCGAACGACGTGACCATCGCGGCCGCGTGCTTGCGGACCTCGTTGCGGCGAATCCAGCGCCAGCCCGCCGCGATGACGAGGACGTTCACCGTGTTCACGACGGCGATGGCGTCCGAGAGGAGGTTCACCTGTGGGAGCGACAGGTCGGGGAAGACCCTGCCGGGGACGACGCCGAGGAAGGTCCCGATGACGAGGGCGTACCCGACGACCGAGAGGACGGCGGTCGCGGCCGCGGGGTGTTCCTTCAGGGGGTTGTCTGCGCTCGCAGTTGCCATGGCCGGGGGTTGGGAAGACGGCGTATTCCGTCTTCGGGTTCCGGACGGGCTTCGAGGGGCGGACCCCCCCGCTCGCGGAGCGACCGACCGAGTCAGATGACGCCCGTGATGGTCGCGGCCTCGATGGCCGCCTCCTCGCTGACGCCGTTGCCGAGAATGGTGTAGCGGTCGCGTATCTCGTGGGCGGTCGTGAGCGCCTCGATAATCGTCTCGCCGTCGATGCCGAGTTCGTCGGCGGTCGTCGGCGCGCCCATCGTCGAGAGGGCGTCGCGGATGTCGGTCCACTCGCCGCGCGCGCCGCTGTGGAAGTACTCGGTCATGATGGAGCCGACGCCGACCTGGTGGCCGTGGAGGGCGCGGCCGGGCGCGATGCGGTCGAGCTGGTGCGAAAAGAGGTGTTCCGCGCCCGACGCCGGCCGCGAGGAGCCGGCGATGGACATGGCGACGCCCGAGGAGACGAGCGCCTTCGTCACTATCCACGCGGACTCTTCGAGGCCCGGCTTGATGGAGTCGGCGCTCCCGACGAGCATCTCGGCGGTCATCTGCGAGAGCGCGCCCGCGTACTCGGAGTACTCGACGTTCTTCAGGCGGTGGGCCAGCTCCCAGTCTTTGACCGCGGTGTAGTTCGAGATGATGTCGGCACAGCCGGCGGTCGTGAGCTCCCACGGGGCCTCCGCGAGCAGTTCCGTGTCGGCGACGACCGCGAGCGGCGGGTCGGCGGCGACCGAGTGGCGGGTGTCGCCCTCGGGAATCGACGACCGGCCCGAGACGATGCCGTCGTGGCTCGCCGCCGTCGGAACGGAGATGAACCCGCAGTCGAGGCGGTCGGAGGCCATCTTCGCCACGTCGATGGGCTTGCCCCCGCCGAGGGCGATGAGGTAGCCCGCGTCGGCCTCGCGCGCCGCGTCGACGACGCGCTCGACCGACTCGAAGCTCGCGCGGTCCAAGGAGACAGAGGCGATGCCGTCGAACTGGTCACGGACCCGGTCGCCGGCGATGCGGTCGGGCGACGGGCTCGTGACGAGAAACGGGTCGCCAGAGAGGTACAGCTCGTCGACCGCGGCCGAGAGGTCGTCGAGCACGCCGTGGCCCTGGAGCACGTTCCTCGGTAGCTTAATCCACGTCGATTTATCGAACATACGCGGAAATCGGCCACCACGGTTCATAGTGTTTCTCGTCTCGGAGACGGGGGCGCGCCGAACGCCCGACGGGAATCGCGGGACCCCGAGCCGAGAGAGCGGCCGCGGTTTCGAGCAGTCGCGCGTCCGAGCGTCAGAGCGCGAGCGCCCGCACCGCGTCCCAGACGAAGACGGCGCCGAAGCCGCCGAGGACGACGGCGCTGACGGCGGCGACGGCGGGCGCGAAGGAGTCGACGCGCTGTTCGGCCGCGACGAGCGCCGCGGGGAAGCCGGTCACCCAGAGCGCGATGCCGCCGAAGAAGCCGAGGATGAGCGCCGGACTGCCCGTCTCGACGATGAGCAGGTTCGACAGCGACGCGCCCAGATACGGCGTGTGGGCGAGCACGTCCACGGTGCCGGTCTCCAAGAGGCCGACGCCGATGGTGAGCCAGAACAGAATCTGATACGGGTTCGTCAGCGCGAGCACGAACGCCTTCGTGAAGCCCGCGCTGTCGTCGTCGGTGTCGGCGGCTTCGCGGAACGTGGTTCCAATCTCCCGTGCCGCGCCGTAGGCGAAGTAGAGCATGAGGACGCCGCCGGCGCCGACCATGACGGCCCGCACGGTCGGGAACTGCTCGACGAACGCGACGAGGCCGAGCGCCGCGAGGACGAAAAACAGCGCGTCGGCGCTCATCGCACCGAGACCAGCGCGAGCGCCCGCGGTCCACCCGCGGACGACGCTCTCCTCGGCGATGACGGCGTTCATCGGGCCGGGCGGCGCGGCGAGCGCCAGGCCGAACACCAGCCCGGCACCCAGAGACGGGAGGAGCGTAGACATGGTTCTCTCTTGGGCGCGATTCCGTGAAAAGTGGCGCGGAAGCGACGGCGTTGGGGGTTGGAACCGGTCACGGCGCGACCGGATGCGACCTCAGACCAGCGCGAGGACGGCGTCGCTGGCGGTGCCGACGAGCGTCTCCCAGACGGAGAAGCCGGTGGCGATGGCGAGCAGGGTGTCGGCGGCGAAGAAGCCGAACAGGGCGGCCGCGCCGAGGTACGCCTTGCGCGTGTCGAACCGGTGGGAAAACCGGTGAAAGAAGTACGCGTTGGCGATGCTCACCGGGATGATGGCGAGCATCTCGCCCGCCCAGATGGCCGAGGTCGCGCCGTACTGCACGGCCAGCCCGATGGTGACGAGTTGGGTCTTGTCGCCGAACTCGCCGGCGGCCATCATGGCGAAGATGGGCAGGAAACCGCCGAAGCCCTGCGTCGATAGCTCGCGGCCGAACACCGTCGGCGCGTCGTCGAACGCGGAGACGCCGCCGTCGGTGGTCGCGGTCTCGCCTCCCGCGGACGCGTCGGGCGCGGAGCGGTAGAGCAACACCGCGAAGGTGGCGAACAGGACGGCGGTGATGGCGTCGAGCGCGACCGGCGGGAGCGCGCTCTTGAGCGCCTGCCCGAGCATGATTTCGAGCGCCGTCCAGATGGCGAAAGCCGAGCCCGCGGCCGCGACGACGACCTTCGGGTCGAACCGGGTCGAGAGGCCCGCGATGATGAACTGGACCTTCTCGCCCGGCAGGACCGCAAGTTGGGAGACGAGGGCGATGACGAGAATCTCCCACCAGCCGGTCACGCAGGCGACACCTCCTCGCTACTCGGCTCGTCGGGCGGTCGGACGCGGATCGTTCGGGCCACCGACTCCGGGAGGCTCTGCTCGCGCCCGCCGTCGCCGACGCGGACCGTCACCATCCCGAACGGGGCGATGTCGGTCACCTCGATGGTCGTGCCGGGCGTGACGCCCGCCTCGGAGAGGTACTCCAACTCCGCGGGGTCGCGGTCGCTGACGCGGGCGACGACGAGCAGGTCGCCGACCTCGCAGTCCGACAGCACCGACAGCCCCGAGGAGTCCGGCGGCGTGAGGTCGGCGCTCGGGATGGGGTCGCCGTGGGGGTCGACCTCCGGCTCGCCGAGGGCGGCGGCGACCCGCTTTTCGAACTCCTCGCTGATGTGGTGTTCGAGCGCGTCGGCCTCGTCGTGGACCTCGCTCCACGAGTAGTCGAGGTGTTCCGTGAGGTACGCTTCGAGGAGGCGGTGGTGTCGAAGCACTTCGAGCGCGACGGTCTCGCCCTCCGTGGTCAGTTCGACGCCCTTGTACTTCTCGCGGTCGACCAGCCCGCGGTCTTCGAGCTTGCCGACCATGCTCGTCACGGTCGGCGGCGTCTTCCCGAGGTACTCGGCGATGTCGGAGGTCGAAACCGGTGGTCCCTGCTCCATCTGGAGCGTGTAGATTGCCTTCAGATAGTCCTCCATCACGTCGCTCAACATACCACGGATTAGACGCGTCTAAAGTAAAAGTCTGATGGAGGTAACGGGAGGGTTCGAGCGGGGAACCAGCCGGTCGTGCGGCCTCTCAGACGCCCTGACCCATCAGGTGACTGCGGAGGATGTCGGCGTTCTTCGTCCCGGACTCGGTGTTGACGACGACGACCGTGTCGTCCTCGGCGAACTCGTCCGCGAACTCCCACGCGCCGGCGAGCGCGACGCCGCCCGCGGGACCGACCTCGACGCCGGCGGTCTGGGCGGCGGTGACGGCGGATTCGAGCGCGTCGTCGTCGCTGACGGCGACGGCCGCGCCGCCGGACTCGCGGACGGCGCGGAGCGCGAGCGACCCGCCCGCGGGGTCCGGAATCTCCAGTTCGCCGACGATGGTGTCCGGGTGGTTCCACGCCTCGTGGGTGTCGCTTTCGGCCTCCCACGCGGTGGCGACGGGGGAGCAACCGACCGACTGCGCGGCGACGAGCTTGGGAATCGACTCGACCAGTCCGAGGTCGACGAGGTCGGTAAAGCCCTTGTAGACCCCGTAGGCGAGTTCGCCGGTCGAGACGGGGACGACGACCCAGTCGGGGACCGACCAGTCGAGGCGCTCTGCGACCTCGTAGGCGATGGTCTTCGCGCCGTCGTGGCGGTAGGGGTTGTCGAACTCCTGGAGCGTGTACCAGTCGCTTTTGAGCTGTTCGTGGAGCGCCGAGAGCGCGTCGGGGTAGCGCCCGCCGACGACTTTCATCTGGCCGCCGTGGACGTTCACCATGGCCTTGTTCGGGAACGGCGTCCGCGAGGGGACGAAGCCGTAGGAGCGCGCGTCCACGAGGCCCGCGTAGGAGGCCGCCGACTGCGCGCCGTTGCCGGGCGAGGCGTGCGCGACGACCTCGGCGTCGGCCTCGCGCGCCGCGGTGACGGCGAGCGAGAAGCCGCGGTCGAGGAACGTCCCGGTCGGGTTGCGGCCCTCGTCCTTGATGAGAAGCGACCCGACGCCGGCCTCCTCGCCGAGCGCGTCGGCCGCGACGAGCGGCGTCGCGCCCTCGTTGGCCGTCACCGGCTCGGCGAAGGGGAGCAGTTCGCGGTAGCGCCACATCGTGTCGAAGGGGCGCTCGGCGAGCGTCTCGGCGTCCCACTCGACCGCGTCGAGGTCGTAGGCGGGGTCGAGCGGCGCGGCGGCGTCGCTCGCGCCGGTCGCGTCCGCGTCGTACTCGTCGCCGGTCTCGGTACACACCAGCCCGGAGAAGCTGTCGGACGTCTGCATGGCCGGGGCTTACGGGGGGAGGGACTAAGCCCTTCCCGTCGGTCGATGGCCGCCACCCGTAGCGGCTTTGTGTCGCCCGTCCGAGAGACGGGGTATGGACGATAGCCACATCGCGGTCGTCGGCGCGGGGCTCGCCGGCCTCGTCGCCGCGCGACACCTCGCCGCCGACGGGGCCGACGTGACCGTCGTGGAGCGGCGCGACGGCGTCGGCGGGCGGGTCCGCACCCGGACGAAAGACGGCTTCACACTCGACCGCGGGTTTCAGGTCCTCTTCACCGACTACCCCGCAGTCCGGCGGGAACTCGACCTCGACGCGCTGGACCTCCGGCGGTTCACGCCCGGCGCGACCATCTGCCGACCGAGCCGACGCGCGGTGCTGTCGGACCCCCTCCGCGACATCGGCGGCCTGTTCGAGTCCGTCCGCAACCCCGAGGTGACGACGAGCGACAAGCTCCGGACGCTGGCGCTCAGACAGGACGTGAGCACCCGCGACGAGGCGGACATCTTCGCCTCGGCGGACCGGAGCATCCGGTCGTACCTCCGCGACTGGGGCTTCTCCGAGGACTACATCGAGCACTTCGTCGCGCCCTTCTACGGCGGCATCACGCTCGACCGCTCGCTCTCGTCGTCGAAGCGGGTGTTCGAGTACACGTTCAAGATGCTCTCGACGGGGAGCACCGCGGTCCCCGCGTCGGGCATGCAGGCGGTCCCCGAGCAACTCGCCGACGCCGCCCGCGACGAGGGCGCGACCCTCCGCCTCGGCGAGCGCGTCGAGTCGGTCCAGTCCGACGGCGACGGCGCGGTCGTCACCACGGGCGACGAGTCGCTCGAAGCCGACGCGGTCGTCGTCGCCACCGACCCCAAGGAGGCGCGCCGGCTGACCGGCGTCGGGTCGATTCCGACCGAGGCCCACGGCTGTGTCACCCAGTACTACACGCTCCCGAGCGGGAGCGACCTCGACGCGGGCAAGCGAATCATGCTCAACGCGCCGAGTCCCGACCCCAACACGGTCGTCCCGCTTTCGACCGTCGCGCCGGAGTACGCCCCGCCGGGCGCGGAGCTCCTGAACGCGACGTTCCTCGGCGCGGCCGCGCAGGACGACTCCGAGGAGGAACTGTTCGAGAAGACCCGCCGGACGCTCGAAGCGTGGTACCCGGAACGCTACTTCGACGACCTCGAACTGCTCCACACCGACTACATCTCCTTCGCGCAGTTCGCCCAGCCGCCGGGCGTCCACGAGTCCCTGCCTGACGCCCGCGACGCCCCCGGCCGGGCGTACCTCGCCGGCGACTACACCGCGTGGTCGTCGATTCAGGGCGCGATGCGAAGCGGGAAAGAGGCCGCCGACGCCGTCCGCGACGACCTGTCGTAGTCGCGCGCTTCGCCGACGGTTGTCGACTCGCCGCCCGCCTCGACTCCTCAGAGCAACCGTCGAAGCTTCCCCAGCGGCGGGAACGTGAGGGTCTCGTCCGCCTCCGCATCGCGCACCAGCGGCCGGAAGACGCCCGCGTCGGTGACGAGCGGCGAGTCGAAGTCGGCCGTCCGCATCCCGTTGGTTTCGACGCCCGCGGCGAGGCGGGTGAACGCCGGGAGCATCAGCACGTCGCCGCCACGGAAGGCGTCGGGGCCGTAGAGGACGCAGGGCCGCCGCCGGCCCTCAACGGAGAGCGTCGGGTGGTCGTGGCCGACGACGTAGCGGTCGGCGTCGCCGTCCGGCTCGCGGTGGCCGTGGCAGACGAGCGTCCCGTCGGCGAGTCGGTACTCGTCGTGCACCTCGTCGGGCCAGACCTCGGCGAGCATCGTGTCGTGGTTGCCGGCGACGAACACCGGGTCGGCACCGGCGTCGGAGCAGGTCTCCGCGAGGGTTTCGAGGACCGCGACGTGGCGCTCCGAGACGCGGTCGAACCGGTGGAGCACGTCGCCGGCGAAGACGACCTCGTGGGGGGCGAACTCGGCGCAGGAGGCTCGCAGGCGCGCCGCGAGGTCGGTCCCCTCGCCGAGCGGGAACTCGACCGCCGACGCGTCGGCTCGGCCGACGTGCAGGTCCGCGATGACGAGCGCGTCGGCGTCGGGGAGGAAGACGGCGCGCTCGCGGACGGAGACGCGTGTCACGACCGAATCGAGGGGCGACGAAGACAAATCTCCACCGGCGACGCGCGCCGGGGCGAACGCCCGCGAGAGGCCGGCGAAGCGGGGGCGAAGCCGGGGTCGGAGCAGGGGCCTTTTTAATCGGTGCGTCCCACGTTCGGCACATGAGCGGCGCACTGGAGGACAAGCGCACCGCGACCCGCTTTCGCATCCTCGCCGAGATAGCCGACCGACAGCCGGCGGTGAGTCAGGGCGAAATCGCCGAGGCGGTCGGGGTGACGAGTCAGGCGGTCTCCGAGTACATCCGCGACCTCGTCGAAGACGGGCTCGTCGAAAAGCAGGGCCGGTCGCGCTACCGCGTGACGAAAGAGGGCGTCGACTGGCTGTTTCAGGAGGCGCGCGCCCTCCAGCGGTTCGCCGAACACGTCACCGACGACGTGCTGGAGAGCGTCAACGAGGACGCCGCAATCGTCACCGACGACGTCGCGGCCGGCGACACGGTGACGCTCTCGCTCCGAGACGGCCTGCTCCACGCCACGCCCGGCGACGACGGGCCGGCCATCGGCGTCGCCACCACCGACGCCGAGGCGGGCGACGCGGCCAGCGTCACCGGCTTCGAGGGCGTCATCGAGATGGAACCCGGGTCGGTGCGCGTCCTGCAGGTACCGCCCGCGCGGGTCGGCGAGGCCGAGGCGGTCGATTCGGACGCGCTCGCGGCGGCGTGCGACGAGGCCGACATCGTCGTCGCCGCGGGCGTCGAGGCCGTCGTCGCCTGCCGCCACGCGGGCGTCGACGTGCGGACGTGGTTCGCGCCGGGCGAGGTCGCCGCCGACGCCGCGGCCCGCGGCCTCGACGCCGCGGTCGTCGCCAGCACGGACGCCGCCGGGCGCGTGACCGACGCGCTCCGCGACGCGGGCGTGCTGTTCGAAGTGACGGAGCCGTAGCTCCGCGCCGGTTTCATTTTTCAGGTCGAACTCGCCGCTCAGCCCTCGGCGTGTTCCCGCGCCATCGTGTACGCCTCCCGTAGCTCGTGGAACCGCTCTCGGTCGCCGCCGTGGTCGGGATGCACGTCCTTCACTCGCGCTCGATAGGCGTCCTGAACGGCCTCCGTGGACGCGTTCGCGGGGAGGTCGAGCCGGTCGAACGCGGCCGACACGGGGTCGTCGAGGTCGGCCAGTCCGGGCTCGACGTCCGGCACGTCGAACGGGAGCCGGCGACCGAGTTGGCCGCCGGGCATCTCGTGTTCGCAGAGGACGGCGTAGACGCCGGCGCGCTCGAGGCGGAAGAACGCCTGCGCGTCGAACGTGATGGCGACGCCGCGGTCGGGGAGGAAAAACGCCACCGTCTCGCCGCGGACCGGGCGGTCCTCGACGAACCGCTCCCCGATGGATGTGAGGTAGTCGCGGATTTCGACGCGGCGGCGGCCCGTCCCGTCGACGCGGGGGCCGCGGGAGACCCGCCGCTCCGGGAACACACGGCCGCCGACGACGAAGACGCCGGCGACGATGACGGAGGCGACCGCGCCCGCCACGAGACCGACGAGGAGCCACGGCGGGAGCAGAAAGACCCACTCCGGAAGCACGCTAGAAGTCACGGGACGAGCGATTATGAACCCCTCGCTGTCCGTAACGGTTTGCCGCCGGCGAACCAAGTGACGGTATGCGACCGATTCGCTTCGAGGAGGCCGACAGCGCGGAGCGCACCCAAATCGGCGAGGGACTGACGCGGCCGGCCGTCGCCGCAGGACGGCTGGAGACGGGCCGCGCGGAGGGGAAGTACTTCCTCCGCCACGACGACGGCTGTGCGGTCTGCGGGAGGCCGGTCGAAGCCGGGTCGCCGTTCTACCTCGACCCCGACGCCGGCGAAATCCTGTGCGAGGAACACGGCCGGGAGCGCAGAGAATCCTGAGAGCGGCCGTCTCCCCGCCGAGGTCGCAATTTCATACTCGGCTTCGAGTGAGTTTTCATTCATACTTGTTTCGTTCGCAAACTTCTTTATCGGGGTACGGGACCATACGAACATCACATGGCTGTAGTCTGGCTGGACGACGTACGGGCCGACGACCTCGACCTGGTCGGCGGGAAAGGCGCGTCGCTGGGTGAACTCACGGGTGCGGGGCTCCCCGTGCCGCCGGGATTCGTCGTCACGGCGAGCACGTATCGCGCGTTCATCGAGGACGCGGGCATCGACGACGAGCTGTTCGCCGCGGTCGAGGTCGACCACGAGGACTCCGCGGCGCTGAAGGCGGCCCACGAGGCGGCGCACGACCTCATCATGGAGACGCCGATGCCGGACGACGTGCGGGAGGAAATCCTCGACGCCTACCGGAGCGTCGGCGAGGGCGACGCCTTCGTCGCGGTCCGGTCGTCCGCGACGGCCGAGGACCTGCCCGACGCCTCCTTCGCGGGCCAACAGGAGACGTTCCTCAACGTCACCGAGGAGGACCTCCTCGACCGCGTCAAGGAGTGTTGGGCATCGCTGTTCTCGGAGCGCGCCATCTACTACCGCAACCGCAAGGGGTTCCCCCACGACAAGGTCGACATCGCGGTGGTCGTCCAGCAGATGGTCGACGCCGAGAAGTCCGGCGTGATGTTCACCCGCCACCCCTCGACCGGCAAAAAGGAGATTATCATCGAGGCGGCGTGGGGTCTCGGCGAGGCCGTCGTCTCCGGCACCGTCTCGCCCGACAACTACGTCGTCAGCCGCGAGACCGGCGAGGTCGAAACGGCGACCATCGCGGACAAGAAGACGATGTGCGTCCGCGACGAGGAAAGCGGCGAGACCGTCATGCGCGACGTGCCGAACGACCGCCGCCACGAGCGCGTGCTCACCGACGACGAGGTGTCCCGCCTGCTCGAACTCGGCGAACTGGTCGAAGACCACTACGAGACGCCGCAGGACGTGGAGTGGGCCGTCTACGAGGGCGAAGTGTACATGCTCCAGTCGCGCCCGATTACGACCATCGCCGAGGGCGACGGCGAGGAAGGCGAAAGCGACAGCGGCGGGAGCTCGCGGGCGACCGCGACCGGCGACGACGTGCTCATCCGCGGTCTCGGCGCGAGCCCCGGCATCGCCTCCGGCCGCGCCCGCATCGTCACCAAGCTCGACCACCTCGACCAGGTCGCCGAGGGCGACATCATCGTCACCGAGATGACCATGCCGGACATGGTGCCCGCGATGAAGCGCGCCGCCGGCATCGTCACCGACGAGGGCGGGATGACCTCCCACGCGGCCATCGTCTCCCGCGAACTCGGCGTGCCCGCGGTCGTCGGCACCGGCGACGGGACGAAGACGCTCGAAGACGGCGAGATCATCACCATCGACGGCGACAAGGGCACCATCCGCGAGGGCGAGGAACCCGAGGAGAAACAGCGCCAGCCCGTCGAGGAGGCCCGCCCCAAGACGCCCGTCAAGCCGATGACCGCGACCGAGGTCAAGGTCAACGTCTCCATCCCCGAGGCGGGCGAGCGCGCCGCCGCCACGGGCGCGGACGGCGTCGGCCTGCTCCGCATCGAGCACATGGTCCTGACGCTCGGCAAGACCCCAGAGCGGTTCATCGAGCAGAACGGCGAGCGCGCCTACGTGGACGAAATCGTCTCGGGCGTCCGCGAGGTCGCAGAGGAGTTCTACCCGCGGCCGGTGCGCGTCCGCACCCTCGACGCGCCGACAGACGAGTTCCGACAGCTGGAGGGCGGCGAGAACGAGCCGCGCGAGCACAACCCGATGCTCGGCTACCGCGGCATCCGCCGCGGGCTCGACAACCCGAGCGTCTTCCGGCTCGAACTGCAGGCGTTCCGCCGCCTGTTCGACATGGGCTACGACAACCTCGAAGTCATGTTCCCGCTCGTCAACGACGCGGAGGACGTGCTCCGGGCGAAAGAGCACATGCGCGAGGCCGGCATCGACCCCGAAAAGCGCGAGTGGGGCGTCATGATAGAGACGCCCGCGGCGGCGCTCTGCATCGAGGAACTCGCCGACGCCGGCATCGACTTCGCCTCGTTCGGCACGAACGACCTGACGCAGTACACCCTCGCGGTGGACCGCAACAACGAGCACGTCGCCGACATCTACGACGAACTGCACCCGGCGGTGCTCAAGCTCATCGGCGACACCATCGAGACGTGCCGCGAGGTCGGCGTGAAGACGAGCATCTGCGGGCAGGCCGGCTCGAAGCCCAAGATGGTCCAGTTCCTCGTCGACAAGGGCGTCAGCTCCATCTCGGCCAACATCGACGCCGTCCGCGACGTGCAACACGAGGTCAAGCGCGTCGAACAGCGGCTCCTCCTCGACTCGGTCCGCTGAGGCCAGCCGACGTCGAATCACACGACACACCGATTTTCACGGGTTCGGCCTCGTGTAGCCGCGTTGCCACCTGTCTTTTTCTCTGCGGCTCACGTATCTTCACGGTGAGAGGCCCTGAAAGACATGTCCACCGCTGTCGATTCCCCCTCCACCAATCAACCGAACGTAACCGACCGCCTTCGCGCCGTCGTCGTCGCCGTCGTCATCGTCGCCGCCGCCATCGTCCTCGGCGTCGTTCTCACGTTCGCGTTGTTCATCCCACTGCTCGCGGTGAACGTCGCCATCGATCCGGCGGGGTCGACGTTCCTCATCCTCGCGCTGATACCGTCACAACTCGCCTTCGCGGCCGTCGGTATCCTCGTCGCAATCGGTGTCCTCGACGGTGTCCCGGTTCGTCTACCGACGCGAACAGACCTCAGATGGGTGGCTCTCGGCCTCGTCGGGAGTTTCGCCGCCGTCGCACTGCTCGTCCTCGCATCGACCGTCGTCGACCTCACCCCGGTCCAGTCGGTAGTCGGTGAGGCCGCCGTCGTCGACCCAGAGGTTCTCGTCGCACTCGCGCTTCTCTCTATCTTCGTCATCGCACCCGCCGAAGAGCTGCTGTTCCGCGGTGCCGTTCAGGGCCGCTTGCGCAAGACGTTCGGCCCACTCGGAGCGGTCGTTCTCGCCAGCGCCATCTTCGCGTCGCTCCACGCGTTCAACTTCGTCGGCGGCGGCGTCGTCGTTCTCGTCCCACTTACGGCGTTGTTTCTCGTCGGGTCGGTGTTCGGCTACATCTACGAGCGAACGGAGAACCTCGCAGTTCCCATCGCCGTCCACGGACTGTACAACGCGACACTATTCCTCTCGTCGTTCGTTCTTGGGTGAGAAACCAGCAGACCACGGCGGTATTCACGCTTGAGATACGCTGTCGTACTGGAGCGGAACCGATATACTGGGTGTGGTTATAGTGGGATGCATGCAGCGCGCGGCACCGCAGGAGTTCGACCGCGTCCTCTCTTCGATGTGCACCCGACCGCATCCGGCCGCCCGGAAGGCCGCAGAGCGGTTCTTCGCAACCAACCCCGGCGACCCGGCGACCTATCAGGCCGTCGCCGCACTCGAAGAAGACGCACTCTCGTACCTCGGCGAGATTACCGGCCTCTCGGCCCCCCACGGCTACGTGACGAGCGGCGGGACCGAGGCCAACATCCAGGCCATCCGGGCCGCGCGAAACCACGCCCGCGACGGCGACCCGAACGTCGTCGCCCCCGAGAGCATCCACTTCAGCTTCCAGAAGGCCGCCGACGTGCTCGACGTGGAGCTCCGAATCGTCCCCGTCGACGACGGCTACCGCGCGAACGTCGCGGCGGTCCGCGAGGCCGTCGACGACCACACCGTCCTCGTCGCCGGCGTCGCCGGCACGACCGAGTTCGGCCGCGTCGACCCGATTCCCGAGCTGACCGCGGTCGCCCACGACGCCGGCGCGCTGATGCACGTCGACGCCGCGTGGGGCGGGTTCATCCTCCCCTTTACCGACCACGAGTGGTCGTTCGCCCACGCGCCGGTCGACTCGATGACCATCGACCCCCACAAGTACGGGCAGGCGGTCGTCCCCGCCGGCGGCCTGCTGTTCCGCGACAAGTCGGTCGTCGACTCGCTGGCGGTCGACACGCCGTACCTCGAATCCGCGTCGCAGGCGAGCCTCACCGGAACGCGAAGCGGCGCGGGCGTCGCCTCCGCGGCCGCCGCGATGCGCGAACTCTGGCCCGACGGCTACCGCGACGTCTACGAGCGCCAGCAGGCGAACGCCGACTGGCTCTACGACGAACTCCGCGCCCGCGGCTACGACGCCGTCGAGCCCGAACTCCCGCTGGTCGCCGCGAGCGTCCCCGACGGGCAGTTCGAGTCGCTCCGCGACCTCGGCTGGCGCATCTCGCGGACCGCGAGCGGCGAACTCCGCATCGTCTGTATGCCGCACGTCTCCCGCGAGTCGCTCCGGGCGTTCCTCTCGGACCTCGACGACCTCCGGTCGGGGCCGGCGCGAAACTGAGCCGGCCCGAACCTGAAAGCTTACAATCGACCGGCTTCGACCCTCTCGTGTGTCTCTCACCGCGTTCGCATCGCTCGCAGACCTGACCGTCAGTCTGTACCCCGACTTCTCGTGGCTCTCGTCGCTCGTCGAGACGGCCACCGGCTGGGTCGGGCTGGTCATCATCTTCGCCTACTCGTTTCTCATCGCCTTCGCCCTCCCCGGCGTGAGCGAAATCGTTCTCGCCGCCCCGCTCGACCTCGGGCTTCCCTACGGCGCGAAACTCGCGGTCATCATCCTCGTCAGCGGCGCGGGCAAGGCCGCCGGGAGCGTCTTCGCGTTCCACATCGGCCGCCAGACGACGGAGTCGGGCTACGTCGAGCGGGCGCTCGAACGGCTCCCGGTCGACGTGATGGGCTGGACCGAACGCAAGGCCGTCGAAATCGCGCAGAACTGGGGCTTCGCCGGCCTCGCGGCCGCGCTCTGCGTGCCGGGCTTCCCGGACACGCTGTCGATTTACGCGTTTTCGGTCCTCGAAGACGACTACCTCAGGTTCGCCGCCGCGACGTTCGTCGGCTCCTGCGGCCGGCTCGTCGTGACGGTCATCGGCATCGAGGCCGCGCTGGCGTTCCTCTGAGCGGGTCGAGGGGCGGCGCGAGCGCCCGACAATTTATACGCGCGCTCGGCTTCAGTACCGGTGTGACCGCGACGGGACTCCCCGACAACATGCGTATGCGCGCTTTCTTTTAGCCGCGGGTGGACCCGCCTTCGGCCGTCGCCTCGGTAACGTGAGACGACGGTCGGACCCGGCGAACCTCGGGGCGATACCGCACCGCCAGACAGACGCGTCCGAAGCGGCGGGCTTTAGGCCCGCTTCCGAGATACACGACACAGATGAGTCACGAGGACTTCCCCACGGAGAACCCAGCGGTGGTGACGTGTGGACTGCCGTACGCGAACGGCGACCTCCACATCGGCCACCTCAGAACGTACGTCGGCGGCGACATCTACAGTCGCTCGCTGCGAACACTCGGCCAAAAGACGGCCTTCGTCAGCGGGTCGGACATGCACGGCACGCCCGTCGCCGTCAACGCCGAGAAGGAGGGCGTCACGCCCGAGGAGTTCGCGCTCCGCCACCACGAGAAGTACGAGGCGACGTTCCCCCGCTTCAACATCGAGTTCGACAACTACGGCCACACCCACGACGAGACGAACACCGAACTGACCCAGGAAATCGTCCGCACGCTCGAGGACGAGGGCTACGTCTACGAAAAGGAGATTCCGGTCGCCTACGACCCCGAGGCGGACCAGTGGCTCCCCGACCGCTTCGTCGAGGGCGCCTGTCCGTACTGCGGCGCGCACGCCCGCGGCGACGAGTGTGACGAGGGCTGTGGCCGCCACCTCGAACCCGGCGAAATCGAAGAGCCGACCTCGACGCTCACCGGCAATCCCGCGGAGTACCGCGAGCGCGAGCACAAGTTCTTCGCCGTCTCCGACCTCCAAGACTACCTTCAGGAGTTCATCGACCGCCTCGAAGGCACCTCGAACGCCCAGAACCAGCCCCGCGAGTGGATCGAAGGCGAACTGCAGGACTGGTGTATCACCCGCGACATGGACTGGGGCATCGACTACCCCGGCGAGGAGGGCGACGACCTCGTGCTGTACGTCTGGGTCGACGCGCCCATCGAGTACGTCTCCTCCACCAAGCAGTACACGGAGCGCGTCGGCGCCGACACGTTCGACTGGGAGGTGGCGTGGAAGGACGCGGGCGACATCGTTCACATCATCGGCCGCGACATCATCCAGCACCACACCGTGTTCTGGCCGGCGATGCTCCGCGGCGCGGGCTACGTCGAGCCGCGCGCGGTCATGGCCTCCGGCTTCATCACGCTCAACGGCAAGGGCTTTTCCACCTCGCGCAACCGCGCCGTCTGGGCCGACGAGTACCTCGACGAGGGCTTCCACCCCGACCTGCTTCGGTACTACCTCGCCACCAACGGCGGCTTCCAGCAGGACGTGGACTTCTCGTGGTCGAAGTTCAAAGACCGCGTGAACAGCGAACTCGTCGGCACGGTCGGCAACTTCCTCTACCGGTCGATGCTCTTCGCGTACCGCAACTTCGAGGGGACGCCCGAGGCCGACGTGTCGGAAGAAGTCGAAGCCCGCATCGAGGAGGCCATCGACGAGTTCGAAGCCGGCATCAACGACTACTCGGTCCGGCAGGCCGGCAACGCCGCCGTCCGCCTCGCGCAGTTCGGCAACGAGTACATCCAGCGCAACGAGCCGTGGAAGCTCACCGACGAGGACCCCGAGGCCGCGGCGCGGGTCATCCGCGACTGCGTCCAGATTGCGAAGGCCATCGCCGTGCTGTTCTTCCCCGTCGCGCCGGGCAAGATGCAGGCGCTCTGGGAACAGCTCGGCGAGGACGGCTCGGTGACCGACACCCGCGTCGACGCCGCCTTCGAGGCCCCGTCGGCGACCTTCGGCGAGCCCGAGGCGCTGTTCGAGAAAATCGAAGCCGAGCGCGTCGAGGAGCTCAACGAGAAGCTCGAAGCGCGCGTGGCCGAGACGGAATCCGAAAGCGACGAGTCCGACGAGGACGCGGAGGAGGATATGGACGCTGACACCGACGCCGACATCGACTTCGAACCCATCGCCGACGACCGCATCAGCTTCGAGGAGTTCCAGGACCTCGACATCCGCGTGGGCGAAATCGTCGCCGCCGAGGGCATCGACGGCGCGGACAAACTCGCCAAGCTCACCGTCGACATCGGCGTCGAAGAGCGCCAAATCGTCGCCGGCATCAAACAGCTCCACGACCTCGACGCGCTTTCCGGGACGAAGGTCATCATCGTCGCCAACCTCGAGAAGGCCGAGCTGTTCGGCGTCGAGTCCAACGGGATGCTGTTGGCCGCGGGCGACGAGGCCGACATCCTGACGACCCACGGCGACGCCGTCCCCGGCACGAAAGTCCAGTAAACGGCCGCCTCCGACCGATACGCGACCGCCTCCGAACCGACACGCGACCGCCTCCGAACCGACACGCGACCGCCTCCGAACCGACACGCGACCACCCACAACCCGATTTTTTCGACGCGCTGTTTTTCTCGACGCCGTCCCCGTGTCAGAGACGGACCACAGCGCCTAACTGCGCCGACCCCCGAGCGTCGCCCATGCGAATCGGAAGACGGGAAGCGGTCGGAATCGTCGTCGCGCTCGCGGTGTTCGCGGGCGTCGTCGCCGCGGTCACCGGCGGCGGCGCGGGCACCCTGACCGTCGAACGCGTGGACGAACTCCCGCAGGGACAGGGTGCGGTCGCCTTCGGCAACCTCGACCCCGACCAGCGCGAGACGTTCGCGGAGGCGGTCTCGACCGACGAGCCGGTGGCGATACCGAACGAGGCGGCGCGAAACGAGTTCGTCGACCCCGGCTACGTCCGGTACGACGGCGGTATCTACCGGACGACCGTCTCCTCCTGAGCAGGCGTTCGGCGCTCGAATCCCACGCCGAGACCGGAGCCGATTTGAACGATGACGCTGGAGCGCCGGCCATGCGAGTCAGCGTGTTGCTCGCCGCGGCGCTCGTCCTCTCGACGGGCTGTCTCGGCGGCGGAAGCGGGACAGCGAGGCTGAGCGTCACCCGAGTCGACGACCTCCCGCAGGGCGAGGGAGCCGTCTCGTATCAGAACCTCGCGCCTGACCAACAGTCGGCGTTCCGGCAGGCGCTCGGGGGCGAGACCGTGACGCTCCGGACGGGAACGGACAGAAACGAGTTCCGCGACCCCGGCTACGTCAGATACGACGGGAAAATTTACCAAACGACCATTATAGTTGCGTGAGGTCGACCGAGCGGTCAGTTCGACGGGCGAACTATAGAGGGTACGTATGCGAACCCGTTACTCGGCACCGAGTTCATCATCGGGCTTTTTTATCAGTCACTCGTAGGCGATGCCATGAGAAACGCAAAAATCGTCTGCACCCTCGGTCCCGCGTCCTTCGACCGGGAGACGATTCGCGGGCTCGCCGACGCCGGCATGAGCGTCGCCCGGATGAACGCGAGCCACGGCAACGTCGAACACCGGTCCGACGTCATCGACAGCATCCGCGCCGTCGACGACGCGACCGACGAACCGCTCGCGGCCATGCTCGACCTGCAGGGCCCCGAAGTGCGAACCGCCGAAATCGACGAGGACATCTACCTCGAAACCGGGAGCGAGGTCCGCTTCTACGAGGGCGACGACGCCACCCCCGAGGCCGTCGGGCTGTCGTACTCCATCACCGCCGCGGAGTCCGGCGACACCATCCTCCTCGACGACGGCCGCATCGAGGCCACCGTCGATTCCGTCGAAGACGACGCGGTCCACGCGACCATCGTCTCCGGCGGGAAGCTCAGTTCGCGCAAGGGCGTGAACGTCCCCGGCGTCGACCTCGACATCGACCTCATCACCGACTCCGACTACGAGAACCTGAAGCTCGCCGCGGAGAAGGAAGTCGACTACGTCGCCGCCTCGTTCATCCGCGACGCGGAGGACGTCTACACCATCAGCGACACCCTCGAGAACCTCGGCGCGGAGATTCCCATCATCGCCAAAATCGAGCGCGCCGGCGCGGTCGAGAACCTCGACGAAATCATCCAGGCGGCCCACGGCGTGATGGTCGCCCGCGGCGACCTCGGCGTCGAGTGCCCCCTCGAAGAGGTGCCAATCATCCAGAAGCGCACCATCCGCAAAGCGCAGGCCGCGGGCGTGCCGGTCATCACCGCGACCGAGATGCTCGACTCGATGGTCCGCTCGCGCCGCCCGACCCGCGCGGAGGCGTCCGACGTGGCCAACGCCGTCCTCGACGGCACCGACGCCGTGATGCTCTCCGGCGAGACCGCCGTCGGCGACCACCCCATCCGCGTCGTCGATACGATGTCCCGCATCGTCGAGGAGGTCGAGGCCAGCCCCGAGTACGACGAGAGCCAAGAACAGCGCGTCCCGACCGCCGACGAGGGCTCCCGCACGGAGGCGCTGGCCCGCTCGGCGCGCTACCTCGCCCGCGACGTGAACGCCGCGGCCGTCGTCGCCGTCTCCGAGTCCGGCTACACCGCCCGGAAGACCGCGAAGTTCCGCCCCGGCGTCCCCGTCGTCGCCGTCACGCCGAACGACCGGACGCGCCGCCAGCTCGCCGTCTCGTGGGGCGTCTCGGCGCAGTACGCCGACTACAGCCCGAGCGTCGAGGGCGTCATGGACGACGCCGTCACCGCCGCGCTCGACGCCGGCGTCGCCGAGTCCGGCGACACCATCGTCGTCCTCTCCGGCATGATGACGGAGCTCGAAGGGACGAACACGACGAACATGCTCAAGGTCCACGTCGCCGCCGAGCCCGTCGCCACGGGCCGGAAAATCGTCAGCGGCCGCGTCGCCGGTCCCCTCTACCGCACCGAGGACGGCGACCTCACGGACGTCCCCGAGGGCGCGATTCTCGCGCTGTCGGCCGAGTTCGACGGCGAGTTCGACGGCGACGCCGACAAGCTCGCCGGCATCGTCGACGCCCGCGCGGGCATGACCGGCTACCCGGCGCTCGTCGCGCGCGAGCTCGACATCCCGATGGTGTCGGGCGCGCCGCTTCCGAAGACCATCGCGCAGGGCGCGACCGTCACGCTCCACGCCGAGCGCGGCATCGTCTACGAGGGCGACGTCATCAACCACGACCGCGACAGCCGGTAGGAGTGCGGTAGCCCTTTCCCGCCTCGACGCCTACCCACGAATCGATGTCCCGCGCACCCTCCCCCGAGGCCGACGACGACCGCGACGCTGACGGCGACGGCGAGTGGCGCTTCGGCGTCGACGACGTCGGTCCCGACGGCATCATCGACGACGAGCCGGAGGTCGAACAACTCCCCATCGAACCCGAGTCGCCGCGGGCCGAGAACGTCGCGTTCGTCCTCATCGGCGTCCTTCTCGCGGTCGGCCTCATCGTCGTCACCGTGTTCCCGGGCGCGTTCTGAGCGACCCGCCGGACGCCGACCGCGACTCGTCGCAACCGCTGAGGTCGGCCGCCGATCCGTCTCCGACTTTCCGTTTTGATAATCGGGACTGTTGATTTATGTGACCCCGAGGGAAACCACCGCCAACCACCCGACCGGGACGGGCGAAGCGAGCGACACGGCGCACCCTCCGCGTCGGTCGCCGCGTCGATTCTCCCCGCGGCGCCCCGGGCTCCGACGCCGACGGGCCCGCGCCGAGACGGACGCGGGCGCGGCCGCCGCGACGGCCTCCCTCCCGGTCGTCGCGCGGCCGCCGAAACCGGCCGCCACCGGGACGAACACCGAGACGACAAGATGACACACGACCGACGACGCGGACACGACCGACGACCCGCCCCGCCCGAGCCGGAGGGACGCGAACAGTGACGAGACTCGTCGAACTCGACCCGGCGAAGTTCGTCCGGTTCCTCGCGGACCTCTGGACCCAGCGGAACTGGCAGACGAACGTCCAGCCCCGCGGCGAGGGGAGATACCTCGTACAGGGCCAGCGCGGCGACGGCACGAAGGGACTCATGCTCGTGCTCCCGACCGTCGAGATGACCGTCGAAACCGAGCACATCAAGGGCTTCGTCGCGCACGCGAAAAAGCGCGGCGTCGACGCCATCGTCGTCGCCACCCAAGGCGAGTTCGCCGACGCGGTCCGCGGGTTCGCCACGAGCCACGACGTGACGCTGTTCGACCGCGACGAACTCGGCGAGACCGTCGCCGACGAGGGCCTCGAACAGACCGTCAAGCAGTACACCGACGGCGAGGTGTTCGAGACGGCGGAAGTCGAGTTCGGCCTGCCGTTCGACCTACCCGAACCGGTGGAAGAAGCGCTCGCGTCGCTCCCGATAGCCGCCGCGCGCGAACGGCTCGCCGGACTCGTCGGTGACCGCGGCGGCGACGGCGGTGGCGACAGCGACAGCGGAGGCGGAAGTAGCGGTGACGGTGACGGCGGAAACGGCGGCTGGAAATCCGTTGGGAACACCCTCCGCGACGGACTCCCGTCGTCGGTCGGCGACCTGAAATCGGGGTCGCCGCCGAGCGTCCGCGTCGTCGTCGTCGCCGTGCTGTTGCTCGTGCTCGCGCTCGGCTTCGTCGCCGTGCTCGGCCCGATGGTCGACGGACTCGGCGGACCGACCGGCGACGGCGGCGGAGGCGAAGGCGGCGTCGCCGTCTCCGCGCTCTCCAGTGCGAGCGTCGACTCGGCCGACGTGGTCGCCCGGTGGAACGCCCGGACGACAGACACGCTTCAGGTGGGCAACCGAACGTACGCCGCGCCGGAGGGAGAGCGGTTCGTCGTCATCGGGCTCAACGCCACGGCCGCGGGCGACGCGCCGGGGTCGCTCCCGGAGTCGGCGCTCGCGTTCGAGACCGACGGCGTCAGCTACGGCTACCAACCGCTGTCGAACGCGACCGGCTTCCGCAACGGCGGGCTGTTCGCCCCCGACGAGCGGGCGCACGTCTGGACCGTCTTCTCCGTGCCGACGAACGCGACCACCGGGACCGTCTTCGTCCGGCCGACGAACGAAGACACCGTGGCGTTCGTCCACGACCGGTCGGTCTCGACCGACCCGAACGGCGAGGACTGAGCGGGGAACGGCCGCCCCCGCCGAACCCGCGCCGCGTTCGACCCTCAATCCTTAATCGGGCGACGGCCCTAGACCCGGTATGGCATACCCGCCGCTCCCGTTACAGACCGGTCTCGTCAGTCCCGAGACGCTCCCGCTTTTGCTCGTGCTCGCGGGGCTCGGCCTGTCGCTCGCGGAGGCCATCGCCCCCGGCGCGCACTTCGTCGTCCTCGGCGTCGCCCTCCTCGCGGCGGGGCTGGTCGGCCTCTTTATCGCGCCGCTCGCAGGCCCGATAGCACTCGGCCTGCTCGTGTTGGTCTTCGGCGCGCTCGCGCTCTACGGCTACCGAGAACTCGATATCTACGGCGGGAAAGGAGAAGGAAAGACGAGCGACTCGGACGCGCTGACGGGCAAGATGGGGCGCGTCACGGAGCGCGTCACGCCGACCAGCGGCGAGGTCAAACTCGACGAGGGGGGGTTCAACCCTTACTACGCCGCCCGGTCGGTCCACGGCGAGTTGGAAGTCGGAAGCGAGATCATCGTCGTCGACCCCGGCGGCGGCAACGTCGTGACCGTCGAGGGCGTCGGCCCCGGCGAGGACGAAATCGACCGCGAACTCGCCCGCGAGCGGGCGCGACGACGGCGCGAGGAGTCCGCGGAGCGAGACGAAGAACTCGAACGAGAGGGTACGGAAGGCGTCTGACCGCCGGCCGCGACGCCGCGGTCGGCCCGAACCGCGTCGACCCGAACCGCCGTTGGCCGCCCCGTCACCCCCGAAACCGTCCGACGTGACGGCCGGACCACACGAATACTTATCATTCTGCCAACCCAAGGCGGGCTTATGGACCTACTTGCCCTCCAGGCGGGGCTGGGTATCGGAGGCGTCGTCGCCGGCCTCCTCGTGCTCGTCCTCGCCATCGTGACGGTGTATCAGATGGTCGAAATCGTGGACGCCTACGAGAAGAAGGCGCTCACGGTGTTCGGGGAGTTCCGACGGCTCCTCGAACCGGGTATCAACTTCATCCCGCCGTTCGTCTCTCGGACCTACGCGTTCGATATGCGTACCCAGACGCTCGACGTGCCCCGGCAGGAAGCGATTACGCGCGACAACTCGCCGGTCACGGCCGACGCCGTCGTCTACATCAAGGTGATGGACGCCAAGAAGGCGTTCCTCGAAGTCGACGACTACAAGCGCGCCGTCTCCAACCTCGCCCAGACGACCCTCCGGGCCGTCCTCGGCGACATGGAACTCGACGACACGCTCAACAAGCGCCAGGAGATCAACGCGCGCATCCGCAAGGAACTCGACGAACCGACCGACGAGTGGGGCGTCCGCGTGGAGTCCGTCGAGGTCCGCGAGGTCAACCCCAGCGCCGACGTCCAGCAGGCGATGGAACAGCAGACCTCCGCCGAGCGCCGCCGCCGCGCCATGATTCTCGAAGCGCAGGGTGAGCGCCGCTCCGCCGTCGAACAGGCCGAGGGTGAAAAGCAGTCGAACATCATCCGCGCGCAGGGCGAAAAGCAGAGCCAGATTCTCGAAGCGCAGGGTGACGCCATCTCGACGGTGCTCCGCGCGAAGTCCGCCGAGTCGATGGGCGAACGCGCCATCATCGACAAGGGGATGGAGACGCTCGAACGCATCGGACAGGGCGAGTCCACGACGTTCGTCCTCCCGCAGGAGCTCACCTCGCTCGTGGGTCGCTACGGCAAACAGCTCACCGGCTCCGACGTACAGGACACGGAAGGCCTCTCCAGCAAGCAGTTCGACGAGGAGACCCGCGAGCTCATCGGCCTCGACGACATCGAGGAGATTCTCGGGCAGATAGACCAGGCCGCCGAGATGGACGTCGAACAGCTCGAACAGGAGGCGGAGGCCATCAAGGCCGGCGCGGAGGTCAACGACATCAAGTCGCCCGACGAGGTCATCGCCGAGGCCGACGAGAGCGAGACCCCCATCAAGTCGTCCGACGAGGTCGTCGCGGAAAGCGAGGGCGCGGACGGCGCGGCCGACGAGTCGGCGGACGCGAACTCCGCGGGCAACGGCCAACCGGCCACAGACGCCGGCGA
This sequence comes from Haloferax sulfurifontis, assembly GCF_014635105.1. NCBI lineage: Archaea > Methanobacteriati > Methanobacteriota > Halobacteria > Halobacteriales > Haloferacaceae > Haloferax > Haloferax sulfurifontis. The sequence goes on from NZ_BMCI01000004.1 coordinate 281,030, forward strand.
CGAGGGCGACGGCGACGACGAAAGCGAGATGTCCTTCGAGAAGGACCTCGAATAGTCGCATCGACCGACCGTCCCGGATTCAGACGGGTGTGAATGCCGAAGCCCTTTTCTCCGCGCCGTCTCGTATGTGGGAGTAGATGTCGAATCGCCGGGTAGACGAAGACAAGCGCGCGACCCTCCGTCGGTTCGCCGCGCTCGGGGCCGCCACGCCGCTCGTGGGCCTCGGGGGCGGCGACGACGGCGACGACGACTCGTCGGGGTCGAGCGACGCCCGAGACGCCATCGTCGGCTACGTCGCGTCGACGCCCGGCGCGCACTTCTCGAAGGTCCGCGACGACCTCCAGTTGGGAACCGGCGAGACGCAGTACCACCTCCGGAACCTCGTCGACGACGACACCCTCGAAGTCCGCCGCGACGGCGACTACAAGCGGTTTTTCCCCGCGGGCCGGTTCTCGGAGTTCGAGCAGGTCGCCCTCGGCTACCTCCGGCGGGACACGCCGCGCGGGATGCTCGTCCACCTGCTTCGGGACCCCGACGCGACGGGGAGCGAACTCGCCGACAGACTGGGCGTCTCCCGGGCGACGGTGAGCACCTACGCGAAGGAACTCGACGCCGTGGGCCTCCTCTCGCGGGAGGACGGCTACGCGGTCCGCAACCCCGAGACGGTCATCACGCTCCTGATTCGCCACGCCGACTCCTTCAGCTCCGACGCCGCGGCGTTCGCCGACGACGCGGCCGAACTCATCCGGTTCGACCCCTGACCCCCTGACCGGGGCGAGAGTCGGGGAGTCGGTGCCGGTATTCTCCGTCGGTTCGGAACACTCAGCGGCGGCGCTGGGACGCGAGAAAACCCGAAAAACGGGGGTGGAACGACGTGGGGTGGGAGACGACGGCGTTCCGGGAGGGTGGCGCGAGAGAGGACGCGCCGGGGTGCACGCCGAGGTCGGCGCGCGGCGGGGCCGGAGTGAAGCGTCAGCGGGGGCTCAGACGGTCACCTTCCACGTCGTGCCGGAGGAGTAGCCCCACTTCTCGACGGTCACGTCGAAGTCGCCGTCGAGGATGGGGCGCATGTTCGCGCCGACCTCCTTCGCCGAGAGGTCGAGGTCGTCGGCGATGAGGCGGGACTTGAAGTACGTCTTCGCGCCGGCGTTCGAGCGGAGGTAGTCGAGGATGCGGCGCTGTTTCTCCGAGAGGCTGGGTCTGGTGTCGAGGGCCTCGCCCTCGACCGCGGCGGCGGAGGCGGTCGTGCTCATACCTACACAGAGAGACGAGACGCCTATCAGGGGTTTGGTACGGGAGCTTAACACGGCGCTGTCTTGCGATTTTCGCCGAAAACGAGCCGTCGGAACGGCTCCACTGCGCCGTCGCAGGTACAGTCGCCTAACAGCCACGCGACGCGGACACATCAACGGGGAGACAGTCGGGGGCGACCGGCACGCCGTCGAACGCCCGAGCGTTCCGAACTGTCCGTCTAACCGGAGCGTAACGACTCCAAGACAGAAAATTCATACGCGGATAGCGGCCATACGACGACAATGGGTCGCCCGACAGAACGACGCCCGGCCGCCGCGACCGCGGCCGGCGTCGAAGTGAGCGTCGTCCTCCCCGCCTACAACGAGGCGCGGACCATCGAGAACACGGTCCGCGTCACCGTCGAGACGCTCGAATCGTTCCTCCCCGCCGACGCCTTCGAGGTCATCGTGGCCGAAGACGGCTGTGACGACGAGACGCCGGAGATAGCCGACCGGCTGGCCGCCGAGGACGACCGGATTCGTCACTACCACAGCGACGACCGGCTCGGCCGCGGCGGCGCGCTCGAACGCGCCTTCGAGGCCGCCGACGGCGACACGCTCGTCTACTTCGACACGGACCTCGCCACGGATATGCGCCACCTCGAAGAGCTGGTCGAGCGCGTCCGCTCCGGCGAGTACGACGCCGCCACCGGGTCGCGCTGGATGCCCGACCGCGTCGCCGACCGCCCGCCGAAACGCGGCGTGCCGAGCCGCGCCTACAACGGCCTCGTCCGCCTGTTCCTCCGCTCTGACCTCCGGGACCACCAGTGCGGCTTCAAGGCGTTCAGCCGCGAGACGTTCGAGGCGCTCCGCGACGACGTGGAAGACGACCACTGGTTCTGGGACACGGAGATGCTCGTCCGCGCCCAGCGCGCGGGCTTCCGCGTCGCCGAGTTCCCCGTCGACTGGGAGCCGAAAGGCGACACGAAAGTCGACCTCGTCCGCGACATCCTCGGGATGGGGAGCCAGATTCTCCGGACGTGGTGGCAACTCACCGTCCGGCCGCGCATCACCCGCCGGGTGACAATCGCCGCCGGCCTGCTCCTGACCGTCTTCGCGCTCGCGCTGATGACGCTGTACATCGACCCCTCGGAGGTCATTTCGGTGCTCGGCGACGCCGACCCCGCGCTCGTCGCCGCCGCCGCAGTAATCTACGTCGTCTCGTGGCCGCTCCGGGGGATTCGCTACCGCGACATCCTCGGCGAGCTCGGCTACCGCGAGAAGGCCGGCTTCCTCACGGGGGCGATATTCATCAGTCAGACCGGGAACCTCGTGTTCCCCGCCCGCGCGGGCGACGCCGTCCGCGCCTACGTCGTGAAAGCGCGGCGGAACATCCCGTACCCCTCGGGCTTCGCGTCGCTCGCGGTCGAGCGCGTCTTCGACCTGCTCACCATCGCGGGGCTCGCGGGCGTCGTCCTCGTCGGCCTCGCGGCGACCGGCGGCCTCGACGACATCGCCACGGTGCTGGCGACCGGCGTGAGCGGCGGGTCGGTCAACGTGTCCGCCGACGACGTGCGCACCGTCGCCTACGTCGCCACCGGCGTCGGCGTCGTCGCCATCCTCGGCGTCCTCGGCATCGCGCTGTCGGCCCGCGCGGACCGGAACGTCGTCCGGGCGTTCGTCGGCCGGTTCTCGTCGGACTCCTACGTCGACCTCGTCGCGGGCGTCATCGAGCAGTTCGTCTCCGACCTGCAGGCGGTCGCCGGCAACCGCGCCGCCTTCACCCGCGTCGGCCTGACGAGCCTCGCCATCTGGACCGTCGACGTGGTGACCGCGGTCGTCGTCCTGCTCGCGCTCGGCGTCGATATCGACCCCGTCGTCCTCGTCGGCGTCTCGTTTTTCGCCGTGAGCGTCGGCAACCTCGCGAAGGTGCTTCCGCTGTCGCCCGGCGGCGTCGGCCTCTACGAAATCGCCTTCACGGTGTTCATGGCCGCGCTCGCGCCGGTCACGCCCGCCGCCGCGCTCGCCGCGGCGGTCCTCGACCACGCCGTCAAAAACGCCGTCACCGTCGTGGGCGGCGTCGCCTCGATGCTGTCGCTCAACGTCTCGCTGACGACCGCGGTCGAAGAGAGCGCGGACGTGCGCGACCGCGAGCGCGAACTCGCCGAATCGGAGTGAAGGAAGTCAGTACAGCTCGCACCGGAACGGCGCGAACGCGCCCGTCACGGCGGCTTCGAGCGCGTCAGTGCGCGTGAGTCGGCCGCCGGTGAACACGCCCGCCGCGCCCTCGTTTTTCGCGATGTCGTCGGTGCCGAGCACGTCGTCCATCACCGGTCCGAGCTCCTCGCCCGCGTCGATTCGGTCCGCGATGCGGGCGGGAAGCGGGAGGCTCGGTCCCGCCGCGCGGCCGACCCGTTCGCCGTCGGTCACGGCCGCCCACATCACGAGGTACAGGTCGGTCTCGTCCGTGCCGTCGCCCGCCGAGAAGGTCGCGACGCCGCCCTCGATGCCGACGCCGAAGTCGTAATCGCCGGCGTCGAGCGCCCGCTCCGCGCGGGTGACCGCGCCCGCGATGGTCTCGTCGTGGCCCGTCGGCTGTTCGGAGACGCCGGAGTCGACGGCGACCGCCGCCACGGAGGCGTCGGGGCAGGTTCGTTCGACCGCGCGCCGCTTCACCGGGTTGCCGCTTCCGACCGCGATGTCCATGTCGGAAGCGCGTCGCCCGGTTATTTCCCTTCGTCGGATTCGGTCGCGGGCGGGGTCGCGGTCGCGGCCGCTGGCTCCCACGGCTCGGGGAGGCCGGCGTCGGGGTGCAGCAGTCGCGCGAGGCGGTCGACGCCCGAGACGACGGCGGGGCTCGGCTGATTGAGAAGCGAGTCGTCGACGGCGTGGACCGACGCGTCGAGATTCCACCCGCGGGCCTCGAACGCCTCGGGGTCGCCGCGCTCGCCTTTCCCGCAGGGGTGGAGCATCACGTGGTCGGGGTCGGCGGCCGCGACGGTCTCGGGGTCGACTTCGGCGGACCGATCGCCGGGCGCGACGAGCGGGGCTGAGCCCCCGGCGGCGCGGACGAGGTCGGGGACCCAGTTGCCCGCGGCCATCGGCGGGTCGGCCCACTCCTCGCAGTAGACGGTCGGGCGGTCGCGGCCGGCGACCGCGTCGGCGACGCGGGCGAGGTGGTCGCGGCAGTCCTCGGCGAGCGTCGCGCCCGCGCCGGCGTCGCCCGCGGCGTCGCAGACGACGGGAAACGAGTCGAACACCTCAGCAAGCGTCGCGGGCGCGACGTGGACCACGTCGTAGCCGCGGTCGCGGGCCGCCGCCGCGACGTCCGACTGGAGGTCGTCGCAGGTGCAGACGGCGTCGGCGTCGAGTTCGGCGACCCGGTCGAAGTCGGGGTTCAGCCAGCCGCCGACGACCGGCTTGTCGGTCGGCGAGTGAACGGTCGCCCCGACGACGTGGGCGTCGAGACCGGCGGCGTCGAGGACGGCCGTCGCGCTCGGCGCGAGCGAGACGACGCGAGGGTTCGCGGCCATGCGTGGTCCCGTTTACGACCCGTCGGCAAAAGTGTGTATCGCGTCGTCGGTCGCCGCGAGTCACCGACGAATCGCCGATGAGCCGCCGAATCCATCACGGACCTCAATGCCCGTGCGACGGCCTCACACATGCAAACACCGCCGCTCGCCGAAAGCGATACCAAACCATTTATGCGGTCGTCTGCGGTTGCTGGTGTTACGGACAGCATCCGGGTTCTAGCCGCCTCTAACCACCCATTCCCGGAGCACCCGCCGTCGTATCCATGAGTGAACGAATCTGGACCCGAAACCCCGGCGCACAGGAGCAGGAACGAAACACGCAGAACGGCCGACAGGAGGCCGAGACCGAACAGGAAGACACGAAGGGCAACACGCTTCAGTGCCCCGAGTGCGGCGGTCACGTCGTCACCGACGACGAACACGGCGAGACAGTCTGTAACGACTGCGGCCTCGTCGTGACCGCCGACTCCGTCGACCGCGGCCCCGAGTGGCGCGCGTTCGACGCCCGCGAGAAAGACGAGAAGTCCCGCGTCGGCGCGCCGACGACCAACACGATGCACGACAAGGGCCTGTCGACGAACATCGACTGGCGCGACCGCGACGCGTACGGCAACTCCCTCGGCGCGCGCCAGCGCCAGAAGATGCAACGGCTCCGCAAGTGGAACGAGCGGTTCCGCACCCGCGACTCCAAGGAGCGCAACCTCAAGCAGGCGCTCGGCGAAATCGACCGCATGGCCTCCGCGCTCGGCCTCCCCGAGAACGTCCGCGAGACGGCGTCGGTCATCTACCGCCGCGCGCTCGACGACGACCTGCTTCCGGGCCGTTCCATCGAGGGCGTCGCCACGTCCTGTACCTACGCCGCCGCCCGCATGGCCGGCGTCCCGCGTTCGCTCGACGAAATCGCGGAGGTCTCGCGCGTCGAGAAGAGCGAGGTCGCCCGCACCTACCGCTACATCGCGCGCGAGCTCTCGCTTGAGGTCAAGCCCGCCGACCCCGAGCAGTACGTCCCGCGGTTCGCCAGCGAGCTCGGCCTCTCCGACGAGTCGAAGATGCGCGCGCGCCAGCTCCTGAAGAACGCCAAGGAGAAGGGCGTTCACTCGGGTAAGTCGCCGGTCGGCCTCGCCGCCGCCGCCGTCTACGCCGCCGCCCTCCTCACCAACGAGAAGACGACGCAGGCCGCCGTCAGCGACGTGGCCGACATCTCCGAGGTCACCATCCGCAACCGCTACCACGAACTCCTCGAAGCCGAGGAGAACCTCGGCCTCGTCTGAGCGCGCACGCCCGACGCCCGCTCCGAGCGACGGTTCGACCCGGACGAAACGACTCGATTTTCGCTTATTCGCCCGCCAGCGGCGGCGCTCGACGCGACGCGCCGCCATCGAGTCGCGGGGAGAAGTCGACCGGCACGGGGCGACCGCCCCCGCGCCGAGGCGAAGGGTTTTGTTTCGGGGCGAACACGTCCGTACGATGCGCACGACGCACGCCCTCGCGGTGGGCGACGCCGCCGACACCGGACTCGCCGACGAGAGCGTGAACCTCGTCGTCACGTCGCCGCCCTACCCCATGATAGAGATGTGGGACGACCTCTTTTCGGCGCGTGACGACACCGTCGCGGCGGCGCTCGACGCGGGCGACGGCGACGTCGCCTTCGAGGCGATGCACGAACAGCTCGACGCCGTCTGGGACGAGGTGGCCCGCGTGCTCGCGCCCGGCGGGATGGCCTGCGTGAACGTCGGCGACGCGACGCGGAGCCTCGACGGGTCGTTTCGCCAGTACGCAAACCACGCCCGCGTGCTCACCGCGCTCGCCGAGCGCGGGCTGACGCCGCTCCCAGACGCCATCTGGCGCAAGCCGACAAACAGCCTGACGAAGTTCATGGGGTCGGGGACGCTCCCGCCGAACGCCTACGTCACGCTCGAACACGAGTACGTGCTTGTGGTCCGGAAGGGCGACCCGCGGTCGTTCCCGCCGGGCGACGAGCGGCGCTACGAGAGCGCCTTCTTCTGGGAGGAGCGCAACCGTTGGTTCTCCGACCTCTGGGAGTTCGGCGGGACCGACCAGCGCCTCGACTCGGGGGCCAGAGAGCGCTCGGCGGCGTTCCCCGTCGAACTGCCGCTTCGCCTGATTCGGATGTACTCCGTCTACGGCGACACCGTCTTCGACCCCTTCGTCGGCACCGGGACCACGACGCTCGCGGCCATGCTCGCGGGCCGGGACTCCGTCGGCTACGACCTCGACGCCGACCTCGTCTCGGGGTTCGAACGCCGACTCGACGACCTCACGGAACGCTCGCGCGCGGAGGTCGAACGCCGACTCGACGCCCACCGGGAGTTCGTCGCCGACCGCGACGAACGACCCGGTCACGACGCCGAACACTACGACTTCCCGGTCGTGACGAAACAGGAGCGTCGCATCCGCCTGTACCGCGCGTCGTCGGTCGAGGCGTCGGCCGACGGGGCGGACCGCGAGTTCGTCGTCGAACACGAACCGTTCGACGGGGCAGAGGCGGCCGAGTCGTCGGAGCGGCCCGAACTCTCGGAAGACCCGACGACGACCGACTGAGTTCGAAACACTCGAATTCGGGGGTTCAGACACATGGCGGCGTGCGTCGGTACTAGTTAGCCGACTGTCCGACAATCCAGACGTTTAAGAGCGCGGACGACGACGCCAACGAACAATGCCCGATGCTCGTCGTCGCGCCGTCGTCGCCGCCCTCGTCGGCGTGGTTGGTGCCTCGCTCGGAATCGCCGGGGCCGGCCACGTCTACCTCCGCGAGTGGCGACGCGCGATTGCGTGGTTCACCTTCGTCTTCGGCGCGGCGCTGGTGTTGCTCTCGACGTTCGCCGACCCGGCGACCGTGACGGTGGACTCGCTCCCCAGAGAGGTGCTGTTCCCCGTCTTCGGACTGCTGTTTCTGAGCGCGCTCGACGCCTACCGCGTCGGACGTCGCCCGCGCGGCCGCAACGCGAACGGCGAGCCGACCTGCCCGGTCTGCGGCGGCGAGCTCGACCGGAACCTCGACTTCTGTCCGTGGTGTGCGACGGAACTCGAATGGTACACGGTCGAAGGATAGAGAGAGCCGACGACCGCCGGCCGCCGCGCGCGACTCTGAGTTTGAGAAAAAACGTCCCTCCGTCCGTTACTTCTCGATGATGCTCTCTTCGACCGCCTCGCCGAAGTGGCGAGCCGTGTCCTCGTAGTAGATGAGCATCTCGTCGCCGGGTTCGAGGTCGGTGACCGCGGTCCGGCCCTCGCGGGTGTGGACCTTGATTGTCTCGGCGTTCTGGAGGAGCGTCGTGACGCGGTCGCCCTCGTAGTCCGCGGAGATACGGAACATCGGCCGCTTTTCGATTTTCACGCGCCCGACGATGGCCTCGCGGGTGTTGCCGTTCGTGTCGATGAGCTGTACCTCGTCGCCGCTTTCGAGTTCGGAGAGATAGACCGTGCCGCCGTCGGGGGTCCGAGCGTAGGCGTGGACCGCGCCGGCGTTGACTCTAAACGGCCGGGACGCGACGTACGGGGACTTCGCCGTCTCGGCGTGGACGAAGAACAGGCCGCGGGCCATCGAGCCGACGAGCATCCCCTCGTCGTGGTCCATGATGGTTCCCGTGTCGACGCAGACGCGGTCGGCCATGCCCGTGCGTTCGACCTCCGTGACCTCGGCCCACACGAGATCGAGCGACTCGCGTTCGGCCTCGTCGCGGACCTCGACGGTCTTGCGAATCTCGTCGGGGTCGTCGCTGTCGAGGAGGACGCCGTCGGAGCCGAGTTCGAGCGTCTCGAAGGCGGTCTTGGCTTCCTCGGCGGTCGTGACGCCCGCGATGAGGTCGGTCTCCTCGCCGATGCGGGCGATGAGGTTCTCAAGCGGGATGATGGTCCAGTCCTCGCCGATGACGATGGTGTAGTCGCCGTCGCGGGCGGCCTCCTCGGCGAACGCCTCGTAGTCCTTGCTCAGGATGCGGACGTACGAGCCGTTTGCGAGGTCGTCGCCGCGGCGGAGCGTCGTCAGGTCGGCAGAGCCGGAGAAGTCCGAGGGGAGTTCGACGGTCGCGTCGCCCTCGCCGTCCTTGCCGACGATGTAGGCGTCGGCGAGCGCCGCGGGCTCTCCGTCGTCTTCCTCTGCTTCCATCACGTGGACGTCCGCGTCGGTCCGGAACGCGGCGATGTTGACGTCGCCGAGTTCGCGCACCTTCTCGACGTCGGCCTCATCGACGAGGACCCAGTCGACGCCGGCTTCCAGTCCGGCCGTGATGCGTCGCTTCCGCGTCTCCCAGTCGCCGACTGTGTCGTCGGCCTTGAGCCAGACGCTTCGTGTCATTATCGACTTCACTCGGTGGGCGGGCTTGAACGTGGCGAATGAATCAACGGACGGCGAGCGGATACGAACGGACGGCGACGGGTCGCTTGGCCGCCCTGCTTAGATTCTATATCGCGTTATGAGATTTATGAGGATGAAATAGAGGGTGAAATCGACGGTCGGACGGCGATTCCACCGACGCGAGTCGAACGAGAGAGGCGCTCGCCTCGCTCAGTTACCACTCAACTCCCGTCGAGTCGGCGTCGATTTGGTCGTCTCGTCGGGGTGGTGCGCCTGTGACCGATGGGACAGTCCGGTCTCGCACGCGAATCGTGAACGCTTCGTCACCCGGTGTCTCAGTCATCGAGTTCGTCGGTTCCACGAACATAGAACACAGCGACCACATCCGAATCCCAACCGCCGACGTTCGAGGGCGACGACGGAGGCGATTCGTCCAGCACCGACACCCATCGCTGGAATCGACCGCGTGGAACCCCGTCATGGTTCGGAACTCCGGGGTTCGAGGCTGGAAGACGGTATCGCGGTCGGAATCGAACGTCGTTTTCTGTCTCTCACTCTGTCGGCGAATCCGGTAGACCGGACAGACAACTAACGTCGAGTCACGAACGCGGTTCCGCGAACGGCGCGTCAGAACGCTGGGAAAAGCTGGTTTCGCGGGGTACTCGGAGCGACTCACACACCGACCACGACAGTTCTCGGTCGGTTCGACAGTCAATAAATCAATTACGGCGATATGAAATCAGTCAAAACGCGTCCAGCCCCGTCTGGGTCGCGCCGCGCTCGTGGTCGAGAAGCGCGCGTTTCAGGTCGACGCCGCCGGCCGCGGAGAAGCCGCCGAGGGAGTCCGCGCCGACGACGCGGTGGCACGGGACGACGAGCGGGACCGGATTGTGCCCGCAGGCCTGTCCGACGGCGACCGCGTGGCTGTCGAGTTCGGCCGCGACCTCGCCGTAGGTTCGCGTCTCGCCGTACGGAATCGACGCCATGACGCGCATCACGTCGCCGGTAAAGGAGTCGGGAAACCGCACGTCCACGTCGAACTCGCGGCGCTCGCCGTCTTCGTACTCGGCGAGTTGTGTTCGGAGCGAGTCGGCAGAACACCCGACGAGCCGTTCGTCCACGTCGACCGCGAACCCCCACATCGTGACGCGCATACTCGGGGTTCGCGCTCGGCGGGTATCTATCTGTAGGCTGGGACTGTCGAAGGAAGCAGAAAGGGCGTCGGAACGCCGCGGGTCGCGTTAGTCGCGTTACGCCTCGATGCCGAGCCCGGCGCGTTCGAGCGCCGCATCGACGTCGGCGTCGTCGTGGATGACGGCGCTGACGGCGCGGGTGATGGCCTCGGGGTTCTCGTGCTGGAAGATGGAGCGACCCATGGAGACGCCGGCCGCGCCGGCGTCCATCGTGCCGCGGACCATCTCGACCGTCTCGCGGTCGGTGCCGCGACTGCCGCCGGCGATGACGACCGGCAGGCGCGTGGCCTCGACGACGCGGCCGAAGGACTCCGCGTCGCCGCTGTAGGCCGTCTTCACCACGTCGGCACCGACTTCCTCGGCGAGGCGGACGGCGTGGGCGAGCGCCTCGGGGTCCTGTTCGTCGATGCCGGGGCCGCGGGCGTAGGACATCGCGAGGACGGGCACGCCGAAGTCGGCGGCGCGGGAACAGAGGTCGGCGAGTTGCGTCATCTGGTCGGGCTCGTAGTCCGAGCCGACGTTGATGTGGAAGGAGACGGCGTCGGCACCGACGCGGAGGGCGTCTTCGACGGTGCCGGTGAGTCGCTTGTCGTTTTCGTCCGGGCCGATGACCGTCGAGCCGTTTACGTGGACGATGTAGCCCTTGCCGTTCTTGTTCGGGTGGACGCGCGGCGCGGTGCCCTTGTGCGTGAGGACGGCGTCGGCGCCGCCGCGCGTGATGCCGTCGATGGTGGATTCGATGTCGACGAGGCCCGTGACCGGGCCGAGGGTGATGCCGTGGTCCATCGGGACGATGAGGTATCGCCCGTCTGTGGAGATGCGTTCGAGTCGTGCGGAGAGTCCGATGTCGGTGTTCATGTATGAGAAAGGGTGGCAGAGTGGTTATGTGCGTTCCGGATGCGGTGGGCGTTGCGACGCGCCGGCCACCGCGCCGTCTTTCAGCTCGCGGGCGAGCGTTTCGAGGCGGTCGGCGACCGTTTCGGCGTCGTCGCCGTTCTCGTGGCCCTCGGCGACGATGTCCACGAGCGCGCTCCCGACGATGATGCCGTCGGCACCGCTGGCGACGATGCGCTCGGCGTGGTCGCCGCTACTGATGCCGAAGCCGACCGCCTTGGGCACGTCGTAGTCGGCGAGTCGTTCGAGCGACGAGCCGGTCTGGTCGGAGACGCTCGACTGCGCGCCCGTCGTGCCGAGGCGCGCCTGCACGTAGACGTAGCCCGAGACCCGTTCCATGATGCGGTCGAGGCGCTCGCCGCGGGTCGTCGGCGCGACGATGAACACGAGGTCGAGACCGAACTCGTCGCAGGCCTCGCGCAGTGGGTCGGCCTCTTCTGCCGGCAGGTCGGGGACGACGAAGCCCTCGATGCCGACCTCGGCGGCCTTCTCGACGAACGGCCGCGGACCGGGTTCATCGCCGTAGCGGTAGATGAGGTTGTAGTAGGTCATACAGACCAGCGGCACCGACACGTCGAGGTCCTCGACGAACTCGAAGAAGCGCGTCGGCGTCATGCCGCCTTCGAGCGACCGAACCACCGCGTTCTGGATGGTCGGCCCCTCGGCGATGGGCTCCGAGAACGGAAGCCCGAGTTCGATGACGTCCGCGCCGCCGCGTTCGAGCGCCTCGACGTATTTCAGCGAGGACTCGTAGTCGGGGTCGCCGGCGGCGAGGTAGGGGACGAACGCCGGGCCGTCGGCGAAGGCGTCTTCGAGCGACATCACAGGCCCCCCGTGAACTCGTCCATGTTCGGCGCGATGTCGATGTCGCGCTCGTAGGTCTCCTCGATGGCCGATTCGAGGTCCTTGTCGCCGCGGCCGGAGACGTTGACCACGACGTACTCGCCGAGGTCGTCCGCTTCCCCGGAGTCGGGCGCGTCGGGGCCGACGACCGATTCGAGGTAGCCGAACGCGTGAGCCGACTCCAGCGCGGGGATGATGCCCTCCATCTGGGAGAGCCGGTGGAACGCGGTCAGCGCCTCGTCGTCGTCGACGTTGACGGCGGTGACGCGGCCGGTGTCGACGAGATACGCGAGTTCGGGTCCGACGCCGGCGTAGTCGAGGCCCGACGACACCGAGTGCGACTCCATAATCTGGCCGTCGCGGTCCTGTAGGAGCCGGGTACGAGCGCCGTGGAGGATGCCCTCCGTGCCGGTCGTGAGCGACGCCGAGTTGGGCGCGACGCCGGCTTCCTCGTCGACTTCGAGCGTCGAGCCGCCGGCCTCGACGGCGTAGAGCGCGGTCTCCTCGTCGTCGACGAACTCGGCGAACGCGCCCATCGTGTTCGAGCCGCCGCCCGCGCAGGCGACGACCGCGTCGGGGAGCCGACCGAGCTTTTCGGTGGCCTGCGTGCGGGCCTCCTCGGAGATGACCGACTGAAAGTCTCGGACCATGCTCGGGAACGGGTGGGGTCCGACCACGGAGCCGATGACGTAGTGAGTGTCTTCGACGTTGGTCGCCCAGTCGCGCATCGTCTCGGAGATGGCCTCCTTGAGCGTGCCGCGGCCGACGGTGACGGGGTTCACCTCCGAGCCGTTGAGCTTCATCCGGAAGACGTTGGGGCGCTGGCGGTTGATGTCGCGTTCGCCCATGTAAATCTCGCAGGGCATATCGAGGTGCGCGCAGGCCATCGCCGTGGCGGTGCCGTGCTGGCCCGCGCCGGTCTCGGCGATGATGCGCTCTTTGCCCATGTACTTCGCCAACAGGACCTGTCCGAGGGCGTTGTTGAGCTTGTGCGCGCCGCCGTGAAGCAGGTCCTCGCGCTTGAGGTACACCTCGCGGTCGTAGCGCTCGGAGAGTCGGTCCGCGCGCTGGAGGGGCGTCGGCCGCCCGCCGAAGTCCCGCAGTCGCGCGCGGAAGTCGTCCATGAAGCCGTCTTCGTTGTCGAGGACGTACCGCTCGTACGCGTCGTTCAGTTCCTCGATGGCCGGCATGAGGGCCTCGGGAACGTACTGTCCGCCGTAGTCGCCGAATTTGCCGTCTGCGCTCATTGTGTGAGTGTCTCCGTGTTCCGTCGTACGTCGCCGTCCATGATGGCCGTCCCGACGAGGAGGGCGTCGGCACCGGCCTCGCGCATCCGCGTCGCGTCGTCGACCGTCTTCACGCCGCTTTCGGCCACGAGGAGCACGTCCTCGGGCGCTTCCGGCGCGAGTTCCTCGAACGTGCCGAGGTCGACTTCGAGTTTCCCGAGGTCGCGGTTGTTGATGCCGACGATGTCGGCTCCGGCCGCGAGCGCCGCCGTGAGTTCCTCGCGCGTGTGGACCTCCACGAGCGGCTGGAAGCCGCGGTCGCGGGCCGCCTCGACGAGGTCCGGGAGGTCCTCGCCGACGAACCGCGCGATGAGGAGCACGAGGTCAGATTCGACGACGTCCAGTTGGGCCTCGTGCATGATGAAGTCCTTGCGGAGCACGGGCACGTCGACGGCCTCGCGGATGCGCCGAAGCGACTCGGCGGAGCCGCCGAAGTGCTCGGGTTCGGTGAGCACCGACAGCGCCGTCGCGCCGCCGGCGACCATCTCGCGGGCCAGTTCGACCGGGTCGTCCTCGCGGACGCCCTCGGTCGTCGGACTCGTGGGCTTCACCTCGGCGATGACGGGAACCCGCCCCGCGGCCTCCGTCTCGGCCACGGCCTCGGGGAACGACCGCGCGTCGACCGACACGCGCGTCTCCCCGCCGGGTCGCTCCCGCGCGGCCTCCAGGATGGCGCGCACGTCGGGAGCTAATTCGTCTCCACTAGCGTTCATTGATGTACACTAACGCACGTATCTGTACATAAGACTTGCGTCGGCGGGGACACTCACCGTCTCTCGCGCGCTCGCGTTCGCGGGCGAGCGCGCGACCAGCGAACTCGAACCGAACGCGGTCGGCCGACCCCCACGCCGTCGCCGGAAGGGTCAAGCGTCCGGCGACGGGAGCCGAACGTATGCCCGTCTCGGGAATCTACGCGCGCGAATCGTCGACGCTCGGCCGCCCCGTTCAGGTCGGCGTGGTCAGCGGGAAGGTCATCGACGTCTCGTTTCCGGACTCGCTCCCGGCGGACGCCGAGTCCGACCACGAACACCTCGACGCCGTGTTGGCCGCCATCGACCGGGGCGAGACGGACCTCTCGTCGGTCCCCATCGGCCTGACCGTCCCGACCGACCAGCGGAGCGTGCTGGAGTCGCTTCGGAACGTCCCGCGGGGCGACACGGTCGACGTGGCGCTCCTCGTCCGCATGGCCGGCCTCGACCCCGAGGGCGACGACTCGGAGCGCGTCGTCCGCGAGGCGCTCGCGGCGAACCCGGTCCCGGTCGTCGTCCCCGACCACCGGGTGAAAGACGGCCCGAGCGCCGCCCCCGACGACGTGGTCGAGGCGCTCCGGAAGTCCGAAGGAATCTAAATCTATAATTCTGCGGCCCTCCCCTCAGAACGGCATCGCGTCGGTCTCGCGGCGGAGCGCGAGGTAGCCGAGCAGGCCGCCGAGGAGGAACAGCGTGCTGGCGAGTCCGACCGACTGGACGCCGGTCGCGAGCTCGGCGAACTGCGAGAGCCCCGCGAGGACGAAGCCGCCGCCGGCGGCGTACTTGAGTCGGCTGTCGACCGGAATCCGGAGCGTGACGACGCCGAGGAGAACCGCCGTCAGCCCGAAGGCGGCGTCGGCGGCGAGTCGAAGCGTCGGGTTCCCCGTGGCGAACGCCGCGACGACGAGCGCCAGATAGCCGATGAGCCCCGCCTGCGTCAACTGCCGCGTGTCGATGTCCATACCGGCTACGCGTGGTGCGGACACTTGAACGCATCCCCGCGCCGCGGCCGCGACGGCGAGCGATTCGGCGGTCGTCGCCGACGCCGACGTGGTGAGCCGCCGCTACCAGCCGAACAGCTCGTGGCCCGCAAACTCCAGCGCGTTCACGAGGTAGTGGGCGACGACCACGACCAACAGGCTCCCGGTGAGGACGAACGCCGCCGCAAGGACGAACCCGAGGAGGCCGGTGACGACGATGCCGAGTCGACCCTGCGCGCCGTGGCCCGCGCCGAAGGCGGCCGACGACACGGCCGCCATGAGCCACGGCGACACGTCGAAGCCGGCGGCGACCGCTCCCACGAGCGCGCCCCGGAACAACAGCTCTTCGAAGCCGGCGATGAGGGGAAGCGCGACCGCGAACAGGAACACCCAGCCCGCGGCGGTCCGCGGCGTCAGCGACTCGCGGACCGCCTCGTCGGGCGCGATGCCGAACCGCTCGCTGACCGTCGAACCGACTCGGTTGGCCCCGTAGAGCGCGATGCCGAGTCCGACGCCGAGAGCGAACTTCGCCGGGAGGTCGGTGACGGAGAAGCCGAGCGCCGCGGCCGGCACGCCGGCGTACCACGCGCCGAGGCCGAGAAAGCCGCCGAGGAACGCCTGCGAGAGCGCGACGTTGGCGAGAAGGAGATGCGGCGGGAGGTCGGCGGCGGACGCGGAGCGCTCCGAGACGGCCGAGACGGGAGCCGCGGTGACGCCGGGGGGTTCCCGGTCCGAGTCGGGTTCGGAACCGGCCGTCACGTCGGACTCGGCGTCGGCCGCGCCGTCGCCCCCAGCGAGCGTCGGCGGCTCGGGTCGCGGCGACGCGTCGGTCGAATCGACCGAGAAGGAGGCCAGCGAGACGGTGTCGGGGTCGGCTGGTTCGTGCGTTTCGTCCGGTTCGGCGGGGGTAGAAACGGGGTCGTCCGGCGAACCGACTCGGGCGTTTTGGGCGGGGTCGGACTCAGAGTCGTGGGGAGTCGCGGGCGCGTCGGAGCCGGTCTCCTCAGCGTGCGGGACGCCGCGAGAAAAGTGTGCGAGAGAGAGTAAGACGGCGAGGACGAGGCCGGTGAAGCCCGCGAACGCCGCCCAGTCGGTCATCCGGCGTTACTGCGGGCTGGGGCTGGAGGGCCCTTTGACGCCCTGGCCCTTGTTGAGGGCGGAGCCGGTGATGCTCTTGAGGCGGTCCACGAGCGAGTCCTTCTCGGGTTCGCCTTCAAGGGCGACGTCGAGGACTTCGCTGATGTGCGAGACGGGGATGATGTCGACCATCTCCTTGTACTCGTCTTCGATCATCACGTCCTGCTCGTTGGCGGCGGGGATGATGACCGTCGAACAGCCGGCCTTCGCGGCGGCCTCGATCTTGTGGGTGACGCCGCCGACCGGGAGCACGTCGCCGCGCACCGACAGCGAGCCGGTCATGGCGACCGACTGGTCGATGGGGATGTCCTCCAGCGCGGAGATGACGGCGGTGGCGACCGTGATGGACGCGGAGTCGCCGTCGACGCCCTGCTGGCCGGTCTGGACGAACTGCACGTGCACGTCCATCTCCGAGAGGTCCTGGTTGGAGAACTTCTTGATGATGGCCGAGACGTTCTGGACGGACTCTTCGGCCATCTCCTTGAGCTGGCCGGTCGCGATGACCTGACCGGGGCCCTGCGAGGGCGTGACCTCGGCCATCACGGGGAGCATGATACCGGAGTCCTCGCCCATGACGGCGAGGCCGTTGACGCGGCCGGTGACGAAGCCGTCGTTGACCGACAGCTCGTAGTCCTTGCGGCGCTCGATGTACTGGTCCGCGATCTGCTGTTCGATGGAGCGCGCGCGGCGCTTGGCCTGCAACACGTGGTCGCGGGTGGTCAGCTCGGCGTTCTCGCCGCGGGCGATGTCGCCGGCGACGCGGACGAGGCCGCCGAGGTTACGGAATTCGAGGGTGAGGTGACCCTTGCGACCGGCGCGGCGGCGGGCTTCGAGGATGAGCTCCTCGACCGCCTCTTCGGTGAAGTGCGGGAGCCGCCCGTCGTTGGTGACCTCCTGGGCCACGAAGCGCGCGTACTTGCGGCGCATCTCGGGGGTGTCCTGGATGGTGTCGTCCATGTACACCTCGTACCCGTAGCCCTTGATACGGGAGCGGAGCGCGGGATGCATGTTCTCCATCGCGTCGAGGTTACCCGCGGCGATCATGATGAAGTCCGTCGGGACGGGCTCGGTCTGGACCATCGCGCCCGAGGAGCGCTCGGACTGGCCCGTGATAGAGAACTCGCCCTCCTGGATGGCCGTCATCAGGTGCTGTTGACTGCGCACGTCGAGGGTGTTTATCTCGTCGACGAACAGGACGCCCTTGTTCGACTTGTGAATCGCGCCGGGTTCGACGCGGTCGTGGCTGGGCGTCTCCATGCCGCCGGACTGGAACGGGTCGTGGCGGACGTCGCCGAGGAGCGCGCCCGCGTGAGCGCCCGTCGCGTCCTGGAACGGCGCGGACTTCTGGTCGGCGTTGTTCACGATGAGGTTCGGAATCATCGCGTCACTGCCGCGGGAGCCGTAGCGGAACGCGAGGTAGATGATACCCGCGGCGAGGATGCCGAGCAGGACCTGCTGGGCGATGATGAGCGAGTAGCCCAGCACGACCGCGATAATAATCCACATGAGGAACGAGCGCATCTGGTTGCGCTTGCGTGCCTCTTCTTTGTGCGCCTCGACGATCTGGTCACCTTTGCCCGCGGGGACCGTGCGGACCTTGGGGCGATTGCCGTCGTCGGGGTTGTGGTAGACGAGCACGTCCTGTAGCTCCTCGCGGGGGAGAAGCTCGGACATCGCCTTGGCGAGCATCGACTTCCCCGTCCCCGGGGAGCCGATCATCATGACGTGGCGGCGCTGTTTGGCCGCCTTCATGATGACGTCGCGGGCGTGCTCCTGCCCGATGACCTGGTCGACGAGGCGGTCCGGGACGGGAATCTCGTCGGTCGTCTCTATCTTGAGACCACCGAGGAGGTCGTCTTCGTCCACGTTCTCGGCCACGTCGGCGTCGATTTCGACATCGCTCCCGAGGTCGTCGATCGTCTTCTTGTCGACCTCTTCGGCCTCGTCGTGCTGGAGCGTCCCCCCGTCGTCGATGCCCTCTTCCGAGGGCGCGTCGTCGGGTGAATCCTCCCGCTCGTGGAGGCTGTCGTCGGTGTTCGTATCGTTACTCATAGAACTGTCGTCGCTACTTCTAACGTAGGCCCTGCGACTGATATACTTTCTCCCCGGTCCGCATCCGGCGTACCTTGCCGTAACCTCGCGTTTCGACCGCCCTACCACCGGAATACCGGAATTCTCGTGACTCGGCGTATTTATAAGTAATCCGGACTAACGCCCGACCCATGCGGGGGTTCTACATCGGTCGCTTCCAGCCGTACCACAACGGCCACCACCGAATGGTCGAAGAGATTGCCACCGAAGTCGACGAACTCGTCCTCGGCATCGGGTCCGCGGGCGACTCGCACTCGCCGCGGAACCCCTTCACCGCGGGCGAGCGAATCATGATGGTCAACAAGGCCGTCTCCGACTTCGACATCACGACCTACGCGGTCCCCATCGAGGACCTCGACCGCAACTCGGTGTGGGTCAGCCACGTCCAGTCGATGTCCCCCGCGTTCGAGGTGGCGTACTCCAACAACCCGCTCGTCATCCAGCTGTTCAAGGAGGCGGGCGTCGAGGTCCACCAGTCGCCCATGTTCAACCGCGAGGTGCTGGAGGGCACGGAGGTCCGCCAGCGCATGGTAGAAGACCGCGACTGGGAGTCGCTCGTCCCCGACGAGGTGGCCGACGTGGTCCGCGAAATCGACGGCATCGAGCGCCTCCAGCGCGTCACGGCCACCGACGGCTCGGAGCGCGTCGCCGACGACGAGGACCCCAACCCCTGTTGAGATGATAACGCTCGCGTCCGACTTCGGGCTCGCGTACCCCGCCGCGATGAAGGGCGTCGTCCTCTCGCGGACCGACGCGCGGCTCGTTGACGTGGCCCACGACCTCCCGCGACAGGACGTTCGCGCGGCCGCCTTCTGGCTCCGCGAGACGCTTCCGTACTTCCCGCCGGCGGTCCACCTCGTCGTGGTCGACCCCGGCGTCGGCACCGACCGCCGGGCGGTCGTCCTTCGGGTCGGCGACCACGTCTTCGTCGGCCCCGACAACGGCGTCCTCCGTCCGCCGGCGAGACGCGTGGCCGCCGAACTCGCCGCCGACGCCCCCGTCGAAGCCTACGAAATCGACGTTCCGAACCCCGAGTCGACGACCTTCCATGGGCGGGACGTGTTCGCGCCCGCGGCCGCCGACGCCCACGTCGCCGGCGCATCGGCGCTGGCGTCGGTCGACCGCTTCGAGCTGATTCCCGTCGAGTCGCTCGCCGAGTGCCGCCTCCCCGAGGCGACCGTCTCGGCCGACGGCCGCGAGGCGACCGGCGAGGTGCTCGTCGTCGACGACTTCGGCAACTGCATCACCAACGTTCCGGGCGCGGTCGTCCACGACGCGGCGGGCGAGACCGTCTCGGTGAACGGCGAGTCGGTCCCGGTCGGCCGCACCTTCGAGGCCGTCCCGCGCGGCGAGAAACTGGTCACCGTCGGCAGTCACGGCAACGTCGAGTGCGACGTGAACCACGGCCGCGGCGACGAGGCGTTCGGCCTCGCGCCCGGCGACCGCGTCGAACTCCGGGTCGACTGATGGGCGTCGCCGCTCTCGCGTCTGTCCCCGCGCCCGTCTCCGTTCTCGTACCCGTGCCCGTTCCCGTTCCCGCCGCGGTCGTCGTCCCCGAGATCGACCCCTTCGCGGTGATGAACGTCGTCGGCCTCCTCGCGTTCGCGGTCGCTGGCGCGCTCAAGGCCGCGGAAGCCGGCCTCGACGTGTTCGGCGTCTCCGTGCTCGGCATCGTGACGGCCCTCGGCGGCGGGACGACCCGCGACGTGCTCGTGGACCGACTGCCGGCCTCGCTCGCGGGGACGTGGGACATGAGCGTCGCGCTCGTCGGCGTCGGCGTCGCCATCGTCCTCATTCACTCGATAGCGGGGCGCGTGCGCGACCACCCGGCGTTCCTGACCACCGACGCGGTCGGGCTGTCGGCGTTCGCGGCGACCGGCGCGCTCGTCGGCGTCGACGCCGGCGTCACGTCGTTCGGCGTCGTCATCCTCGCCACCATCACGGCCGTCGGCGGCGGCTCCATCGCCGACATCCTCATCGGTCGCGTGCCGGTCGTCCTCCGCGACGACTTCTACGCAACGCCCGCCGTCGTCGGCGGTCTCGCCTTCCTCGTCGCCCGCGCGGTCGGCGCGCCGACCGGCGTCCCCTCGGGGCTGTGCGCCGCGGTCGTCTTTTCGGTGCGGTTGCTCGCGCTCCGCTACGACTGGCGGCTCCCGCGGGTGTGAGGCAGGGACCGAAAGAACCCAGAGCACAGAACCCCTACAGCTCGTTTTCCACGCGCCGCTCGGCCGAGCGAACCTCGCTTACGATGCTCTCGCGCTCGAAGTAGAGCACCTCGACGCCGACGACGACCACGGCGAGCGCGAGCACGGTCCAGAACGTCCCGCGCTCGGCGTCGAACAGGTGCCACAGGAGCGCGACCGCCGAGCTAATTCCGCCGACGGTCCCGACGGCGGGAATCACGGCGGTTGCGAGGTCCTCGCGCTCCCGGAACGCGAGAAACGAGAGGCCGCCGAAGATGCTGATGAACGCGAGCGACGCGAACGAGCTGATGGCGTCGAGGCTCCCGAGGAAGGCGAACCCGGCCGCGAGCGCGCCGAGCGTCACGAGCGGGCGAATCGGCTCGTCGGCGGACTCGTCGCGGAGGCGACTCGGGAGCAGGTCGTCGGCGACGAGGCGCTTCGAGAGCCGCGCGGAGCTGAACAGCGTGGCGTTGATGGCGCTCCCCGTCGAGAACAGCGCCGCGACCGAGATGAGGACGAACCCGGCCTGCCCGAGGAACGGCCGGGCGGCGACCGCGAGGGCGGTCTCGGCGTGCTGTTGGATGGCGTCGATGCCGGCGAGGTTGGTCGTGACGAGCGCGACCAGGATGTACAGCCCCGTCGCGCCCGCGATGGAGATGTAAATCGCCTTCCTGACGGTTTCGCGGGGGTCGGCGATGTTCTCTTGGTCGAACAACAGGAGCTCCCAGCCCTCGAAGGCGACGAAGGAGACGGCGGCGGCGACGAGCGGGCCGATGCCGAGGTTCGACAGCCCGAAGCCGAGGCCGCCGTGGGTCGCGCCGTAGGCGACGCCGCCGACGCCGAACACGAGCAGGATGGCGACCTTGAGGCCGACCAGAACGTCTTCGGCCCGCCCGGAGGCGTGCGCCCCAAAGACGTTGAGACTCACGAACGCGGCGACGGTGAGCGCGGAGACGAACGGCTGTATCGAGACCGACGCGACCGTCGAGACGCCGGTGAGTTCGACGAAGTAGCCGCCGAAGGCGTAGGCGTACATCGCCATCGTCCCGACGTAGCCGAAGACGAACGTCCAGCCCACGACGCCCGCGAGCGTGGTGTTGTCGTCGGTGAACCGCTCGACGTAGCCGACGGGCGACCGCGGCGACTCGCACAGACTGTTCAGTCGAAGCAGTGAGTAGCCGGCACAGACCGCGAGCACGCCGGCGACGACGAACGCCGCCCACGCGAGGGTCCCGGCCGCGCCGGCGACGACGCCGAGCACGGCGAAGATACCTCCGCCGACCATTCCACCAATCGCCATCGACACGGCTTCCGGAAGCCCGACTTCACCGGACATGGAGTGCAGTTCGACGCTCACCACGGAAGAACGTAGCGGCCAGCTGAGAGGTAGTCCTGAGAGGTAGCCGTTCGGCGGCGCGGCTCCGGGGCGGTCGTCTGCGGGCGGCACGACCGGGAAAAGCGACACGAAGTGGCCCGGCGGCGGGAGTCGCCGCCGGAGGTGGGTTGAGTGGGGGAGGCGTTCTGCGGGCGGTTCGGTTACTTGGCGGCGATGACGTCGTCGATGCGGACGATCATCGTCGCGGCCTCGGTCGCGGACTCGATGGCTTCGCGCTTGACCGCGACGGGGTCGATGACGCCGAGTTCGACGGGGTCGCCGATTTCGCCGGAGCGGCCCGAGGAGATGATGCCGGCGATGCCCTCGTTCTCGTAGCGGGCGCGCAGGTCGACGAGCGCGTCGATGGGGTCCATGCCGGTGTTCTCGGCGAGGGTGCGCGGGAGCGCCTCGACGGCGTCGGCGTAGGCCTCGACCGCCAGTTGCTTGCGCCCCTCGATGCCGGCGGCCTCCGAGCGGATGCGGTCGGCGATGGCGATTTCCGTCGCGCCCGCGCCGGGGACGACGCCGCCCTTGTCGATGGCGGCGACGACCACGTCGACGGCGTCTTCGATGGCGCGTTCGAGTTCGTCGACGACGTGTTCGGTGCCGCCGCGGAGGAACAGCGTGACGGCCTTGGCCGCCGCGCCGCCCTCGACGAACGCGAGGTCGTCGTCGCCGAAGGTGCGGATGCTCACGGAGTCGACGCGCCCGAGGTCGGACTCGTCGAGGTCGGCGAGGGAGCCGAGGCGCTTCGCGCCGGTCGCGCGGGCGAGGGCGCGAGCGTCGGACTTCTTGACGCTCTTGAACGCGAGGATGCCCGCGTCGGCGAGGAAGCCCGCGACGCGGTCGTCGATGGACTTGGTGCAGAACACCACGTCGACGCCGGCGTCCGAGAGGGCCTTCGCGTAGCCGCGGAGTTCGCTGTCCTCGGCGTCGATGGCCGCGGTGAGCTGGTCGACGGACGTGATGTTGTACTCGGTGTCGACCTCGCTCTTGCGAACGTCGAGTTTCATGTCGAGGACCGCGACGGTCGCGTCGGAGACGGACCGGGGCATGTTCTCGTTGACGGGCTCCTTGTCGAGGACGACGCCCTCGACGAGTTCGGTCGCCGAGGAGGACGCGCCCGTGCGGGTGAGCACGCGAACGTCGTCGCGGTTGAAGGCACCGCTGTCGTCCTCGTGGACCATCTGGACCGCCTTGACGACGTGTTTGGCGAGCACGTCGGCGGTCACGTCACCGGTCCCTTTGCCGGTCATGGAGGATTCGGCGACCTTCCGGAGCAGGTCGTCGTCGAGGGCCGCGTCGAGGACCATGTCGTCGATGGCGTCCTGCGCGATGCGGGCGGCCTCGGTGTAGCCCTCGACGATGACGGTCGGGTGGAGGTCGGCGTCGAGGAGGTCCTCGGCGTGCGCGAGGAGTTCGCCGGTGAGGACGGCCGCGGTGGTCGTGCCGTCGCCGACTTCCTCCTCTTGGGTCTGGGAGACTTCGACGATCATCTGCGCGGCGGGGTGCTCGATGTCCATCTTCTCGAGGATGGTCGCGCCGTCGTTCGTGATGACGACCTCGCCCGAGGAGTCGACGAGCATCTTGTCCATGCCGCGCGGGCCGAGCGTGGTCCGTACGGCTTCGGCGACGGCCTTTCCGGCGCGGATGTTGGAGTCCTGTGCGGAGCGGCCGTGCGTTCGGTTCGTCCCCTCTGCGAGAATGTATAACGGTTGCTGCATTCGTGAAGCCATGTTGAAACCTCAACCGCTATCAACGATTGCAGTTCTATAAATACGTTTCGCCGAGAGTGCGCTACGAAATCGCACGACAGGGCGGCGGTTTTCCGAATCCCGGAGGTGACGACCGCGGACCGATTCGGCGGCCGAGCGAGGCTCCGCCGAGTCGGGCGCGTCGCTACTCGTCGAGGGTGTCGACGGTGAGCGTCCCGTCGCCGAACAGCGAGACGAGATGGCCCGCGTACTGGAACGAGAACCGTCGAGACGGGTCGTGAGAAGGGTGAAAGAGAACGTCGAGCGCTTCGGGGTCGACGCCGATATCGGAGAGCGGCGGGAGTTCGAGTGGATTGAGTTCCGCGGCCGTCGCGACCGCCGAAGCGATGGCGACCGCCACCTCGTCGTACCGATCGACGGAGATGGTTACCACGGACCCGGCTCCACCTTCGAGCGGGTCGTCCATACAGTCCGAATGGGTAGTCGGGTACCTATTGGTGTGGGTTGACTATGTAACCCGTTATTCTGGGGGTCGCTCGTCTCGAATCCGCTCTGCGAGCGTCCGGTACGCGCGTTTGAGGCGGGCGGCGACCGCCTGCCGCGAGATGCCGAGTTCCGCGCCGAGCTCGGCCAGCGACGTGCCCCGATGCTCCTCGAAGTAGCCGCGTTCGAGCGCGAGAAGCAGGGCTTCGAGTTGCGTGTCGGTCAGTCCCTCGCCCGCCGGTGCCTCCTCGGCGGCGACCGTGGTGATGCGGTCGAACTCGGCGTCGATACCGTGTGCCGCCCACTCGCGTCTGAGGTCGGTGAGCACGCGGTGCGACGAGACCCGGAGCTTGAGCCACCACGAGTCGGCGGTGGAGAGACACTCCAAGAGAACCGCGTCTCGCGCCGCCAACGCCGCTAGGATAGGCGTCTCAGAGACGTTCCACGTGACGCCGTAGAGCGCCCGGTCCGAGACTGACTCGACGAGCGTGAGGTCGTCGACGCTCGGGAGCGACTGCACCGCCTCCCCGAACGACGCCGCGTCGGGACCGCGAACCCAGACGAACGACGTCGCCCGCGAGGCGGTCGGGACCGAGCGTTCCAGTTCGAGTTCGACGTCGTGTTCCTCGACCGCGGGACCGAACGGGAGCGCGGACAACGGCGCGACGACCTCGACGATGAGGCACACACGTGAAGATACGTAGATGAGGCCAAAAAACCGCGTTTCAAGCTCTCTCCGCACCGTCGTGAAGGAATGAACGTCACGCGTCGGTGAACGAACGACGCGGTACTGTGAACTCGGTGAAATGTGCGTGGCGGATTCTGCAACCTATTTGGCGGCCACCGGAGAGTGACTCCACAATGCTGGAGTTGGAACACGGGTTCAGGGTCGTGGACGTGAACGCCCGCCTCGACCCCGACGAGCGGTCGGTCGCGGCGCGCGGGCGGGAGATAAGCCCCGAGCGCCTGGAGCGCGAACTGCATCAGGCGGGCGTCGTCCGCGCCGTCGTCTCGCCGGGCGCACGGCGGGTCGAGGGGAGTTACCTCCGGCCGAACAACGCGGTCGCGCGGATGAGCGTCGACCGCCCGTTTCTGGCGTTCGCCCGCATCAACGGCCCGCGCGACCCGAGCGGCCGACCCTCGGCGCGGCTCCGGAACTTCACGTCGTCGCGGGCGGCCCACCACGCCGACCCCGACGACATCGAGCAGTACGCCTACGACGACCGCTTCCACGGCTTTTCGCTCGCGCCGGCGGTCGACGGGCTCCCCGACGACGAGACGCTCGCGATGCTGGAAGACGTGGGGCTTCCCGTCTTCGTCGAGGGCGGGCGGGCCTTCGAGCCGAGCGCCGTCGCCGAGTCCCTGCTCGGGCGGTTCCCGGTCATCCTGTCGAGCTTCGGCGGCTTCCCGCTCGACCGCGAGCTGATGGCCGAGGCCATCGACCTCCTCGACGACCACGACGACCTCTATCTCGACACGAGTTTCGTCCGCTATCGGAGCGTGCTCGAACGCGCACTGCTCGAACACCCGGACCGCGTGCTGTTCGGGAGCGGCGCGCCCGAGACCCACCCGAACGTGGGCGTGATGGAGATTCTGACGCTCGACGTGTCGGAAGACGCGCTGGCGAAGGCGTTCTCGAAAAACGCGGCGCGGGTCATCGAGGCGCTCGGCCCCGGAGAACAGTAACCGAAGAGAGTCAGCGCCGGTCGTATCGGGCGACGGCGCGGTCGGCGCGCTTCGACCGGCCGTGGGGGTTCCGCGTGCGGGTTCGGTCGCGGGCGCGGGCGACCAACCCGTCGGAGACGCCCGTGGCGATACCGCCGAGCACGTCGCGGCCGGTTCCCGCCCACCCCGACGGCGTCACGTCGCCTTTCACGACGCCGAGGGCGGCGCCGACGCCGTCCGAAACCGCGTGTTTCGCCGTCCGCGTGACGGTCCCGGGTCTGACGCCGTAGTTCTTCACGAGTCGATAGGTCAGAGAGCGGTACTTCCAGCCCCAGTCGCGCTCGGAGACGCCGCCGTCGGCCTCGAACTCGCGGCGGACGCACATCTCGGGTGCCCACGCGACGGAGCGGTCGAAGCCGGCGAGCCGGTGGGCCGCGTCGCGCGCGCCGCCCGTCTGGAGGTACTCGTCGAAGCCGTCGAGGGCGTCGATGGCCCCGCGGCGGAACGCGACGTTGCCGCCGTTGAAGTACGTCACCGTGCGGCCGCCGATGGCGTTCCGTTCGAGGGACTCGGTCGTCATGCCGTTGCGGAGCGTCTGGTGCATCGGCCCGGTGACCACGTCGGCGTCGGCGATGCCGGCTTCGAGCGCCGACAGCCACGACGACTCGACGGAGAGGTCGTACCGAAGGAGTGCCACCACGTCGCCGTCGGCGACTTCGAGGCCGGCGTTTCGGGCGACGTTGAGGTTGCGGTCCGAGATTTCGACCAGCACGTCCACGTCGTCGCGCTCTCTCACCATCCCGGTCGTGCCGTCGGCGGAGGGACCGTTGACGACGACGACTTCCGCGTCGGGGGCGTGCTCGGCCAGCGCGTCGAGGCTGGTGGCGAGCCGGTCCCGACCGTTGAGCGTCGGGAGCACAACCGAGAGGTCCATACCCGACAGTTGCGGTGGACGTACTTAAATGTGAATCGAGAACCGTGTTAAAATCTGCCGTGAGAACGCCTCACTCGGCGTCGCTCGCCCGCGTCGCCGCGCGGGACGATTCGTCGGCGGATTCGACCCGCGCGTTCCAGTACGACACGGACGCGAGGTCGTCGCCGACCGGCGAGTCGCCGACGGCGAGGTCGAGCGAACGGAACGGCTGTGCGATTCCGTTGGGGACCTTCCGGTAGAAGCCGAACGGGATGACGAAGTCGTGGTTCGCACCCGCGAGGTCGAGGCCGGCGTCGCCGAGCAGTCGCCGCACGTCACCCTCCGAGTAGAGCCGCGAGCCCATCGGGAGCAACCAGTTGTAGGCCACCCGGAGGCTCCCGTCGTTGAAGGTGTCGAAAAACACCTGCCCTTTCGAGACGCGGGCCATCTCGGCTAAGAACTTCGCCGGGGTGTCCGCGAGGTGGAAAAACCGCATCGCGAACACCGCGTCGAAGTGGTCGTCCGGGAACGGCAGTCGCGCCGCGTCGCCGCGGAGGAACTCGATGCGGTCGGCGACCCCCGCCCTGCGAGCCTTCTCCCGGCCCTGTACCATCATCGCCCGCGAGATGTCCAGTCCGACGACGTTCGCCCCCTCCTGGGCGAGCATCACGGTGAACCGGCCGGTCCCGCAGGCGATTTCGAGGATGTTCTTGTCCTCGACGGGACCGAGCGCCGCGAGGACCGCCTCCTTCTCTCGCCGGTCGATGAGCCGACCGCCCTTGGAGAACCGCTTCGAGTCGTACTCCTGGGCGACCTCGTCGGCCTGGTACCACTCCTTTCCTTTCACGCTACGCATAGTCGCGGGGGGGACGGTAAAACGGTACTGGATACGCGGTGCGGTAGCGGGGTCCGGCGAGCGGTTGGAGTGAGGTTTTCGTCCGCTGAGCGCGTATCGTGTGGTATGCCAACATGCAAAAGCTGTGGGGAGACCTGCGAGGCCGACGCGTTAACACGGCACGTCAGCGAGGGGTGGCTCGTCGTCCACTGTCCGGGCTGTCACGCGCCGCTCGGGAGCTATCGACTCGGCACTCCGTCGGTCGATACGATGCGAAACGTGGAGTGAGACGCCTACTCTCGGCCGATTTTCCAACAAACGCACGATATTAATATGTGTATTATGTGTCTGGATTCTTTTCACACACTTGTAGCTAACCCTTAACACGGAGCAACCGCCTGTGACGGGTATGAGCACCACCTCTGCAGAGCCAGATACTGAAGACCTGCTCTCGGAAGCCGAGTTCCGAGAGCGCCTCCGCGAGCTTCCCCCGAGCGCGAAGCTCGTCGCAAAAGTCCTCGAAAGCGACGCGCCCCTCTCGCAGGGCCAGCTCGCCGAGGAGTCGCTGCTGCCGGACCGCACCGTCCGCTACGCGCTCAACCGTCTCGAAGAGTCCGACCTCGTCGGCTCGCGCTACTCCTTCAAGGACGCGCGAAAGCAGGTCTACTTCCTCAACACGTAAGCGCGCGGTCCACCGATAGCGCGACAGACCACCGCCCGCGGGGGCGCACTCCCGCAGACCAAGCCACCACTTCTCTCGAACTACCTAACTAATCGGCGAGCGTAGCCGCCGCCATGCACGTCACGCGCGTCTCCGTTCCCGTCGCCACCCGCGCGCCGACCGGCGCGACGAACGCTTACCTCGTCGCCGACGGCGGCGACAGCCTGCTCGTCGACCCCGCGGCCCGCACCGACGACCTCGACGACCTCGCCGCACGCGAGGATATCGACCACCTCGCGGTCACCCACACCCACCCGGACCACGTCGGCGCGGTCGCCGCCTACGCCCGCGAGACCGACGCGACGGTCTGGTGTCGCCGCGGCCGCGAGCGCGCCTTCTCGGACGCGACCGGGGTCGAACCCGACCGGACGTTCGCCGAGGGGTCGACCCTCCCCGTCGGCGCGGGCGTCGGCGTGCTCGACACGCCGGGGCACGCCCGCGACCACGTGAGTTTCGTCGCCGGCGACGCCCTCCTCTGCGGCGACCTCGCGGTCGCCGAGGGGAGCGTCGTCGTGGGCGCGCCCGAGGGAGACGTTCGCGCCTACCTCGTCGCGCTCAGGCGACTCCACGCGCGCGGCCCCGAGCGACTGCTTCCGGGTCACGGCCCCGAAATCACGGACCCGCGGGCGACGCTCGCGCGACTCGTCGCGCACCGAAACGATCGCGAGCGGGCCGTCCTCGACGCGGTGCGCGCCGGGAACGCGACGCCCGACGCCGTGACCGACGCCGCCTACGACAAGGACGTCTCGGCAGTGCGCGACCTCGCCCGCGCGACGGTCGTCGCGCATATCGAGAAACTGGCCGCCGAGCGTCGGGTCCGCTGGGACCCCGACGCGGAGCGGGTCGAACCGCGGTAGAGACCCCGCCGATATGAGGTCCGCGCTCCCGCGAAAACCGCGCCCCTCTTTGGGCTCGCGCCCGCATCGCGAGTATGGACCTCGACGCCGAACTGGCCCGCGCCCGCGACCTCGACGTGTCGGAACTCGCCGACGCCATCGAGTCCATCGGCTTCGAGTGCACGCGCTGTGGGGCCTGCTGTAAGGGCTACGAGGGCGACGACGGCCCCGAACCGCACACCGCGACCGTCTTCCCCGACGAGGTGCGCGCCCTGCAGGACGCCGAACCGGACCCGATGGAGTGGCGAGACGTGGCCCGCCCGATGCCCTACGGCCTCGCCGAGGGCGACGACGGCCCCGAGGGCGAGACGTTCGAGTGGGCGCTCCAGACGACCGCCTGCGGCGACTGCCGCTTCTACGAGGAAGACGACGACGGACGGGGTGCCTGTCAGGTCCACGAGGACCGCCCGCTCATCTGTGAGACCTACCCGTTCAGCGTCGCCCTCGGCGGCACGAGCCAGCCGATGGGCGAGACCGTCGACGAGGAGGGCGTCGTCCGCGCCCACGAGTGCGAGGGTCTCGGGCGGGACATCTCCCGGGAGGACGCGGAGGAACTGGCGCGGGCGCTGAAAGAGCGGGCGATTCGAGAGCTCCGCGAGGCGCGGGGCGTCACCGAGGCCTACGAGCCGGTCGAGACCGGTCCGGGCGAGGTCGTCGTCCACGACTCCGAGGGCGCGAAACGGCCCGACGGGACGCGGGTTCAGTAGTCGAATCCGCTGACTGCGGTACATCTTTAACACTCCGGCCTGACCACATATTGGAGGTCTTACGGTGGAAATCTCAGATAAACTCCTGTGTCTGTTCAATGCTGACGTTCGCACCGAGGACGACCGTTACGTCGTCGAAATTCCGCGCCGCGAGGTCGAGACCGGGACCGTCGAACCCGGCGAGACGTACCGCGTCGCGCTCATCTCCCGCGAATCGAACGACCCCGCCGAGTCCGAACCGAACGCCGGACCGACGCCCACGAACGAGCCGCAACCGCCCGTCGAAGCCGGCGAACTCCGCTACGTCGAAATCGAGGACATCGGCAAGCAGGGCGACGGCATCGCCCGCGTCGAACGCGGCTACGTCATCATCGTCCCCGGCACCGAAGTCGGCGAGCGCGTGAAAGTCGAAATCACCGAAGTCAAGTCTAACTTCGCCGTCGGCGAAGTCGTCGAAGACGACTTCTGACGGCGCTCTTTTCGCGGTTCGATACCGCTCGCTCGACGAGAGTCACCCCACACCGACAGACCACGACTGCAAGTGAACGACGCACCACGCTTGCGAGTGAACACGGCGGATATTCCGAGCGCGGAGGGAGAGCGCGGTTGCAGGTGAAGAACGGCGTTTCGAGGGCTGGACGCGCTACTGAACGTACTTCGTCACGTCGGCGTCGACGCCCACGTCGGCGGCGTCGGCGTAGGGGCGGTTCACCACGATGTCGCCGGCGGTCGAGCGACCGATGCCGGGGATGGCGGTGAGTTCGTCCATCGACGCCTCGTTGAAGTCAAGCGGGTAGGGAACGCCGGTGACGGAGCGGTAGCCGTGGTCGACGACGGCGACGTCGATTGTCTTCCCGAGTTCGCGCTCGCCCGGGATTCCCACCAGAAGCGGGTAGGTACCGAGCTGGCGGCCGAACGTCCGGCCGTCCTGATGGTATTCGAGGTGGACGTTCGGGAGGACCGTGCCCGCGGGGGCGACCCGGCGGAGCATCGGGCGGTCGATCTCCTCGCGGACCTCCTTTTTGTACGTCTTGAACAGCTGTTTGTGGTCGCGGGCGATGTCGGCACCCGTGTCGGACATGTCGGTGCCGTCGAACGCCATCACCTGCCGGATGTTGATGCGGCGGACCATGAGGCCCTCGTCGTAGACGCGCTGGAGGAACCGCTTGTTGTGCTCGAACGTCTCCTCGCGCTCGCCTTTCAGCCCGTGGAGGAGGTTGATGCCGGGGAGGAGCTTCGGCAGGCGGTTCGCGGCGTCCGAACCGTGGGTCGGCGCGTCCGCGGGGTCATCGCCGGGCCGCCAGCCGGCGACCTCGTTGACGATTTTGACCGCCTCGAAGCACTCGTCGGCGGAGACGTTGAGGTTGTTCTCCTCTTGGACCAGCGGGTCGGCGGATTCGAGGCCGAACGCCGCGGTGTCGCCCGCCGTGTTGTGCTCGGCGATGATGCGGAGCGCCTCGCGGGACTTCTCGGGCCAGCCGACGATGGTGATGGGGTTGACGTTGTCGAGGTGGAGCGTACCGAGGTCCGGCGCGACCTCGCGGATGCCGCCGTAGAGCCGGCGGAGCGCGTCGGGGTTCGGAGCTTCGCCGTCGCCACCGAACGCGAGGATGTCGGCCTGCCGGCCGAGTCGGAAGTGTCGCGCGCCGCGGTCGTAGAGGTTCTCGACCTCCTTGACGACGGAGTCGGCGGTGCGGAACGCGGGGTTGCCGTACAGCGGTTCGGTACAGAACGAACAGCGGTAGGCACAGCCCCGCGAGGTCTCCATCTCGCAGATGAGATGGTCGGGGTGGTTCGGGTGCTGTTCGACCACGAACGCGCCCGTGGCGGCCCAGCGGTCGAGTTCCTCGTTGTCGCGCATGCGGTTGCCGAAACCTTCGAGCCCGGAGTCGACGAGGTCGTAGGCGGCCGCCTCGATGTCGCCTTTGGCGACGAAGTCGTAGTCGAGGTTCTTGCGCTCCATGTCCTGGCCGCCGGCGTTCTCGTCGCCGACGCCGAAGCGAATCGGCCCGCCCATCAGAGCGGTTCCCTCGGCGACCCACGCGAGTTCGCGCACCTCGTCTGGCTCGGCGGGCGTCCCGCCGACGTACTTGCCGGGGACGGTCATGCCGCCGATGTAAATCATGAGGTCGGCGTCGGCCACGTCGCGCCACTTCTGTCTGTCCTCGCGGAGTTCGTCGATGGTGTGGTAGACGACGTTGGACTCGGGGACGCCCGCGTCGACCACCGCACCCGCGGTGAACCTCGGATACGTCGAGATGTACGGCGGCACGCCGAAGTGCGCCGGCTCGTCGACGTATCCGTCGACGATAGTCACGGTGAGGTCGGCGGGGTCGGTCATCGGTCGCGGTTCGGGTTCGACGCGGAAAACGCAACCGGTCGGCGGTCGCGGCCCCGCGCCGCGTCGTGGGGGCGCTTCCGCCTCCCGCGCGTTTATGAGCGTGGGAGCGTAACTGACGGCCATGCCCGCGACCCTCGAAGTCAAGTGCGCCAACGAGGACTGCGAACTCGACATGTTCGAGATGCACTACACCTACGACATGCCCGACGACGTGACGGTGGCGGACTTCTCCTGTCCGTACTGCGGCGAGTCCCGCGACCTGGAGGAGATTCAGCTATGAGCGACCTGCGGAAGTTCGGCGAGTCGGCGGCGAACGCCGTCCTCGAACGGGTCGGCCGCGGCGTCAGCCAGATGCAAGAGCGCAAGCCGCTGGCCCACGACCTGCTCGAATCCGAGGACGCCTACCTCGTCGTCTTCGACGCGCCCGGCGCGCGCGCCGAGGACGTGCAGGTCCGCTTCCTCGACGGCGAAGTCGAGATTCGCATCGACCGCTTCCGCGACTTCCACGAGGGCTACGAGATGCGCTTCCCCGGCCGCGGTCTCACGCTCTCGGGGAAGGCGACCATCCCCTCCGACGCCGCGGTCGAAGCCGCCGAGGGAACCGCCACGGTCGGCAAGAACGGCACGCTCCAGATTCGGATTCCCAAGGACGAGCGCGCGAGCGACATCGCCGTGACCGAGGAGGAAGACGAAGGCGAGGCCGACACCGACACCGACACCGAGTCCGAGGCCGACGACGACGTCGACTTCGGCGACGTGGACGACCAAGACGCCTGAGGTTCAGTTTCGGACGCGACGCGCTCGACGCATCCCCTTTTCGCGCTAGTCGCCGTCGAGCGCCATCCCTTCGACCACCGCGAACTCCTCGTCGCCGTCGAAGCGACGGGGGTCGAACGCGCCGGGAATGGACTCCTGACTATCGCCGAGCACCACCTCGGCGAGTCGTTCGCCGATTGCCGGTGCCCACATGAAGCCGTGGCCGTGCCAGCCGGCGGCGACGTAGACGCCCTCGGCGACCGCGCCGACCAGCGGGTTGCGGTCCGGGGTCGCCCCGCAGAGGCCGGCCCACGCGCGGTCGAGCTCGGGTTCGGTCGACCCGCCTCCCCCCGACTCGCCCGCGTCGCCGCCCGCCGTCCGGTGTCGAACCGCGTCGAGGGCGTCGGCGACGAACCAGTCGTCCGCGGTCGGGTCCCAGTCGTCGGGGTCGGGTTCGACCGGTTCGACGCCGTCGCCGGCGAGGACACCGGCGGGGTGCGGCCGCAGGTACGACTCCTCTGTCGCGTCGTAGACGGTCGGCCCGCGGTAGTCGCAGTCGGCGACGAGCGCCTGCGCCCGGTACGGCTTGAGCGCGATGGGGTGGCCGGCGTCGGCGAGCAGGCGGCGCGAGTGGACGCCGGCCGCGACGACGACGGCGTCGAAGCGGGCGGTCACCGCGTCGTCGACGGCGACGCCCGGCGGGTCGGCCCGGAGCGACACCGCGTCGCCGACGCGGAACTCGACGCCGGCCGCCTCGCACTTCCCGACGAACAGGTCCACGTAGGCCGCGGGGTCGGCCCAACCGGCGTTCTCGGCGACGCCGGCGAGGAGCACGTCGTCGGTCCGAATCGGGAACCGGTCGGCCAGTTCGTCGGCGTCGACGAGCGACACCGCGCGGTCGTGGACGCGCATTCGCTCGACCGATTCTTCGAGCGCCGCGGCCGCCGCGTCGTCGCCCTCGCGCGCGAGGAAGACGTACGGCGTCTCGTGGAAGGCGAACTCGCCCTCGCCCGAGAGACGCCGGAACCGGGCCATCGCGCTATCGGCGACGGCCACGTCGATGTCCTCGGCGTAGGCGTCGTAACAGATGCCGGCGGCGCGGCTCGTCGACCCGCCGCCGGGCGCGTCGCGTTCGAACAGCGTGACCCGCGCCCCGCGCTCGGCGAGGTCGAAGGCGGTCGTCAGTCCGACCGCGCCCGCGCCGACGACCGCGACGCGCGCCGATTCGTTCATACCCCGTCTGCGTCGGCGAGCGACTTGAATGGCAGTTGCTCGCCGGTCGTTGGAGTGGTCGAGCCCCGCGCGGCGCGGTCGCTCAGGATTGTAGAGAGACGGGGTAGGTCGGCCGGCCGTGGCCCGCGTGGAAACCACGTGGGTCCGAAAGGAGCCACCCGACCGTGCCGTCACCTGTCCTCTCCGGCGACCACCTAAAAGGCCTCCGGTGTCGGTGGCGAGGACGCGGGAGATGAGGACATGCGACGCGGGCGGCGCGGCCGACGCGGACGATGCAGGAAGACGAAGAGAACGACGACTTACTCGGCGAACTCGTCGACGCCGCGGGCGGGGTAGCCGACCACGAGGTCGATACCGGCGTCGCGGAGGTCGTCGACGCGCCGGCGCACGTCGGCCACGGAGCCGATGAGCGCGTAGTCGCGCGAGGCTTTCAGGAGCACCTCACGGGCGCGACCCTCGGCCGAGGCGTCGGTCGCGGCGTCGTCGGGGAGCGCGCGAGCGACGGGGCGGCGACGGGAGACGTACGCGCCGACGGCGTCGAGAATCTCGTCGTCGTCGGCGGTGAGGACGGTCGGGGCGTAGACCGCGACCTCGCCGTCGAAGCCGGCCGCCCGGAGCGCTCGCACGTCCCTTCGGGTCGACCGCGAGAGGAGTTCGTACTGCGTGCCGCCGGCGGCGAGAGCGATTCGCTCGACGCCTTCTGTGCCGACCCACGCGTCGGGCGCACGCTCTCTCGCGGCGCGGAGACGCGGGGCGACCGCGCGACGCGCTTCGTCGTCGGTCAGGTACGCGCCGTGGCCGGCTACGAGCACCTGCCGAATCCCGTCCGGGAGCCACTCGTACAGCGAGTCGTCGCCGAGCGGGTCGAAGCCGTCGGCGCGGACCGGCGTGGTCAGCCGGACCTCCTTTTCGGCCGCGAGCTCGCGCAACACGTCCTCGTCGGGGAGTCGCTCGCGGCCCTCGTAGTCGATTGCGACGACGTCGAGCGGGACCGAAAGCGCCTCGCGCACGTCGCACTCGGCGGGCTTGAGTGCGACTGCGTCCAGACCGGCCTTCGAGACCGCGCGCTCGGCGGTCAGCATACTATCACCACAGAAATTTCAGTACCGTCGCGGAACGCGATCCATCGTCTGTGCGACCATGTGAGAACGAGTAGCGCGGAGGAGGCCAAAACCCTGTCGATGACGGCGATGCTGGCTCGCCGCGGCGGTGTTTATATAGCCCGTGTCGGCGCGACGGCGAGCGGCTCCGAAGCGCGTGTCAGCCGGTCTCACTGCGAGAGACCGCCGTGTCCACCGGCGTACCAACACGATTGTATTCAGGACACAATTCTGAACTCCGATTAGTATTCGAAAGCGAATCGTGACAGTCTCAAACGCCCGTTTTCGGTCATTCCCAGTTCTATGGATTCGGAAATCGCGTCGTCGTTATATGGGGTTCGCGGCCGACGATTCAGATGTAAGGTGAACCGAGATGCCCGCTAACGCACAAATCGAGATGCTGGGGAACAGAATGGACTTCGACTACTCGCGGGGTATCACGGGCTACGTGCTCGTGTTGACCCGCCTCATCACCGGCTACTGGTTCCTCCACGCGGGTTGGGGGAAGCTGACCGGCGAGGCGTTCAGCGCCGCGGGCTACCTCGCGAACGCCCCCGCCGCCTCGCCCCTACAGGGCTTCTTCGCGTGGGCCGCCGCGACCCCGTGGCTCCTCGACCTCACGAACATCATGGTTCCGTGGGGCGAGTTCCTCATCGGTCTCGGGCTCATCGTGGGTGCGCTCGTCCGGCTCGCCGCCTTCTTCGGCGGCGTCCTGATGGTGTTCTTCTACCTCGGGAACGCCGATTGGGGCCACGGCGTGGTCAACGGCGACCTGTTCGGGCTGCTGATGTTCGCCATCGTCGGGACGCTCGCGGCGGGCCGCATCCTCGGCCTCGACGCCATCATCGAGAAGATGGAGTTCGTCCGCCAGCGCCCCGCGCTCAAGTACCTCCTCGGCTGAGGGGGTACACGCGGGCCGGAACAGACAGGGAACAGGCAGGGAGAAACGGGAGCGACGTCGACGACGCTGTTTTTCGGAACTGATTCAGACGCCGTGAGTGACTGCGCCGGGTCGGCGCGCGCCGAGGGGCACTACACCGGGTAGTCGGCGTCGGGGTCGACCACGCGGTCGACCTCCTCGGGGACGCGCCAGTCGGTCGTGAGTTCGAGCAGTTGCACGAGCATCCGCCCGGTCGCGCCCCAGACGGTGTAGCCGTCGACGTGGAAGAAGTGGAGCCGAATCTCGCCGTACTGCGGGTGGTCGCGGCGCTCCGACTCGTAGTTCGCGCGGTCGGTCAGGTCGTCGACCGCGAGCACCGCGATTTCGGCCACCTCGCGCCGGTCGGGTTCGTACGCGCGGTCGGGCACCGTGGCGACGAACGGCGAGACGGAGTAGTCGGTCACGGTGAGGATGTCGTCGAGTCGACCGTGGAAATCAGCCTCCTCGGGTCGGAGCCCGATTTCCTCGTTGGACTCGCGGAGCGCGGTCGCCCGCAGGTCGGCGTCGCTCGGTTCGCGGCCGCCGCCGGGGAAACTCATCTGGCCCGGATGCTCGCCGAGGTGGTCGGCGCGCTTGGTAAACAGGATGTGCGGCCGCTCGTCGCGGAACACGACGGGAGCGATGACGGCCGCCCGCCGGCCCGCGTCGACGGTCACCGGTTCGTGTCGGCTGACGCCCGCGAGGTCCATCGTCACGATTCGTAAAGAGATGCCGCGACTTAGGCCTGCCCCTCCGCGTCCAGCGCGGCGTCGAGGCGCTCGCGGATCGACCCCACGTCGGTGTCGGCCCACGCTTCGAGGTCGTACGTCACGTCCAGCAGACGCTCGATTTCGTCGGTGTCGCCCGTCTGCACCGCGCTCGCGGCCGCCGCCCGGAGACGCGATTCGACCTGCGTCGCCAACTCGTCCCGCGGCACCTCGCGGGTCGGGTAGTCGAGGATGTGCGGCAGGTCCTCCGCCCGGTCGGGGAGCGTCGGAAACGCCATCGGGCCAACGGTCAGGAGTTCCGCGTCCGTCTCGTCGTCCTCGTAGGGGACGAGGTAGTAGGCGTCGACCGCGTCGGAAATCGCGCCCGACAGCGCGTCGTCGTCGGTCTCGCGGCCCTGTTTGAACGCGAGTTCGTCGAGCGCGGTCTCCAGTTCCTCGCGGGTGAGCGCGCCGAAGAGGTCGACGACGCCCGCGAGGTCGTCGTAGGTGGTCTCGCTCATCGGCCCGCGCCCTCCCGCACGTCGTCGAGGTCGTCGCTCGCGGCGGCGAGCACCCCGTCGGGCGACAGCGTCGTGTCCGTCCACGCCGGGAGCCGCGTGTCCGCGCCGGGTTTCGAGATGGCATCGGCGTAGGTGGCGACCTGCTCGCGCTCGTCTCCGCGGTCGTAGTCGAAGCCGTTGAACGCCGCGTCGGCCGCGTACTGCTCGACCAGCCGGTGTCCGGCCTCGCGGTAGCGCTCTGCGAGCGTGTCGAACTCGACGTCTCCGCCGTGTTCGACGACCGCCCGGAGGAGCGTCCGCCCGACCGACTCGCTCATGTCCGAGAGGCCGGTCGGCCCGCTCACCGAACGGTGGTCGTGTTCGTACTCGCCGAGGTCGACCTGCGCGCTCCGGTCGAAGCCGGCGTGGGCGAAAGCGTCGCCCAGGGTGCCGACTTCGAGGCCCCACTTCCGCGGCGAGCGCATCCGCACCGCGAGGTCCGAGGTGGCCGCGAACTCCCCGGCCAGCGCGTACCGAAACGAGTCGAGATACCGGACGATTGGGGCGTCCGTCTCGGCTTCGAGCGCGCGGACGAGCGGGGCGTAAAACAGCCTGAACAGCCGGCCGTAGAGCCGCCCCTCCTCGACGCGGGCGTAGTAGCCCTTCGAGAAGTCGTGGCCGTGGGCCAGCGGGAACAGGAGCCGCGGGACGTAGCGCCCGTCGTAGGTCTTCGTGTCCGCGTCGTGGACGACGACGTACTCCTCGCTGGCGGCACAGCCGAGCGCGAGCCACACGTCGCGTCCCTTGCCGCGCTCGCCGTCGAGGCCGTGGGAGTCCAGCAGGTCGGCGACGCGGGGGCCGTCGCACCACAGCACGTCGAGCGGCAGGTCGTACTCGTCGAGCCAATCGGCGAACGGGGCGACCCGGTCGGCGGGCGCGCGGAGGGGGACGACGACCCGCGCCGGCGAGAGCGACTCCAGCGTCGAGAGCACCCGGTCGGCGGCGAGGCCGGCGTACTCCCGCTCCGTCATCGGCACGACCACGGCGGCGCGGTCGGTCGGGGCGTCGGGGACCGAACCGGCGAGGTCGTGGAGCGTCGTGACCCGCTCTTGTACGTACTCCATCGTGTCGGTCGTGGGACCGGGCGAGCAAAAGTGCGGCGAGAGCCGAGTCGTCTGCCGACTTCGCTCGACCGCCGCCGAGACGCTCAGTTCGGGATGCGCCCGGCGCGCTGGAACGCGATGAGGCCCGCGACGACGACCGCCAGCCCGACCGAGAACCAGAAGAACACCTCGTCGAACGCGTAGCCGGAGTCGGTCAGGGTGCCGACCGCGCCCGACCCGCTGGCCTGGAATATCATCATGCCGAACGAGTACACCGAGTAGGCGCTCCCGCGGCTCTCGTCGGGGAGCGTGTCGAGCAGGTAGGCGTCGAGCGCCGGAAAGAGGCTGTGGATGACGTAGCCGACGACCGCGGTGACGACGACGAGACCGACGAGGCTGGTCGTCATCGTGAGGGCGAACACCGAGACGACGAAGGAGACGAGCACGCCGAGGATGTACGGGATGCGCGGGAGCTTGTCCGCGAGCCGCCCCGAGAGGAAAAACGCCGGCACGCCCGCGCCGAAGATGACCGTCAGCATGTTGCGCGCCGTCGTCGCCGGCAGGCCCTTCGACACCATGTACAGCTCGTAGAAGTTGAACAGGCCCTGCCAGACGAAGCCGGTGAACCCGAGGATGACGATGCCGGTGAGGATGACGCGCCACTCCGTGCGGGCCGCGCCGAGGAGGTCGCGGTCGGCCGCGCCCGCGTCCGGGAGGTCCGTCGAGCGGGCCGTGACGAACAGCGCGAGCGTCACGACGGCGGCCGCGACCCCGACGCAGACGAAGACGAGTTGCCACGCCGCGGAGACGAACGGGAGGCGGTCGACGAGATCGGGGCCGACCGCGAGGACGAGCGTGACGAAGGGGGCGACGCCGACGGCCGCGAGCTGGCTTGCGGTGCCGTGGATGCCCATCGCGCGGCCGACGCGGTCGGGGAACAGCTCGCTCACGAGCGGGTTGGCGGCGACGAAGTACGCGCCCGAGGCGAGGCCCATCGAGACCGCGCCGACCATCAGCGTCTCGACGGTGGTCGCGCTGGCGGTGACGCCCGAGGCGACGACGAGGACGACGCCGGTCCCGAGCACCACGCGGTGTCTCGGAACGCGGGTGAGGAGCCAGCCGGTCGGGACGCGGAGGACGGCGCTCCCGAGCCAGACGAGGGTGGCGACGATGCCGACGGTGGCCCGGTCGACCCCGAAGAAGAGAATGAACTCCCCGAGAAGCGGTGCGAAGACGACCCGCGCGAGGTTGACGAGTAGCACCATCCCGCAGAGCGTTCCGAAGAGGCGACCACGTGACACGGACAACACCGCGCGCCCCGGGGTGACAACAGTTTCGGCTGAACGAGACCGCCGGGCGTCGTGCGGGACGAAAACGGGACTGTCGTCGGGTTTTTATGTTCGTTGCACAAACGGGAGCGTATGAAGACAACGCGGAAGGGGCTTCGAGACGGGGAGTTAGAGAAAGACACCTACGGGCGGCTGACCTGCGCCGAGTGCGGCGAGTCGCTGAAGAAGAAAAACGACCCGGACGAGGTGTTCTCGGTCCGCATCTGCGGCGACTGCGGGCGCGAGTGGAAAGAGCTCAGATAACCGCGAATCGACCGACAGCGGCCGCCCGCAGGAGCCGGCGACCGCTCACTCGAAGACCGAATCGAACGCCCGCGCCCCGAGGGGGTCGAACGTGCCGGCCGCGACGTTCTCCGCGACGTGTTCTACCGACGACGCGCCGACGAGCGCCGCGGTCACGCCGGGGGCGCTCCGCGAGAAGTTGAGCGCCCGCTGGGCCGCCGTGTCGCCCGCGAGCACCGAGTTCACCGATGCCGGAATCTCGGCGGCGAGGTCGCCCTGCGCGAGGCTGGCGCTCGTGAAGGCGTGCAGGCCGTGTTCGTGGGCGTACCAGAGGGCGCTCATCGCCTCGCCCGCCTCGGTGTCGTGGGCCTCGACGGTGAACGCGTCGGCCATCACGACGTTGAACGGGAGCTGAATCGCTTCGAGCGAGTGGTCGTCGTTGCCGACGGTCTCGGCCGCGCGCTCGGCCCGATGGACGAGTTCGGGGAGCGACAGGTAGGCGTCGTGGTCCGGCGCGACCCGGAGCGCCTCCCATGTTGCGACGCCGTAGCGGCCAATATCGTCGGCCGCGACCCGGCGTTCGAGCACCTCGAAGGCGGCCTCGACGCGGTCGTACACCGTCTCGCGGTCGGCGACGGCCAACTGCGTCTCGGGGTTGTGGAGGTAGTAGCAGTCGACGTGGTCCAGTCCCGTCAGGTCGAGCGACCGGTCGACCATCTCGTCGACGAAGGCGGGCGCGATGGTGTGACTGCCGTGTGCGAGTTCGTCGGGGTCGGCGAGGCCCGCGTCGAGGACCGTCTCGCGGACGTACGCGCCGGGGTCGGCGGGGCGCTCGCGGTCGAAGGGGACGAAGCCGGCCTTCGAGGCGACGACGACGGCGTCGCGGTCGACGTCGGCCCCGCGGACCGCGTCGCCGACGACACGCTCGGAGCGCCCGTGGCGGTAGTTCGACGCCGTGTCGACGAGGTTGACGCCGTGTTCGAGCGCGGAGCCGAGCGACTCGCGGTAGCGCTCGTCGACCGCGTCGGTCGGCTCGCCGAGGTAGGTTCCGATGCCGATGCTGGAGACGACGCCGGGACCGAACCGGCGGTAGAAGGTGCGGCCGAAGCTGTCGCCGAACCGGTCGC
This sequence comes from Haloferax sulfurifontis, assembly GCF_014635105.1. Taxonomy (NCBI): domain Archaea; kingdom Methanobacteriati; phylum Methanobacteriota; class Halobacteria; order Halobacteriales; family Haloferacaceae; genus Haloferax; species Haloferax sulfurifontis. The sequence continues at coordinate 322,136 of NZ_BMCI01000004.1, forward strand.
GGTAGGCCCACGTCGCCCGTCCTGTAGCCATGGGCGGGCCTACGGCGGCCGGCTGTTAAGGGCCACCGGTCCGCGTCCGGCGACGGCGGTCCGGTCCGAGGGTCAGATATCGCCCGACAGCGCCTCGAAGATGTGTTCGACGAGTTCGTCGCGGGGGACGGACTCGCCGTCGCCGCCGTCGGTGACGGCGTCGGGACGGATTATCTGCCCGCCGCCCATCCGGGCGTGGCCGCCGGCGCTCGCCCCGCGGTAGTGGTCGAGCGCGGACTCCAGCGTCCGACCCATGTGGACCCGGTCGTCGCGGGAGCGCCCCGAGAGGTAGACGTTGCTCTCGCGTTCGCCGCAGACGACCGCCGCGGTGACGCCTTCGAGTTGGATGAGTTCGTCGGCCGCCTGCGGGATGGCGTCGACGTTCGAGATAGTGCCGATGTCGGCGACGGCGAAGGGGCCGCGCACGTCGCGACCGGCGATGGCGCGGGCTTTCGCCTCCAGCACCTCGCGGGAGACCTCGGGGTTGGCGATGCGGTCGAGGTGGTCCTCGTTGACGCCGGGAAAGAGGAAGCCGGCGGCGTCGAAGTCCGCGGCCGAACAGCCCGCAGTGAGGTGTTTGGTGTCCGTGAGAATCCCGTAGACGAGGCCCGTGGCGACCTGCGAGGGGACGGTGTAGGAGGCGTTCACCTCGCTCGCGTGCATGTCCGGCGGGACGGGTTTCGCGCCCACGTCGCGGAAGTACTCGGCGACGATGCTCGAACACGCGCCGTAGTCGGTCCGCACGTCGGTAAAGGCCTCGCCGGTGCCGTCGCCGGGGTGGTGGTCGACGACGGCGTAGGGGAGGACGCCCTCCGCACCCGCGAAGCCGCGGGGCGCGTTGTGGTCGACGAGGACGACCGCTTCGGCGGCGAGGTCGCTCACGTGGTCGATTGGGTCTAAGTCGAGGTCGAGAACGGTTCGGAACGCGCGATTTTCTTGGTGTCGAATCTGGCCGGCGAACTGGATGGTCGGTGTGGTGCCGACCTGTTCTGCGAGACAGGCCACGCCGATCGCCGCGGCCATGGCGTCGGGGTCCGGGTTCGGATGCATGAGGACGGCGATTTCGTCGACGCCCTCCAGCGCCTCGGCGAAGCGCGTGCCCATCGGCCGCTTGAACCGAATCCCGGCGTAGACGACGAGCGCGAGGGCACCGAGCGCGACGACGAGTGCCGCCGCGACCTCGGTGTGAGTGCGCACGAACGAGTCGAGAGACTCGAAGATAGCACCCGTGTCGAACTGCCCCACCGGACCCAACATACACAACACGACCGGGGCCTACCGTATGAATATTCCCCCTAATCGAGTTGTCCAGATTGACAGAATTTCGGCGGTTCGAACCTGTCGAGCCGTGAATACGGTCAGTCGCCGTCCGCTCGGTAGGCGTCGATTGCCGCCCGGTAACCCTCCCGATACGTCGGATACGCGAACGAATAGCCGAGTTCGCGGAGGTGGTCGTTCGAACAGCGCTTGCTCGTCAGGACGCGGCGACGGGCGGCCGCCGAGAGGTCGCCCGCGTCGAGGCGTTCTTCCTTCGTGCGCTTTTCGGGGCGCGGAACGCCGCACTCGTCGGCCAGCCAGTCGGCGAACGCGTGTTTCGAGACGGGTTCGTCGTCGACGACGAGGACGGTGTCGTCGCGGGCGCGGTCGGTTTCGAGGAGGTAGGCGACGACGCCCGCGGCGTCGTCCCGGTGGACCATGTTGAGGTAGCCCGCCGTGACCGGGCCGTTCAGATAGCGGTCGAGTCGGTAGCGATCGGGACCGTAGAGTCCGGCGAACCGGGTGACGGTCCCTTCGATTCCCCGCTCGGCGGCGTGCTCGCGGGCGACGCGCTCGGCCTCGGCGAGGACGCGCGTCTTGTCCGTCGTCGGGTCGAGCGGCGTGGACTCGTCGACGAAGTCGCCGCCGTGGTCGCCGTAGACGCCCGTGCTCGACGTGTAGACGAGACGCTCGGGCGGCGAGTCGCGGGCGGCGAACCGGTCGATTGCCGTTCGGAGGCCGTCGACGAAGACGGTCCGGGCGGCGTCGGCCCCGCGGCCGCCGGAACTCGCGGCGAAGACGACGTGGTCAACGTCGGGGACCGCGCCGAGGGAGTCGGCGTCGGTCACGTCGGCGCGGACGGCTTCCGCGCCGGTCGCTTCGACGGCGGCGAGACCGTCGTCTGAACGGCGGACGCCCCACACGTCGTGGCCGTCGGCGACGAGCGTGCGGGCGAGTTCGAGGCCGACGTAGCCACAGCCGAGGACGGCGACTCTCATCGCTCGTTTCGGACGGCGATGGCGTGGTGGATGGCGGCCAGTTCGTTCAACGTGGCGGCGGTGCGGCCCTCGATGGCCTGCTGAATCTCCTGTCCGGAGAGGTCGAGGTCGACCTCGGACGCGAGGGTGTCAACGTCGAGGATACCGCTCGTCATACCCATGAGGAGGTGGTCGCGGAACTCCCAGACGATGGCGTCGGCGTCGGGGTTGTCGTCGGTGAGTTCGAGGACCGCGGCGGCCTGTTCGAGCGTGAGGTCCAACACGCCGTTCGAGAGCGCGGCTTCCGAGACACCGGCGGCCTCGGCGGCCGTCTCCGGCCCTGCGGCGTCGACTGCGCGGCGAATCTCGTCCTCGTAGGCGGCCCGCAACTCGTCGGCCGAGAGGGTTCCGGGCTCCGCGGCGGCGTCGTGCAACATACACCGCGGGTTCGGCGTTCCGGCGGCAAAACGGTTGCCACTCGGGTCGTATTGGCGGCTACTCGTCGGGCGGACAGTCGGCCGCGACGGTACAGCCCGGTCCTCCCTGCCACCCCTCGGAGCGCTCGTCCGCGTCGCCGTCGATGTCGCCGACGCCGATGCCCGACGGCGGCACCGCGACGACGATTGTCGTCTCCACGTCGAACGAGACGCGGTCGCCGCGGCCGACCGTCTCGGCGACGCCGTCGCCGTCCCAGTCGAGGGCGACGGGCGACCCGTCGCGGGCGTACGTCAGCGACTCCGTGTCGCCGCGGGCGTGGACGCGGAACTGCGCGAACTCGCCGGCGACCGCCACGTCCCAGACGTTGACCGTCGCGTACCAGGAGCCGGGGACGGGCGCGACCGGCATCCCGGCGGGGACGCGCTTGAACGGCGTGTCGAACCGCGAGTCGAGCGTGTCGTTCAGGCGGTCGGCGACCGCGTCCTCGGTGGCGTTCATCGCCGCGTCGGTCGCCACGTCGGCGACGGCCTGCTGACGGGCGGTTCGCGTCGTCTCGACCGTCCGGTTCGTGAGCCGCTGTGGGACCGTCGTCGAGCGGTCTCGGCGGACGGTTCTGAACGCCACGTCGAGGCGGCGTTCGAGGAGGTCGGCCTCGACGGTTCCCGGGGCGGCCGCCTCGACGGCGATTGCGCGCGCCGCGGAGCCGTTCGTAATCGCCAGCGCCCGGTGAGCGGGGTCGTCCCACGCGCCGAGCGAGCGCTCCAGAATCCGTTGGCGCTCCGTCACGGAGTGATTGGTGTGGTCGCGAAGCGTGTGGCGGGCGGCCGTCTCCGCGGGAACGACCGACCGGTCGACCGCGGTTTCGAGCCGGTCGCGTCTGTCGGCGAGCGTCTCGTTCGTCCCGTTCGTGTTTTCGAGCGTCGAGTCGGCCGCGAGGAGCGTGCGGGCCGCGACGCGAAGCGGGACGCGGCGGTTCGAGCCGAACACCGGTTCGAGAACGGTGTCGGCGGCGTCGCCGTAGGGGAGCGTAAACAGGTTGGTGTTGCGGGCGACGAGCGGGTGATAGGTGCCGCCGCGGGCGACCGTCGGGACCGAAGCGCCGTCGAGGCCGCCGAGCGAGAGGTACATCGGGTCCGCGTCGGGGACGAAGCGGACGCCGCTTTCGTTGCCAGTCCCGTTCGCGCCGTCGGCTCGCGAGTCGCCGAGCGCCGCGCGGGCGACCTCCTCGGCGCGGACCGCCTCCGAGAGCGACCCGAGGTCCGCGTCCCGGCTCGCGTTGTCGGCCGCGTCGCTCGCCGCCGCGGTCTGGTTCGCCCGGCGGTCGAGCGTCGCCAGCACGCGGTCGAGGTAGGTCGCGCGAACCGCGACGCGCGTCCGGTCGGCGACACCGTCGTAGGCGGTCGGTGCGCCCACGAGGTCGCGGCGGTCGGCGCGGAGGTCGGCCGCGAGTTCCGCGGCGAGGTTCACCTCGCCCGCGGCGACCCGCCGTGCGGACGCCGTCACGCGTCGGTCTCTGACGCGGTCGGCGAGCGCGACGAGGTCCGCGCGGACCCAGCGGTCGAGGCCGTCCGCCGCCGGTGCGGTCGCCTGCCGCGGCTCGGGCGGGTCGCCGGTCGCAACGTCGCAGGCGATGTCGTCGAAGCCGCCGCGCGACACGACCATGTCGGCGGCCGCGTCGGCGGCCGCGGCGAAGTTCTCGCCGTCGAGCGCGCCGCCGGGGGTACTCGCGGGGTCGAGGGGGCGCACGGGGGCGGAGACGGTGGCCGGGTCGACGACGGCCGCGAGGTCGACGCGCGTCCGCGTCTCCGTTCGCGCTTCGGTCTGGAGCGTTTCGTTGCCCCGACGGAACGTCCGAGTGGTCGTCTCGACCGTCGTCACGATGCGGGAGCCGGCGTCGATGACGACGGTGTCGGCTTCGACCGCCGGCACTCGCGTCGGCACCGTCTCGGCCGACGACGACGTGTCGGTCGAGATGCTGACGAGCGTCCACCCGCGTCCGGAGTGCTCCGGCGGGTCTTCGATTCGGGAGAGAACGTCCGTCTCGGCGTCGATTTCGACCGCGGCGCGGTGGGCGTCCGCGACCACGTCGTCGTAGGCCGGCGCGTCGCCGCGACCGTCGAGGAGGCCGACCAGCGCGTGGTCGGCGGCGGAGCCGACGGAGGCGTTGATAGTCCGGTTCGTCGGTATCTCGCGCGCGGCCGACTCCGCGGCCGGGTTCGGTGCGGGAAGCGCGTTCGCCAGTTCGGGCGCGGCGGGGACCCCGGTCTGCGAGAGCAGGCTCTGGGCACCGGCGCGGACGGCGGCGCGACCGGTCGCGCCGCGGCCGTCGGCGTCAGTCGCCCCGAACGCCTGCTGTTCGGCGAGGAGGACGCCGGCGTTCGTCGCCAGCGCGGCGTGGTCGTTCGAGACGACGTTGTCGACGGGCGCGCCGGCGTACTGGCTCCAGCCGCGGGTCCACGCCGAGGCCCACAGACCGGTCGTCACCGTCGCGTCGAGCGTCCCGCCGTCCAGCGCGTTCGCGTCGAGACGGCGCTCGAAGGCCTCGGTCCGGTCGTGGAGCGCGAGGACGGGCGTCCGGACGCCGACGGTCACGGTCGCGTCCTCGGCGGCGACGGTGCGGCCCTCGCGGGCGACTTCGACCGAGACGTTCTCGACGGTCGCGACGAGGACGGTCCCGTTCTCGCGACTCGATATGGAGACGCGGTCCATCGCGTCTCGCAGGCTCGACTCGTTCGTCGGTCGCGGCAGGGTCGCAGTCGCGTTCACGTCGCCGCGGGCGACCGAGACGGCGCGGAGCCGCTCTGTCGCGGCCAGCCCGATGCGGAGCCGGAGATAGTCGCGGAAGGGGCGCTCGTCGGAGAGCAGTCGTCCGACGGTCGTGTTCGCGGGCGAGGTGACGGGGTTCGCCGCGGCCGCGCGCGCCGCGTCGCCGACGGCCGCGCGGACGGCGGCGTCGGCCTGTGCGCTCGCGCGGTCCATCGCGTCGTCGACGCGGCGGTCGGCCACGGGGTCGTGGCCGGCGAGCGCGCCGGAGAACGTCGCGCTCCCGACGAGCAGTAACACGCCGAGCAGGGCGAAGGGAACCCGGCCGCGGTCGTCGTCGGCGAGTCTCACGGCGACCACGTCCTGACGACGACGGTGACGCGCCCCACTGAGACCGCCTCGGCGGCGGCGCGCGGGGTGTCGTACCGGTCGCGCATCGTCTCGGCGAACCGCGGGTTCAGCGCCGCCGCGAGGTCGGCGTTGGCGGCGCGGGTCTCCTCGCGGGCGACCTCGGGCGCGACGGAGGCCCCCGCCAGCGCGCCGGTCCGCTCGTACCGATGGGTCATCAGCGTCGACACCGGCTCGTCGCCGCGGAGCGCGAGCCGGGCGAGCGCCGGCGGGAACAGCCCGGCGACGGTCCGGTTTGCGACGAGCCGAGCGACGGCGTCGAAGCCGTCATCGCTTGCGGCGAGCGCGTCTTCCCGGGCGGCGGGGAACCCGCTCGGCACGTCGAGCGTCGCGGAGTGAACCGTCGCCGAGGACGGCGGCGCGGGACCGAGGGTGTCGTTCGCACGGACGGACGAACCGGGGAACGGCGTCCACGAGACGGCGACGGAGACGCCGCGGGTCGGGAGTTCGGAGGCGACGCGGGCGGCGGTCCGCTTGCGGAAGTCGTCGCGGGCGCGGGTCACGCGAGCGCCGTCGACGGTGACCGCGCCGAGCGCCGCCCGAGCGAGGAGACCGGCGAGACTGCCGTGGGCGGTCCGTTCGAGTTCGCGGGGGTCGACGCCGTCGGCATCGAGCAACGACGGGTCGGCCGCGTCGACGCCGGGCGCGAGCGAGTAGTTGACCGTCGCGGTGCCCGTCGCCAGCGACGACGCGACCCCGTCGGCGTCGACCGCGGCGTCGCCGCCGAGGCCGGTGTCCGCGCCGGCGTCCGCGGTGACGACGAGGCCGATGCTCGCGCTCACGAGAAGCAGACACACCGTCACGTCGAAGACGAGGTCGGTCATCGCCACACCTCGACGCGGAGCGTGCCGAACCCGACGCGTCCGGGTTCGGCGCGGACGGTGACCCGAGTCGAGTCCGCGTCGGCGTCGGCCGGAGCGTCGGGACCGACGGCGCGGCGGTCGTCGTCGACCGCGACGACGACGCGACAGGAAAAGCCGTCAGGACAGGCGTCACGGGCGTCCGAGAGCCGCGAGAGGACGACGACGCCCGAGTCGTCCGCGAGGGCGGACTCGACGTTCGACAGCGTCGCGGGCGCGAGGTCGCGGTCGGCGGTCGGCAACGAGTCGTCGAGCACCGTCGCGTAGCACGAAATCGCCGCGCAGACGACGACCAAGGCGGTGAGCGCGGCGACGGGCGAGGTCTGTGCCCTACGCCGAGACGACGGTGACATCCGTTTCCTCCCAGTTGACGTGGCGGACGACGAGCAGTTCGCCGGCGGGCCGCCACGAGGCGTCCCGGTCGCGTGCGGTCTCGGCCGCGGCGGCGAGCGCGGCGGGCGAGTCGAAGACGGCGCTCGGCGGTGTGCCGGCGGCGACCGAACCGAGTCGGGAGTCGGGCGTCGCCGGCGTGACTGGGCCGAACCCGAACGTGGCGTGCGCCGCGCCGCCGTCGTTTCGGAGTCCGATTCGGTGCGGGCCGAGTCGGACGGCGTCGGCGTCGAGGTCGTGTTCGGCTGTCGCGTCGTACTCGGCGACGGCCACGGTGTCGACGGCGTCGGCGACTCCCGAGGCGTCGGGCGCGGGCGTGGTCGGAAGCCCGGCGACCGTCCCGACGAGGACGGTCGCGGCCACCGAGAGCGCGGCCCACGTGTAGAGCGTATCGAGCGGTGCGTCGAGCATAGACCGGGGTGGTCCCGTCCGGGTATATAAACCTCAGCACGGAGTCGCGGCGGCTCAGACGAGCGCCCCCGCGGCGGCGAACGCGACGGCGAACGTCGTCGTCGCCGACACGAGCGCGCGACCGACGCGAGAGGCGACGAGGTGGCGGTCGAGGCCGTGTTCGACGCCGACCGAGAGCGTCGTCAGGATGACCGCCGAGAGGAGGACGTACGTGCCGACGGCCAGCCCGAGGTCACCGGTCGAAAGCGGCGCGGCGACGGCCGTCTGGTCGAGCGTCTTCGCGGGGGCCATCCCGTCGGCCAGCGCGACGGTCGCGCCGGCGACGAGCGGCCCGAAGACGGCCGCCGTGTTCGACAGCGTCTCCGTGACCGAGGCGAGTTCGCGGCGGGCCTCGGCGTCGAGTCGGGACAGCGCTGAGAGCTGGTCGGCCATCGAGACGATGGCGCGGCCGGCGGGTCGGCCCTCGCTGGCGGCGAGGCCGAGGAGCGTCGCCACGCCAGCGACGCGGGGGCTCGGGGTCGATTCGAGGACGCCGTACTCGCCGCGGAACGACTCGGCGACGCCCACGCGGAGACGGCGCTGGACGCCGACGGCCTCGTCCAGCAGGTCGCCGGTCGCGCCGGGGACGGAAGTCGCCGCGCGGGCGAGCGCGGATTCGACGGCCTCGCCCTCGCCGACGGCGCGGCCGACGAGGTAGAGCGCGTCGGGGAGGCCGTCTTCGACCGCGCGGACGCGCGCTCTGAGCGCCATGACCGGACGGGCCGCGACGAACAGCGCGGTCCCGGTTCCGAGCCCGACGGCGGCGAGCGGTGCGAGCCACGGCGCGACGAGCGCGTCGGCGGCGACGAAGCCGACGACGCCGACGACCGCGCCGCCGGCGACGCCGGGGAGACGGTGGTCGTCGACGGCGGGGTGGGAGGCGGCGACCGAGAGCGGCGCGAACGCGACGGGCCGGCGGACGAGCACCCACCCGACGGCGGCGAGGAGGCACGCGGGAAGCGCCGCGTCGTAGACGAAGGCGACGTGCGCGGCGGTGACGCCGACGCCGGCGACGCCGGCGGCGGGGAGCGCGCCGACCAGCGCGAGCGGGAGCAGGACGCCGAAGGCGTAGACCGCCGTCACCGGTCCGCGGACGGAGCCGACGAAGTCGGCGAGGCGGTCGCGGGTCCCCTCGCGGACGACCTCGTGGGCGCGGTCGAGCGCCCGGTCGCGCTCGCCGGCTGGCACGTCCGCGGCGGTCTGCAGGAGCGCGGTCGAGCGGTCGAGCGCCGGGAACCACGCGCGCCACGCGTCGGCGAACTCGGAGAGTCCCGCGGTCGGCGTCCCGCGGGCCCGGTCGGCGTGCGCGGCGAGCGAGGCCGAAAGCGGGTCGTCGCCGCCGCGCGCGGCGAACGCGCTGGCCCGCTCGACCGAGGGCTCGATGCGCATCCGGAGCGCGATGCGGCCGACGAGTTCCGGCGCGTTCCCGAGCGCCCGCGTCCGGCGGAGCGTCGCCAGCCAGACGGGAAGCGTGTGAACCGCGTGGGTCGCGCCGAGCGCGGCCGCGAGCGCGACGAAGACGACCGTGACGGTCGGAAGCCGGGCCACGAGGGCGACGAGTCCGCCGAGCACTCCGGCCGGAAGCGCCGCGCCGTAGCCCGCGGCGACGACGGTCTCCGCGTCGAGGTCGGCGTCGAGAAACGCCAGCGAGCGGCGGAGCTCGTCGCTCGGCTCGGCGTCGACGGAGTCGGGCGAGAGCCGCGCGAGCGTCGTCGCGGCCGCGTGGGCCAACCGGGACGCATCGGAGTCAGCGCCCTCGCTCGTGGCCGTGTCCGGGTTCAGCATCCCGCACCACGCTCCGCTCGGGCCGCGGCGAGGTCGTCTGGAGCCGTCCGTTCCGTCTCGGCGAGCGAGTCGAGGGAGGTGGCGCGGGCGTCGAGCGCGTCGAGCACGTCGGCGTACGACTCGCCGGGGCGCGCGAGCGACTCGACCGCGAGGCTGTCGCCGCGCGCGACCGACCCCGTGGGTTCGAGGGCGCGGCCGTCGTGTTCGAACAGCGTCTCGAACGCCGCGTCGTCGCCGACGGGGCGGACCTCCTCGACGCGGGCGACGCGGTGTGCGTCCGCGTGCTCGCAGGTGACGACGAGGTCGGTGGCGGCGAACGACGACGCCGGGACGTCGAGGTCGGAGACGACGCGCTCGCGCACGTCGGCGGCTCCGTCGCCGTGGATGGTTCCGAGGACCGCGTTCGCGTTCGCGCCGACGCGCATCGCCTCGTAGAGGACGGCGGCCTCCTCGCCCCGGACTTCGCCGAGCGCGAGCGCGCCGTCGCCCAGTCGGAGCGCCGCGTGGAGCGCCTCCTGCGGCGTCGGCTCCGGGCCGCCGGTCGTGTCGGTTCGGAGCGTCTGCACGTCGCGGTCGGCGTCCAGCAGGCTCGACGCCGGGAGCTCCGGCGTGTCCTCGATGAGCACCGTGCGAACGTCGCGCGGGAGTTCCCACAGGAGCGAGCCGAGGAACGTCGTCTTGCCGGCTCCGCGCGACCCGGCGACGAGGACCGAGGCCCCGCGTTCGACCGCGAGCGAACAGAGCGCCGCGGCGTCGGCCGACAGCGTCCCGTTGGCGACGAGCGCGGGGAGCGTCAGCGGCGTCTCGTCGTGGCGGCGGAACGCGAAGCCCAACCCGTCGCTGGCGGGCGCGGTCACGCCCGCGACCCGGACGGTCGCGCCGCCGGCCTCGACGACGGTGTCGAGCGTCGGGTCGGCGCGGGAGAACGACGCGCCGCTCACGCGTCGCAGGCGGGAGGCGAGCGACTCCGCGCCGCCGGGTGCGAGGCGGACGTTCGTCGGCATCGAGACGCCGTCGACGACGACGCGAATCGGGTTCTCCTCGGCGGGCGTCGAGACGTACACGTCCGAGACCGCGGGGTCAGAAAACAGGTCGTCGAGGACGCCGTTGCCCGCGGTGTGCTTCGCCAGAATCGCCGAGAGCGTCTCGACCGGGTCGTCCGCGTCCGCGACGAGGCGGACTGCGCGGCCCGGCGCGCGCGCGCCGGCCTCAACGGTGCCGCGGGCGAGTCGGTCGTGGGCGGCTTCGAGGGTCCGCGCGGCGCGGTGGCCGAGCGTCGATTCGGGCGGCGTGAGGTGGTAGACGGGACCGTGCGGTCGGTCGTAGCGGCGGGCGACCGCGCCGGTGTCGAGGTCGGTCGCCCCGACGAGTCGCCCGTCGGCCGGCGGGCGGGGGTCGACGCGGGAGCGCGCGAGCGTCGGCCCGACGACCGCCCGGAGCGCGTCGCCGTAGTCGGCGCTTCGAGACGCGCCCTCCGCGAGTCCTGTCTCGACGGCCGCGCGGCGGACAGGCCCGGCGCGACCCGTCGCCTCGTGGGCGGCCCCGAGCGGGTCCTCGCGGGCGCGGTCGGCGAGGCGGTCGTCGCGGAACCGGACGCGCTCTGCGAACCGGCCGGCGGCGACGAGCAGGCCGGTCGCGTCGGCGTCGTACCGGCGTTCGAGTCCGTCGGCGCGGACGACGAGCCGGTCGGCGTCGCGGGTTTCGAGCGCCTCGACGACCGTCGCGCGACAGGCGGCCGAGGTCGAAAGCGACCCGCGGTGCGGGCAGTCGCCGGCGTCGACCGCGAGCGTCAAGGTGTCGTCGTCGGGGCGGTCGGTGGGCGTCGAGAACGCCGTCACACAGCCGCAGTCGGCGGCGGAATCGCCGGACGCGTTCCGACTGTCGGCCGCGTCGGCGAGTCGGTCGCCGAGCGCGTCGGGAAGCGCCGCGGCCACGGTTTCGGAGAGAGAGTCGAGGGGCATACGGGGGCGTGGTCCCGTCCGGGTATTTGAACCTACGCCGCCGACGAGTTGGCGGTCGCGGGGGCGATGACGACGACCGAACCGCCCGCGTCGGCTTCGAGCGTCAGTCTGAGCCGGTGTTCGCCCGGCCCGAGGACGAGTCGGTCGCCGGCGACGCGAGTCCGAGGGCCGCCGACGCGACGGACGACGGTCGGGCCGCCGGCGACACCCGCCGCCAGTTCGACGCCGTCGCCGCCGCGAACCGTGAGGTTGGAGACGCCGGCGGCCCGCCACGACCCGGAGGGAACGTCGAGGACGACGTGCCGCCGCGCGCCCGCGACGCCGGCCGGCGTCGGGTCTTCCGCCGCCGCGAGCGCCGTCGCGGCGTGCGCGATGTCGTCGGCCATCGAGCCGACTTTCACGGTCGTCGCGTCCGCTCGGGCCGCGTCGGCCGCCGGGAAGACGACGCCCGCGATGGCGACCGCGAGCAGACACGTGAGGACGACGCGAATCACAGCGCGTCGCGGAGGCGAGCGGCCAGTCCGCGGTCGGCGGAGTCGTCGCGGGAGTCGGTGGGTGCGCGGGAATCGGTGGATGCCCGGGAATCGAGCGCGGCGCGAGACTCGGGTGCGGGGCCGGTGGCGGTGCCGGTCCCCTCGGCGCGCTGGGAGTCACTGCCGTCTCCGCCATCCGACCGGCCGGCGTGCGACGCCGCCTCCGTGGCGAGCGCGTCGGCCGACCGCGACCGCACGGGCGACGCCGTCTCGTCGACGAGCTCCGATTCGAGCGATTCGGCCTTGGCGAGCGCGGCGTTCGCCCGGCGTTCGACGTCCTCGTTGACGGCGCGGACGCCGCCGAGGTAGCCGCGCATCGCCTGCGTCGCGGCGTCCATCTCGTCGAGGCGCTCGGTGAGCGACTCGACCGCCGATTCGAGTTCGGAGACCCGGTGTTCGACGGCCGCGAGGTCTTCGAGCGACGAGAAGTCGGCGTCGCCGTCGGTGATGGTGCGTTCGACCGCGTCGAGCCGCGCGGCGAGGGCGGCCGTGCGGTCGGTCGTGCGGTCCGCCGCGGGCGGGGCGCTGGAAGCGGACGAACCGAGCGTGGCGTCGGCAACGGCGTCGGAGTGAGTCGGGTCGGGCGTCATAGGTCGGCGTGGTCCCGTTATCTGTCATAAAGCTCCGGGTCAACGGCCGGGTCGAACGCCCCGGTGAGTTAACAGTACTCATGTGAGGAATGTTCAAGGCGGCCGCCCGAGTGAATCATGTATGAAAACCGTCCTGATTGGTGTGGGGCAGGCGGGTGGGAAGCTCGCGTCGGCTCTCCAGTCGTTCGACCGGCAGATGGGGTTCGGCGCGGTGCTCGACGCGGTCGCGGTGAACACCGCGAAGGCGGACCTCCAGTCGCTTCCCGTCGAGACCGTGCTCATCGGCCAAGACCGCGTCAACGGCCACGGCGTCGGCGGCGACAACGAACTCGGCGCCGCGGTCATGGAGTCCGACCAGACCGAGGTCATGTCCGCCCTCGACGGTCGCGTGACGGCCGAGGCGGAGTCGATTTTCGTCGTCGCCGGACTCGGCGGCGGCTCCGGCTCGGGCGGCGCGCCCGTCCTCGCGAAGGCGCTTCGCCGCGTCTACGACGTGCCGGTGTACGTCCTCGGCATCCTCCCCGGGAAGGACGAGGGGGCGCTGTATCAGGTGAACGCCGGTCGGTCGCTCAAGACCGTCGCCCGCGAGGCCGACGCCGTCCTCCTCGTCGACAACGACGCGTTCCGCTCGGCCGGCGAGTCGATGAGCGAGGGCTACGACGCCATCAACGACGCCATCGCTCGCCGCGTCGGCCTGCTTCTCGCGGCCGGCGAGGCCACCGAGGGCGTCGGCGAGAGCGTCGTCGACACCTCCGAGGTCATCAACACCCTCCGTTCCGGAGGCATCGCCGCGCTCGGCTACGCGAGCGCCGAGGCCTCCCCGAACGCCGAGGACAACATCAACGCGGTCATGAGCACGACCCGCCGCGCCGTCCTGACGGGCACGAGCCTGCCCGACGCGAGCGACGCGGACTCCGCGCTGGTCGTCATCGCCGGGGAGCCGGACACCATCCCGCGGAAGGGCGTGGAGCGAGCGCGTCGCTGGGTCGAAGACGAGACCGGCAGTATGCAGGTCCGCGGCGGCGACTTCCCGCTGGAAAGCGGCCGGCTCGCGTCGCTCGTCCTCCTCGGCGGCGTCGAGCGCTCCGAGCGGGTCGAGTCGTTCATGGAGCGCGCCCGCGAGGCCGTCGACAAGGCGGAGACCGAACCCCGAGAAGACCCCAAAGAGATGTGGCACAGCGACGACCTCGACGACCTGATGTGACAATCGACTGCGGTCGTTTGAGGCACGAACGACTAGCGAACGGAAGCTTTTGAAAACGATTGTCCAGCGATTCCGCGGCGACTATGCAGTCTGCGAATGTTTTTTCCGTCTCCCCGCCCACCCATGGTATGTGTTAACAATGTTTTCTCACGGAGGAGCGAAACGATGCGTGTGAGACTATACTCGGCGCAACGCCGGGGTCACCATGTCTGAGTCGACCTCGAACCCGCTCCGGCGAAGTATCGAAGTCGAGTACTGGGTCGTCGAGGAGGACGGGTCGTTTACCGACCCGGGTGGGCTCGTCGACGCCTCTCCCGGGGCCGAACGGGAGTTCGTCGAGCCGGTGTTGGAGGTGAAGACGACGCCGTGCGACTCGGCGGCCGAGTTGCGAGAGGAGCTGTACGAACGGCTCGGCGACGTCCTCGCGCGGGCCGAGGAAGTCGGCAAGCGACTCGTCCCGCTCGCCACGCCGCTCAGCGAGGAGGCGGTGACGGAACTGGAGAGCGACCGGACGCGCATTCAGAACCGCGTCGTCGGGTCGGACTTCCAGTACGCGCGACACTGCGTGGGAACGCACGTCCACGTCGAACAGCGCCCCGGCCGCGAAATCGACCAGTACAACGCGCTCGTGGCGCTTGACCCCGCGCTGGCGCTCGTGAACTCCTCGCCGTACTACGACGGGAAGCGGTTGGCGGCGGGCGCGCGGTCGAAGCTGTACCGCCGGATGACCTACGACGACGTGCCGCATCAGGGGCGGCTGTGGCGCTACGCCGACGACACGCGAGAGTGGTCGCGCCGCCTCGAACGCCGGTTCGAGGAGTTCCTCGTGCGCGCCGAGGCGGAGGGCGTCGACCGGGCGACCATCGAGGCGAACTTCGACCCCGAGAGCGCGATCTGGACGCCGGTGCAACTCAGAGCCGAGTTCGGCACGGTCGAGTGGCGCTCGCCGGACTGTTCGCTCCCGAGCGACGTGGTCAGACTGGCGAACAGCGTCGCGGGCGTGGTGAAATACCTCGACGACGCGACCCTCAGAATCGACGGCGACGACGGGCGCGTGACGGACGAACAGGTCGTCCTCCCCGAGTTCGACGCGGTGCTCCGGTACGTCAACGCCGCCATCGAGGACGGACTGGACTCCGCGGAGGTGCGGTCGTACCTCGATCGGATGGGGTTCGACGTGGACGCCTACAGCCCGGTGTCGCACGAAATCGACGGCCGCGAGACGGTCACGCCCGCCGACGCGCGCGAGCTACGACTGACTCACGCGGACCGGCTCGAACGGGACGTTCGGAGCGCGGTGCGACAATAAGAGGAGAGACCGCCGACCGCTTACTGCTGGATGAGGCTCGCGCCGTCGAGTTCGGTGCGGCTGTACTCGACGTCCATGAGGTCGAGGATGGTCGGGGCGATGTCGTAGAGGTCGGCGTCCTCGATGACCGCGCCGGGGTCGTCGACGTACAGCGTCGCGTTGTCGAACGAGTGCATCCCGTTGCGGGGGCCGACGCCGAACACGTCGTCGTGGCCCTTGAAGCCGGACTTCAGGTCGAAGCCGTGGTTCGGGATGACGACGAGGTCGGGGGCGATGTCGTCGTGGTCGCCGCGGAAGGCGTCTTCCTTGACGACGACGCGGTCTGCGACCTTGTTGCCGTCGGGGCCTTCGAGCGCTTCGAGTTCGGCCTTGAGTTCGTCGCGGACCGACTCGTACTCCGACTGCGGGACCGACCCGCGGGGCTCGCGGCCTTCGAGGTTGACGAAGAACCGACCGGGGATGAGCGAGTACGCCTTCGAGTCCTCGTCGATGTCCGAAAGCGAGTCGTGGTCGTCGTCCTCGTAGGAGAGCCAGCCGTTCTCTTCGAGCCACGTGTTGCAGTGGACCTCGTAGTCGAGGGAGGTAAAGCCGTGGTCGGACGCGACGATGAGCGTCACGTCCTCGGGGAGGGCGTCGCGGATGCGGCCGAGGTAGTCGTCGACGGTGCGGTAGAACTCCATGAAGGCGTCTTTGTTCTTCCCGTCGCGCTCGTAGTCCTTGAACAGGAAGTGGTTGACGCGGTCGGTCGTCATGAAGACGCCGAAAAAGAGGTCCCAGTCGTCCTGGTCGATGTAGCGCTCGAACGCCTCGTAGCGCCGGTCGAGCGTCTTCCGGGCGTCCTCCATGAACGCGGTCTTGTCGTCGTCGTGACCGAGTTTCGCGTTCACGTCGATTTTGTAGTTCATCTCGGAGAGCGCGTCGCGGAAGTCGTCGGGGTAGGCGGCCTTGTCGACGCCGGGCGAGAGGAAGCCCGAGACCATGCGCTGGACGTTGCGCTGGGGCGGGAACGTCACGGGGACGTTCATCACGGTGGCCTTGCGGCCGGCGTCGGTGACGCGGTCCCAGACGCGGGTGGCCTGCACGTCGCGGCCCATCGGGACGTACGTGTCGTAGGAGCCGACCTCGCGGTCTTGGAAGCCGTAGACGCCGGTCTCGCCGGGGTTGACGCCGGTCGTCAGCGCCGGCCAACACGCCGAGGACTCCGGCGGGACGATGCTGTCGATGTCGCCCGCCGAGCCCTCGTCGGCCAGCGCCGCGAAGTTGGGGAACTCGTCCGGATGCTCAGAGAGGAGAGTGAACGGGACCCCGTCGATGCCGATGAAGGCGACGCGGGGGTGGTCTTTGCCGCGGAGACGGTCGAACAAACCCATACCTCACGGTATCCGAGACGAACCATAAGAAGGTTCGTCTCTCCGCCGGAGTTTGCGACGAGAGACGACGGATACGCGGCCGCTGTCGGAGAAAGCGGCGAATCTCTCCGGGCGACCGCGCGGCGCTGGCCCGTCGGGGACCTGTCAGACGCGAATCAGGCCATCGACCGCCCTGCGACTCTCCGGGAATGTCACACTCGCGGTTGCCCCGCGGAGAGCGGGCGCTCCCGCGCGACCGCGGTCCGACCGCTGGTCCGAAGCTCGCTCGCGGCGACGAACGCCAGCCCCCACGCGACGAGCGCGATGGCCCACATCGTCCCCACGCTGGACACCTGCGTCGGGAAGGCGAGCGAGACCGCGCCGAAGTAGACGGCGAGGCCACCGGTCAGCCACGCGACGACGCGGTGTCCCGGCGCGCCGGCGGCCGCGACGAGGCCGAGCAGTAACAGCCCGATGGCCATCGCCGCCATCTCCATGTAGTGGCCGGCGACGGCGTGAACGTCGCCGGTCGCCTGCAGGCCGAACTGGTTGCCGGCGAACGCGAGCACCGGGAGCGCCGCGACCGCGACGAGGCCGAGGAGCGCCGGGCTGTAGTCGTCACCGACCGAGACGACGTCGCGGCCCGCGGGGTGGAACAGCATCATCAGCCCGGTGAGCACGAAGAAGGGGACGACCTCCTCGACCGGCCCGCCGCCGACGACGGTGCCGACGAGCACGAGCGTCGTCACCGCGAAGGCGACCTGCATGAGCGCGACGCGCTTCAGCGGCCGGTACAGCTGGCTCGCGACGCCGAGGATGAGTATCCAGACGTTCGCCGCGATGACCATCAGGTGCAGGCGGTGCTCGGCGAGCACGTCGCCGCCCGCGCCCCAGCCGACGACGGCGAACGACAGGAGTTCGCTGACGAAGACCGCCGCCATCACCAGCGTCACGACCGCGAGCAGGTAGAACGCGTACAGCCGGGCCCGACCGAACGCGGTCGCCGCGTCTCCGGAAGCGCCCGGAGCGTCGCCACTACTGCGTGTATTGGTGTCAATTGGCATAGTCCGGGAGAGAGTACGACGGCCGAGAGAATAACCGTTATTCGGGGGTTTCAGACCTGTTTCTCGGCGGGACGCTCAGTCCGGCGGGGAGTTTGCACCGCGTCGGGCGAAGGAGCGAAGTGCCGCGCGGGACAACGACAGGGCGTGAAGGAGTTCGAGCGTAAACAGCTCTTGGAGCGCGTCAATCGGGAGGGTGCGACCGTCGGTGCACAGATTCCCGACCGCATCGAGGTCCAAGGCGAGGAGATAGACCTCAGGGAGTTCGTCTTCGAGATAAAGCGCCGCGACACCGTTCCGTCGGGCGAGAAAGAGCGCGTCGACCAGGCGAAGCGGAACCTCCGCCGCGAGCGCCTCGAACGGCTCCAGCGAATCGAGGACAACGAGGTGAGCTACGACGAGGGGCGGCGGCTGGCAGAGGATATCGTCGGCATCGACCGGGCGCTGAACGCCCTCGAACAGCTTCGGCCGGTCGACCTCGAACAGGAGGAGAGCCACCAGAACGCCGCGGACCAGAAGCGCTGGATGAACTTCCTGAAGAAGGCGCTGGGCCGCGACGGCGGCAAGGGCAAACGGGGCGGTCGATGAGCCGAAACGACGAGATAGCGACCCTGCTGGAGGAGTTCGCCGACCTGCTGGAGGCGAAAGACGTGGCCTACAAGCCGTCGAGCTACCGCCGCGCCGCCGAGAACGTCCGCGAGCATCCGAAACCCGTCGAGGAACTCGCCGAGGAGGGCGAAGACGCGGTGCAGGAAATCGACCGCGTCGGCGACGCCATCGCCTCGAAAATCGTCGAGTACGTCGAGACGGGCCGCATCGAGGAGTTGGCGGAACTCCGCGAGGAGTTGCCGGTCGACATGGCCGGCCTGACGAGCGTGGAGGGCGTCGGCCCGAAGACGGTCGGCAAACTGTACGAGGCGCTGGGCGTCGCCGACCTCGACGACCTCGAAGCGGCCGCCCGCGAGGGGAAGATTCAGGAGGTCAAGGGGTTCGGCGCGAAGACGGAGGCGAACATCCTCGACGGCATCGAGTTCGCCCGCGAGGCGACCGGCCGCGAACTGCTCGGGAGGGCGCGGCCCGTCGCCGACGACCTGCTCGCGCACCTCGGCGACCACGACGCCGTCGGGCGAGTCGAACCCGCGGGGTCGATGCGGCGGTGGCGCGAGACGGTCGGCGACATCGACGTGCTCGCCGAGAGCGCCGACGCCGCGGCCGTCATCGACCGCTTCCTCGCGTGGGACCTCGTCGGCGACACCATCGAGGCGGGCGAGCAGAAGGCGAGCGTCCGGGTGAACGGGATGCGGGTCGACCTCCGCGTCGTCGACCCCGCGGAGTACGGCGCGGCGCTCCAGTACTTCACCGGGAGCAAGGACCACAACGTCCACCTCCGCAACATCGCCATCGACCGCGGCCTCAAGATGAACGAGTACGGGATGTTCGACATCTCGGACGTCGAGGACCCCGACGACGCCCCGCGGGCCGGCACGCGCGTCGCCGGCGACACCGAGGAATCGATGTACGCCGCGCTCGACCTCCCGCTGGTCCCGCCGGAGATGCGCGAGGACACCGGCGAAATCGAGCGCGCCGCCGACGGCGACCTCCCGGACCTCCTCGCGGAGGGCGACCTACGCGGCGACCTCCACACCCACACCGACTGGTCCGACGGCGACAACACGGTCGCCGAGATGGTCGCGGCCGCCGAGGAGCGCGGCTACGACTACCACGCCGTCACCGACCACGCCACCGGTCCCGGCATGGTCGGCGGCGTCGGCGTCGAGGACGACGACCTACTCGACCAGATTGACGAGGTCCGGGCCGTCGCCGCCGACGCCGACATCGCGGTGTTCACCGGCGTCGAGGCCAACATCGACGCCGAGGGCGGTATCTCCGTCGCCGACGACGTGCTCGACCAACTCGACGTGGTCGTCGCCTCGCCCCACAGCGCGCTCGACCAGGACCGCGAGACGGCCACCGAGCGACTCGTCACCGCGATGGAACACCCCGCGGTGAACGTCCTCGGCCACCCGACCGGCCGGCTCATCAACCAGCGGCCCGGCCTGCCGCTCGACCACGAGCGACTCGCCGAGGCCGCCGTCGACAACGGCGTCGCGCTCGAACTCAACGCCAGCCCGTACCGTCTCGACCTGAACGGCGAGGCGCTCAAAATCGCCGTCGAGGCGGGCGCGACGGTCGCCATCGACACCGACGCCCACCGACCGGGCGAACTCGACCACGCCCGCTACGGGGTCCACACGGCCCGTCGCGGCTGGGTCGAGACCGCGGACGTGCTGAACGCGCGGTCGGTCGAGGGGCTGTCCGACTTCCTCGCGTGACCGACGACGTCGGGCCGGACCATCCCGGCACGGTCGCCTCGGGCGTCGACCGCGGCGCTCCCGGCGACACCGCGCTCCTCCTGGACGTGATGCTCGGCAAGCTCGCCACCTACCTGCGGATGTGCGGCTACGACGCCGAGTACGCGCTCGACGGCGGCGACGAGGCGGGTGAGTCCGACGGCGGCCGCGACCCCCGAACCGACCCCGGCGACGACGGACTGCTCGCGCGGGCGGACGCCGAGGGTCGCGTCCTCCTCACCCGCGACGTGCGACTGGCCGAGCGAGCGCCGCGGAGCGTCCTCCTCTCCGAACGGGAGCCAATCGCGCAACTCCGCGAACTCGAATCGGTCGGCTTCGCGGTGTCGCTGGACGAGGAGCCGTCGCGCTGTGGCGTCTGTAACGGCCGCGTCGAGGCCGTCAGTCGCGGCGAGTCGGTTCCCGACTACGCGCCCGACCCGGCGGAGACGGCGCTGTGGCGGTGTCGGGACTGCGGACAGGTGTTCTGGCGCGGGAGCCACTGGCGCGACGTGGAAGCGAGATTGAACGGCGAAGAAGGGTAAGCGGTCGTCGGAAGACTACTCGCGGCGGCGCGGGAACCACTCGTCGCAGGCTTCCATGTCCTGCATCATCTCGTCGTGGGCCGCGCAGTAGGGCTTGAGACCGTCCGAGGTGCGGACGTACTCGAAGTACGTGCAGTTGCCGCAGTAGCGGTCGCCGACGGTGGCGTTCGCCGGGCGGTCCGCGTCGGGGTGGTCGGCCGCGCCCGCCGGCGAACGCGCGGATTCCGCCGACTGGACGGTGTCGACGCCGGCGGAATCCGCCGTCGCGGTGTCGGCGGCGTCCGGCCCGCCTGACGACGCCGAGGGTTCGACGTCGAGCGGGGTGATGTCCTGGGTCGACGCGCCGCCGTCGGTCGCGCCGGCGCTCGCGGTCGTCCCCGACCCGGCGGTTGAGGTCGACTGATTCGTCTGCGTCTGGACGTCGCCGTCGGGCGTGCCGCCGAGGAACCCGATGCCACCGAGCCCGCCGCCGCCGGAGTTCTCGACTTCGACGACGCGGGTCTCGCCCTTTTTCGTCACCTGCACCGTCGCCGTGCCGCCGGGGTCGTTCCGCGTCTTGAAGTTGGCGACGCCGACGAACAGACACCAGAACGTCGTGACCGTGCCGAAGAAGTAGACGGCGACGGTTTCGAGCGTGAGGTCGGTGAGGCCGGCCCCGCAGGTCGCGCCGGTCCACTGGCACGGGTACGCGTGCGAGAAGAGCGCGACGCCGAGGACGGCGATGCTCGCGCCGATGAGCGACGCGGCGCGGGTTCGACGGCTCGCGGGGAGGACCGCGAGGACGCCGAGGAAGACGGCGGGAACGCCGATGCCACCGAGGATGCCCCCGAGTTCGCGCGCTTCGCCGAGGGTCGCCCCGCCGGACGTGTACACGTCGGTGGTCGCGACGACGATGCCCGCGACGACCAACAGCACGCCGAGGAGGAACCCCCCGAAGCCCAGGGACAGCCGTCGGAGACTCGGCCCGCCCCGGCCACCGTGGTACGCCTCCGAAAGACTAGTCATGGCCCCGACTACGAAACCAGTCCCTAAAACGATGCGTCAGACGAGTATCTACTTCTCGACACGTCACAGGCCGTCGACACGCGCACGGCGACCCGATACGCCGCCGGCGGCGCGGCGGCGGCACATGTGAATCTCGAAGGGATTATCATGCGCGGTGGCTAATCCCCGCGCATGGCTGACGAGGAAGCAGACGAGGCACCCGCCGTCGAACTCGGTACGGGCGCGTCCGTCGAAGGTGCGCCCCTCGCGCGCGTCGCCTCCCGACTGACGTGGCCGCAAGAAAAGAGCAGTATCCTGAACAAAGAAGGCGACGCGGTCATCCGCACGCCGGACGGCCCCCAGAGCCTCGAAGACGTGCTCGCCGAGGCCGACGAGACCTACTTCGAGACGCGACAGGCCTTCGTCGACGACGTGCTCGACATCGTCGGTCGCGGCCCGGTCCAGACGGACTAGCGGTGTTACGCCGCCGGCTCGCCGGTCTCCCGTGGCTCTACCGCGCCCTCGTCGTCGGGGGCGTCGTCGGAGCCGCGTGGAGCCTCTGGCCGCTTCCCGCCGGCGACCTCACCTACCGCGCGGTCCACGACGCCCTCCTGTTCATCCTCGTACCCGGAGCGCTCGCGCTCGCCCACGGCCGCAACCTCGGCTGGAACGTCGACCGCGCGGCGCTCCGAAACACGCTTTTGCTCGCGCTGTTCGTCCTCCCCTTCTACCTCGTCGGGTCGAGCCTGCCGTCGATTCGGGCGTACTACCCGATGTGGCACACCTCGACCGCGCTCGCGGACTTCCTCCCGCACGCCGCCCAGCAACTGCTCGTCGTCGTCGCCGCCGAGACGTACTACCGCGGCCTGCTCTGCGTCGGCGTCCGCGAAATCGGCCGGAAGAGCGCGCTCATCAGTCCGATTCTCTACGCGTTCCACCACGTCGGCAAGCCGCCGATAGAGATTCTTCTGTCCGCTCCGACGGACGTGCTGTTCGGCCTCGTCGACTACGAGAGCGACTCGATTCTCCCCTCCATCGTCGCCCACGGCGGCGGCCTCATCCTCTTGGACTGGCTCGTGCTTCACCCGCCGCTGTTCCCGCCCGACCGGGTCGCCGCGGCGCTCCAGTGGCTCCCGATTCCGCTATGAGCGACGATAACGACGCGGCCGAGGCGGACGGCAAGCCGTCTCCACCGTCTCCGTCGCTCGGCCTCGCCCGCGGCACCGTCGAACTCGCCGCGCACGACCCGCGCTGGCGCGAGGCGTACGAGCGCGAGGTCGAGCGCCTGCGACCGCGACTCGGTGGCGCAGGAGGCGACGACAGCGTCCGATTCGAACACGTCGGGAGCACCGCGGTTCCGGGGCTGGCCGCGAAACCCATCGTCGACCTGCTCGTCCTCGTTTCCGACCTCGACGACGCCGAGGGCGTCGCGCGGGCGCTCGAAGCCGCGGGCTACGAGGAGCGCCCCGACGACGACGTTCCCGACCGCCGATTTTTCGTCCGCGGCCCGCCCGGGCGGCGGACGCACTATCTCTCCGTGACCGAAGTCGGGAGCGACTGCCACCGCGAGCAGGTCACTTTCCGCGACGCGCTCCGCGCAGACGACGACCTCGCGGCCGAGTACGAGCGACACAAGCGCAGGCTCACCGAGGCGCACCCCGACGACCGGAGTCGGTACACGAACGCGAAGGCGTCGTTCGTCGAATCCGTGCTCGACGACGCCGCGTCGTGGGAAGGCGACGACTCGCTCGTGTAGGTCGAGCACACTACCATAGCTTTTCCCCGCCGGGGAGTCAAGGGTGGGTCATGGCACTCCCAATCGACCCCAGCGCCATCAAACCGGAAGACATCGGCGAGGAACGCGTCGTCCTCGAGATGGAACACGAGGCGGCAATCGAGCGCGTCCGCGAGGCCTTTACCGACGCCGGGTTCGGTGTCGCCACCGAATTTTCGCCCTCCGAGATGCTCAACGAGAAGGTCGACGCCGGCCGCGACCCCTACTACGTCCTCGGCGCGTGTAACCCGAACATGGCGGACCGCGCGCTCGACGCCACCGACAACAAGATGGGCGGACTCTTCCCGTGCAACGTGGTCATCTGGGAAGAAGAGCCGGGTAAGCAGGTCGTCTACCACCTGAGCATCATGCGCGTCGCCCGCCTCATCGGCATCGCCCCCGACAACGACGAGATGGCCGATATCATCGCCGACACGGGCGAACTCGTCGAACAGGCGCTCGCCAACCTCGACGCGGCCGAGGCGTAGGCGGAGTATCGAAGCGCAATCGGCTGTCTCGACTTTACAACCCGTCTCGCGCGTCGAGCGCGTCCGCGATGCGCTTCACGTCGCCGCGAATCTTGTACAGCAGATAGAGCGCGACGAGCGCCGCGACCACGGGGAGGAGCGCGAAAATGCCGTAGATGAGGATGATGATGAGCAGTTCGGGACCGCCGGGGACCTGTAACGGGAGCATACGAGAACGTATCGTCCGACTGTCAAAATAGTTGCTCAGGCGAAGTCGAAGATGTCGGTCTGGAGACCGGCGGCCATCGTGGACTTCCGGCGGAGGTCCGCGAGCGACACCGGGAGGTACTCCGTCACGTCGCGGACGGCGTCGCCGAACGTCTCGGCGTCGGCCGTCTCGCCCTCGAAGGCGTGGCGGATGGACTCGCGTATCTGCCAGACGCCGACCGGGCCCCAGTAGTCGTCGGAGACGTGTCTGATGACGAGCGCCTTCGCCTGTCGGCCGCGCTCTTTGAGGTGTTCGAGGACGCCGAGCCGGGAGGCGTGGTACGCGCCGGCCGTCTCGTTCACGTAGCCGGTCCGCCCCTCGTAGCCCTCGCGGTCGGCCGCGAGATACATCCCCGCCTCGGGGTCGGGGTTCCAGACGCTCCCCGGCGCTTTCAGCTCGATGAGTTCGAACTCCCAGCGACCCGGCGCGAGGATGACCCAGAAGGCGTTACCGATAAACTCGTTGCGGTAGATTTCGACGCCGTCGACGCTCTCTGCGTGTTTGACCTGCCCGCGGAGGTACTGACCGAGCGTGTCGTCGACGGCGGTGATGGACCACCGCGTCGGGACGAGCCGGCGCTGTTCGGTCTGGCCGAGCGCGCCCGCAGAGAGGATGGTGTTGATGTCGTACACGTCGAAGCCGCGGCGATAGAGGTACGTCATCGCGCCCTCGGCGTTCCAGTCGTCGTCTTCGAGCGTCTTTTGCACCAGTTTGGGGACGTGCGGGTTCTCCGCGAGGTCGGCCGAGCGGGCGCGGGCCCGCGGGCCGACGGGCGTCGCCACGTCGTCGGCGCGGGCGTCGAGGTCGAGGGAGGGCTTTCCATCGAGGCCGATTTCGACCGTCACGGGGCGGTCGGCGATGGCGACCTCGCGTTGCGTCCCGAGGAAGCCGTCCCACGAGTCGGCGACGTTCGTCACCTTCGTCCCGCGATTCGAGTTCAGAAGCGAGGTGCGCCGCTGGAACACGTCGTCGATGCTCACGCCCTCGTCGTACCACGCGGCACTCGTCTCGAAGGAGGCGGCGTCCTCGTCGTGGCCGACCGGCGAGAGGATGCCCGTCGAGACGTTCGGATAGTTCGACCGGCCGACGAAGATAGACGGGGAGACGCCGCCGTACAGCGAGTCTCCCTGCACCGTCTCCTCGAACCGGTCTTGGAACGTTTCGAGGTGGTCGAGGATGCCGTAGGACTTCTCCTCGGCGAGTCGCCGCCGCTCGGCGCGCTCGTCCCGCTCGATGTCCATGTACTCGTCGAGCCGCATTCACCGGATGTGGGTCGCCCGCGGGTATGAACCTTCGGCGACGCGTCCGGGTCAGAAAGGGGTCCGGCTCGCGCGGGCGGGGCTCAGGTGTGGATGCCCATCGCTTCGATCTGTTCTTGGTAGCGGTTCCGGATGGTGACTTCCGTCACCTGCGCGACCTCGGCGACCTCGCGCTGGGTCTTCTTCTCGTTGCAGAGAAGCGACGCGGCGTAGATGGCGGCGGCGGCGAAGCCGGTCGGCGACTTCCCGGAGAGAAGCCCCTGTTCCGCGGTCGTCTCGATGATCTCGTTCGCCTTCGACTGGACCTCCTTCGAGAGGTCGAGTTCGGACGAAAACCGCGGGACGTACTTCTTGGGGTCCACCGGCCGCATCTCGAGACCGAGTTCCTGCGAGATGTAGCGGTACGTCCGGCCGATTTCCTTGCGCTCGACGCGGGACACCTCGGAAATCTCTTCGAGCGAGCGCGGGATACCCTCCTTCCGACACGCGGCGTACAGCGCCGACGTGGCGACGCCCTCGATGGAGCGGCCGCGAATCAGGTCCTCGCTGAGCGCCCGGCGGTAGATGACCGACGCGACCTCGCGGACCGACCGCGGGACGCCGAGCGCCGACGCCATGCGGTCGATTTCGCTGAGGGCGAACTGGAGGTTGCGCTCGCCGGCGTCCTTGGTTCGAATGCGCTCTTGCCACTTGCGGAGGCGGTGCATCTGCGACCGCTTCTTCGAGGAAATAGAGCGGCCGTAGGCGTCTTTGTCCTTCCAGTCGATGGTCGTCGTCAGCCCCTTGTCGTGCATCGTCTGCGTGGTCGGCGCGCCCACGCGCGACTTCGACTGGCGCTCGGAGTGGTTGAACGCCCGCCACTCCGGGCCGGGGTCGATGCGCTCTTCTTCGATGATGATGCCGGTCTCCTCGTGAATCAACTCGCCGTCGCCGGTCCGAACGACTTCCTCGGGGTCGAGGTCGTCGAGGTCCAACTCCTCTTCGGATGTCTCGTCGTCCTGTGACTCGTCTCCCCATCGAGTCCGGTCGTGCTCACGCTCCCGCTGGCGGGTAGGCCGTTTCATCGCATTTATATATTGTCTATTTCCTTGCACTTCAACCTTTGGCGGCGTTCGTCGGAGTGTCACCGCGGCCGCAACGACGAACGGAGCGCCTTTACCGAATCACCGGTGAGGTGACGGTATGCCGACCGTCGAGTGCGACCCCGACGAAGCCCGACGACGACTCGAAGCCGCGGGCGTGTCCGTCTCGCCCGGAAACACCGACCACGAGCGCTGGCGCGCCGAACGCGGCGACGCCAGCGCGGTCGCCTACGACGGGAAGGTCGTCGTGCAGGGGTCGAGACCGACCGACCTGCTCGCGCTCATCCGGCCGACGGGCGGCCGCGCGCACGTCTACTTCGACGGCGCGAGCCGGGGGAACCCCGGCCCCGCCGCCATCGGGTGGGCCATCGTGACGAGCGACGGTATCGTCGCCGAGGGCTCACAGCGAATCGGCGAGACGACCAACAACCGCGCGGAGTACGAGGCGCTCGTGGAGGCGCTGTCGGTCGCAGAGGAGTACGGCTACGACGAGGTGGACGTCCGCGGCGACTCGCAGTTAATCGTCAAGCAGGTCCGCGGCGAGTGGAACACGAACGACCCCGGACTCAAGGAGCGCCGCGTGAAGGCCCGAGAGCTCCTGTCGACGTTCGACCGCTGGTCGCTGGAACACGTACCGCGAGAGATAAACGACCGCGCCGACTCCCTAGCCAACGAGGCCCTCGACGATGCCTGAGTCAGAACTCCCCGAAGACGTGCTTTCCGAAGCCGAGCGGCTGACGCGACTGGCCCGCGACGCCGTCGACCCCGACGAGGCGGAGGCGTATCGGTCCGCCCGCGACGACATCGTAAGCGAGTACGAGTTCCGCGCGCGACACCGCGAGGAAGACGACGTGTTGGTGCTCCACCCGGACGAGTGGGTCGCCGACGACGGAATCGTCGACCCGACGGAGATAGACGACGTCGACCGCGGAATCGAACGCCCGCTGTCGGGGACCGGCGAGGACCACGAGTGGAGCGCGGTCGAAGAACACAACGCGTCGTGCGTCGCGGCCGTCGCCGAGGAACACGGCGCGGCCCACGCGGCGAACGCCCGGGCGTTCACGGACTTCCTCGGGAACCACTACGTCCGGCGAATCGAGACGGCCGGCGCTCCCGAAGTGCGCGAGTTCGTCGAAGAATATTATCCACGCAACGCGTGGCCGACCGCTGAACAGCGGTCGTTGTTACCGGAGTCGCTCGAGTTGCTCTTCGACGCCGCAGACGCCGAAGTGCCCGAATACAACTGAGCGAACCCCGCGGTTCGTGCGGTGTGTTCTGCCGATTACAGCTTGCCTTCGACGAGCTCCGAGACCATCTCGGCGCGCTCGTCGTCGGTGACGAACTTCGAGAGCATCCAGTCGAAGCGGTCGAGGACCGCCTGGAGGCCGTCGTCGGTCAGTTCGTACTGGTTCGTCCGCTTGTCGAGTTCGCTTTTCTCGACGAGACCCATCTCGACGAGGTCGTCGAGGTTGGGGTACAGACGCCCGTGGTTGACCTCGGTGTCGTAGTACGATTCGAGGTGACGCTTGATAGCCAGGCCGTACATCGGCTCCTCGGCGAGAATGACGAGGATATTCTGTTGGAACGCGGTGAGGTCCCGAGCCGCACCGGATTTGTTGCCAATTGTTTGTGCCTCTGACATGCATATGGAAATGTCATCGGCCTATTTAAACTTTGTCAACGCGCAGTCTGTTTCGTCGCCGAATGTAGGGGCACGATACGATGAATTTGGGGCGGAGCGGACACGAGTGTCGGGTATTGCACAGAGCCGAGTCGTGGCGACGGACGAAAGACAGTGGGCGGTGTCCAAGCGAGCATATCTGAGGAATATCTCACACGCATAGCAGGAGTGTCGTGGGATTCGGGGGAGAATACCTCTACATATAGAGAGGTTCAAAGTGGCCGACGAGGCCCGAGTGGTATCCGTAGGAGACCAATCCCGAAAGGACTTTTGCCCGCATCGAGGATGGATTCGGTATGGTGAACCTCTGGGAAGACATGGAGACCGGACCGGACGCACCGGACGAAATCTACGCAGTCGTCGAGTGTCTCAAAGGCGAGCGCAACAAGTACGAGTACGACAAGGACATCCCCGGCGTCGTCCTCGACCGCGTGCTTCACTCCAACGTCCACTACCCGTCGGACTACGGCTTCATGCCGCAGACGTACTACGACGACGAGGACCCCTTCGACGTACTCGTCCTCGTCGAGGACCAGACGTTCCCCGGCTGTGTCATCGAGGCCCGCCCGGTCGCGCTCATGAAGATGGACGACGACGGCGAGCAGGACGACAAGGTCATCGCCGTCCCCATCGAGGACCCCCGCTACGACCACATCGAGGACCTCGAAGACATCCCCCAGCAGACGCTCGACGAGATCGACGAGTTCTTCTCGACCTACAAGAACCTCGAGGCCGGCAAGGAAGTCGAGACGCTGGGCTGGGAGGACAAGCAGGCCGCCAAGGACGCCATCGAACACGCGATGGACCTCTACGAAGAGAACTTCGCGTAAGCGACTTCACCGCGCGTTTTTTCGGACGCTGAACTAACCCACAGTGTCGACCACGGCGACGACGCCGGAACTGCGACCGCCCCGAAACCGACCGCCGCCGGCGACCCAGATACCCGACAGTTATCGCCGACGCGCCCGCCGATGAATTATGCGCATGGGTAATCTTTAGTCCCTCTGTCCGGTAGCTTGAGACACGAATGGCAGCCAAGCAACCCCGCCTCGGGCTTCAGCACCCGACCGTCGTCCCCACGAACTTCACGCCCGCCGACGAGGCGGACGAAGACGCCGAGGACGCGACCGACGACGACGCGTAACCCCGTATTTCTCGCGCGACGACCGCCGAGAGCGACGGCGTTGGCCGCGCCGACGACACATCGGTCGTCCCCCGAAACGAATAATCCGGCCAGTTGACCCGGCGACGGTGCGGATTCGTCTTCCAATCAAGATGTGAGCCAACACACCACATCCATGAGGGAACCCCTTTTTATCTCGCCGCTGTAAGGCGTTGGTAATGCCTGTCTGCGACGTGTGCGGCAAAGACGAGAGTCTGCCGTACCGCTGTTCGCGGTGTGGCGGGACGTTCTGTTCCGAACACCGCCTCCCCGAGAACCACGACTGCGCGGGGCTCTCCGACTGGGACGACCCCGCCGGCGTCTTCGATAGCTCCTTCGACGACTCCGTGAACAATCAGGGCGGCCGCGGCGGCGGACTGCTGAGTTCGCTCACGGGCGCTGGCGGCGTGCTCGGCTACTTCCGCGGGAACGTCGCGTACCTGTTCCTCGCGCTGATGTGGCTCACGTTCTTCGCCCAGCTCGTCTTAGAGCAGTTTCTCGGACTGCCCAACCTCTCGATTAGCGCCTTCTATCTCACGAGCATCCACCCCGAGTACGTCTGGACGTGGGTCACCTCGATATTCGCCCACGGCGGCTTCTATCACATCGTCGGTAACTCCATCGTGCTGTTCTTCTTCGGCCCGCTGGTGGAGCGCTACGTCGGCTCGCGGAAGTTCGCGGCGCTGTTCCTCGTCAGCGGGATGCTCGCCGGGCTGGCGCAGGTCGGCTCGTCGATGCTCCTGTCTCCCGGAAGCCTGAGCGCCGTCGTCGGCGCGAGCGGTGCCATCATGGCCGTTCTCGGCGTCCTGACCGTCCTCAACCCGGGGCTCCGAATCTATCTGTACTTCATCATCCCCGTCCCGCTGTGGCTGTTCACGCTCGGCTTCGCCGGCATCTCGGTGTTCTTCTTCGTCAGCCAGAGCGCCGACGGCATCGCCCACTTCGCGCACCTCATCGGCCTCGTCATCGGCCTCGCCTACGGCCAGCACGTGAAGGGCCGCAGGAGCGTCCCCTCCCAGCTCTCGCTCGGCGGGGGCGGTCCGGGTGGCCCGGGCGGTCCCGGCCGCGGTCGGTTCTGAGATGCGACCGACCTGCCCTGACCTCGCGCCGCGCCCCGGACTCTCGCGCGACGAGATGGAGTCGCTCCAGCGCCGCGTCGCCGAGGCGGCCGTCTTCGAGGACGACCTCCCGTTCGACCCGGCGCGCGTCTCCCTCGACTCGCCGGAACGAGAAAACGAGACGCTCACGAACGCGACAGCACTCGGCGGTGGGGCCGACTCGCCGCCGCTCGTCGCCGGTATCGACCAGTCGTTTCTGGACGACCGCGCGCTGAGCGCCGTCGTCGTCCTCCGCGGCGGCGAGGTGGTCGAGCGCGTCCACGCCGTCTCCGAACTCGATTTGCCGTACATTCCCGGCCTGCTCTCGTTCCGCGAGGGGGGCCCCATCCTCGACGCGCTCGCCGAGCTCAACTGCGACCCCGACCTGCTCGTCTTCGACGGCTCCGGGCGCATCCACTTCCGACAGGCGGGCCTCGCCACGCACCTCGGCGTCGTCTGCGACGCGCCGAGCGTCGGCGTCGCCAAGTCCCTCCTCTGCGGGACGCCGGACGAGGACGTGGACGGCCGACCGGAGGGCTGGCGAACCCCGATTCGCGCCGACGACTCGGTCGACCCCGTCGGCGGCCATCCCGCCGGCCCGGAGACGACAATCGGCTACGCCTTCCAGTCGCGGCAGTACGACTCGCGCCCTATCGTGAACCCGCTGTACGTCAGCCCCGGCCACCGCCTCTCGGCGGCGACGGCCGTCGACCTCGTCTCCCGGCTCTCGGGGTCGTACAAACTCCCCGAACCGACCCGGCTGGCCGACGCCTACGCCGACGAGGCGAAGAGCCAGTACGAAGACTGAGCGCGACCCAATCGTGGCGAACCGCGTACACTTAACAGCGCGCGGTTCGACCTACCGACGTGCATCAAAAGACGGTCCTCATCACCGGTTGCTCCTCGGGAATCGGGCGCGCGACGGCGCTCGACTTCCTCGACGAGGAGTGGGAGGTCTACGCCACCGCCCGGAACCCGGCCGACATCGAGACGCTGGGGGAACGCGGCGCGAACATCGCGACGCTCGACGTGACCGACCAGGGGGACGTCGACCGCGTCGTCGACCGCATCGCCGACGAGCAGGGCCGCATCGACTGCCTCGTCAACAACGCCGGCTACGGCCAGATGGGCCCCGTCGAGGACGTG
Organism: Haloferax sulfurifontis; assembly: GCF_014635105.1. Classification (NCBI taxonomy): domain Archaea; kingdom Methanobacteriati; phylum Methanobacteriota; class Halobacteria; order Halobacteriales; family Haloferacaceae; genus Haloferax; species Haloferax sulfurifontis. Next base: position 353,314 of record NZ_BMCI01000004.1, read on the forward strand.
CCGACCGAGAAGGTCCACGACCAGTTCGACGTGAACGTCTACGGTCCACACCGACTCGTCCGCGCCGTGTTGCCCCACATGCGCTCGCAGGGCGACGGCACCATCGTCAACGTCTCCAGCGTCGTCGGCCGCGTCGCCTTCCCCGGAACCGGCGTCTACGCCGGCTCGAAGTTCGCCCTCGAAGCGATGACCGACGCGCTCCGCACCGAGGTCGAGGAGTACGGTATCGACGCCGTCCTCATCGAGCCGGGGCCGGTCGAGACGCAGTTCTCGAATCGCGTCGAAGCCGAGGTCAACGGCAACGGCGACGAGGCCGACGGCCTCGACCGCTCGGGCGCGTACGAGAAACTCTACAAGCTGTTCGACGACTCGCAGGCGCTCGGCGGGGGCGGCCCCGGCGCGATTCCGCCCGAACGAGTCGCAGAAGACATCGTCGACGCCGCGAGTTCGACCAAGCCGCGGGCGCGCTACCAGCCCGGCACCGTCGCCCGCGTCGGCGTCCTCGCCCGGTTCCTGCCCGACGCGTGGCGCGACGCGCTCTACGGCTTCGCCCGCAAACTCCCCTGAGACGCGCCGTCTATCCGCGTCGCCGGCCCGCTCGACGCTAGTCGAGACAGGTCGCGACGACCCGAAGGGCATCTTCGCCCTGTACCTGTTCTGCGAGCAGTGGCACCCGCTTTACGTCGCGGCCGCGGAAGAGATTCGTCGCCGAGCGGAGCGCGTCCTGTTGGACCTGCCAGCGCCGCTGACAGAAGCCGCAGTTCTCCAAGTCGGGCGACTCTATCCACTCGGGGTCCACGTTTGCCACGTCCTCGACGGACTCCATGACGCGGTTGACGACGAGCGTCTGGACGGGGATTTCGAACTCGTCGAGCCGCGAGACGAGCCGCTTGGACTCCACGACGCTCATCTCCTCGGGAATCATGACGACCCGGAAGTCGGTCCGCGTCGGGTCGCGGAGCACCGCTCGCAGGCGCTCGATGCGCTCGCGGAGGTCGTCGAGGTCCGCCATCCCGGCCTGCGGGTCGTCGGGGCCGCCGCCGAACATCCCCTTGAGGTTGTCCATCATGCCGGAGAAGCGCTGGCGCATGCGGGCGATGCGGCCGAGCATGGAGTCCATCAGCTCGGGGAGTTCGAGCAGGCGGAGCGTGTGGCCCGTGGGCGCGGTGTCGACGACGACGCGGTCGAACCGCGGGTCGTCCATGTATTCGAGGAGCTGTTGCATCGCCGCGGCCTCGTCCGCGCCGGGCATCGGGCCGCCCATTCCCATCGGTCCGTCGCCGCCGAGGAGGTCCTCGAAGCCGCCCATTCCCCCGCCCATACCGCCGAACGGCGAGTCCGCGTCGCCGCCGGCGAAGGGGTTGTCGTCGTCGTACTCGCCGGTCTCGAAGTCGGTCTCGTCGTCGAACTCCTCGCCCGCGCCGTCGCCGCCAGCGAACGGCCCTTCCATGACCGCGTCGGGGTCGATTTCGGCCGCGTAGAGGGGTATTTCCTCGCGGATGCGACTCGGCTTGTCCGGGACCGGCACGCCGAGCGTGTCGGACAGGGAGTGTGCGGGGTCCGTGGAGACGACGAGCGTCGCGGTGCCGTCGGCCGCGCTGGCGAGCGCCGTCGCCGCGGCCATCGTGGTCTTCCCGACACCGCCCTTGCCGCCGTAGAGGACGTAGTCGGGCGCGTCGATGCCATCGGGGAGGCCCTCGGTGTCGGTCGAGGTTACCTCGTCGGGGTCGGTGACTTCCACCTCGATTTCGGCCGGCCCGTCGTCGCCGGCGTCGTCGTCTTCGTCGGCGTCGGGTCGCTCCGTCGGCTCAACGTCGATGTCCATGTCGGACCCGACACCGCGGGGCTTTGTGTACTTCTCGGTCTCGGAACCGCCGGTGGACTTTTGTCCCGGTCGCGTCGGTGCCGACCGCGTCCGCTCTGCTACGGCTGTCCGCCCACCGTTCGCCCCCGTCCGCTTTTGTCCCGACCGCCCGTGGTCGGTCGTATGCGCGAGTTCGCATCCGACCCGCCCGAGGAGGCCCGCGTCGGCGACGCCCTCCGCGAGGCGGGCCACACCGTCGCCGTCGCGGAGTCCTGCACCGGCGGCCTCATCGGGTCGCTCCTGACCGACGTGCCCGGCTCCAGCGACTACTTCGACCGCTCGCTCGTCACCTACTCCTACGACGCCAAGCGCCACGAACTGGCGGTCTCGCGGGAGTCGCTGGACGAACACGGGGCCGTCTCCGAGCCCGTCGCCCGCGAGATGGCCGCCGGCGTCCGCGACGTGGCCGACGCGACGTGGGGGCTGGCGACGACGGGCATCGCCGGGCCCGAGGGCGGCCTCCCCGGCAAGCCGGTCGGCACCGTCTTCGTCGGCGTCGCCTTCGCCGCGCCGTGGGGGTCCGGCGACTCCTACGCCCGCGTCGAGCGCTTCGAGTACGAGGGGTCTCGAACGCAGGTGAAAGAGCAAATCGCGCGCGGGGCGCTGGCGCTCCTCCGCGGGGAAATCGAGTCCACGACGACCGGCTGAATCGGCCGAGCGGTCGCCGTCTGTCGGTTCCGTGGGAAAGCTTTGTATCCCGCCGGACCAGTCTGCATCCATGAACAAGAAGGGACACGTGCTCAACGCCATCCTGTTGGCGCTCGGGCTCGGCGTCATCCTCACCGTGGACCCCCGGTCGTTCGAACCGACGGCCGACTCGGCGTTCCTCCTCGCCCAGAAAATCGGCCAGCTGTCGCTTCCGGTCGTCCTCGGCGCGCTGTTTCCCGACGTCGACACCGCCTTCGGCAAGCACCGCAAGACGCTCCACAACCTCCCGGTGCTGGCGATATTCCTCGCGTTCCCGCTCGTCTTCGGCAACCTCCAGTTCGTCTGGATCGGCGTCGCCACCCACTACGTCCTCGACATGGTCGGCTCGAAGCGCGGCATCGCGCTGTTCTACCCGCTTTCGCCCCAGGAGTACGACCTGCCGACCGGCGTGGCGACGAGTTCGAAACACGCCGACGCGGTGACCGTCGTCGTCACGGTCGCCGAACTCGGCGTCCTCGCGGGCGTCCACTACTACCTCTTTTCGCTCGACGTGTCCCTCGCGGACGCCGCGGCGTCGTTCACCGCGGTGCTCTGAGGGCGTCGGAGCGCGGACGCGTTCGTCCGGAGCGTTCGACTGCCGGCGAAAATCAGTATCAGTAGACGCTCACGTCGTCGAACCGGCCGTCGTAGGCGATGTGGCTCGGGTGCGTCGGCTCCATCCCCGAAAGCAGGAGTCGGTCGACCTTCCCCCACGAGTTCTCGTAGCCGAGGTGGGCGAACTCGGCCGCGCCGCGGAGCGCGTGGGAGACGCCGGTGCGGCGGACGACCCGGCGGTCGGCCCCCTCGCGGAGCGCGGCGACGAGGTCGGCCTCGGAGTCGATGTCGCGGTCGAACTCGGTCCACGCCTCGCCGACAGTGCTGTGGAGGTGCGCGTAGGACGACGCGAACCCCGGCAGTCCCGCCTCGCGGGCGATGTCGCGGGCGCGCCGGTTGTCCCACGACAGGGCCTTCGTGTTGTACGTCTCGACGGCGTCGATGTCGTCGCGGCGGGCGGCCACGTCCTCGGCGGTGAGGCTCACCGTCAGGAACTCGGGGTGGGGGACGAGCGTCGCCGCGCCCTGTCGGTCGAACTCGGCGAAGGCCCCGTCGAGGGTGATGAAGTCGGGGACCGGCTCCGAGAGGCCGACCGCGAGGACGTGTTTCCGGTCGCGCCACGACCCCGTGAACACCTCGCGGGCGGGGACGACGAGCAGGTCGTCGTCGGAGAATCGCGCCGCGCGGGCGCGGGCGTCGGGCAGGCGGACGAAGTGCGGCGCGTAGACGAGCACGTCGATGCCGCGGGCTTTCGCGCGCGAGACGACCCGCTCGTCGAGAATCTTCACGTGCATATCGACCCGCGTCGTCGTGGTCGCGCTCACACGATACGGTCGGGTCAGCCACCAGTTAGTGGTTGCTATTTGTCGAACGCCGGGCGGTCGAAGAAACGGTTTTGTGGCTCACGGCCGTCGGAGGGAACATGTCCCGGTGGAAGTGCGGAATCGAAGGGTGTGACGGTCGGTTCGAAGACGTCGAAAGCGCGGTCATCCACCAGACGGTGGACCACGAGCGCCACGAGTGCAAGGTGTGCGGGACCGTCGTCCCGGAGGGCTACTTCGCGATTCGTCACGCCTTCGACGAGCACACCCGCGCCGAGTTCGTCCGCGCGTACGACGCCGATTCCTCGGCGGTCCGCATCCGCGAGGACGTGAAAGACGCCGTCGAGGCGGACGCGGACCTCAACAGCGTCGTCGAGACGCTCCGCGAGCAGGGCGCGCTGTAGGCCCACGCGAGACAGGCGGGTCGCGGTCGCGGTGGGGCGCGACGCGGCTCGCCCGAGACGGCGCTCCTCGGGGACTGTCGGGGGACATGGGAGTCACCGGGGCGCGCCGCTCGTCGCGCGCGTCGCGTCGGAACTGAGAGAGAAGAAACCCTCGTCGGGGCGGACGCTTACCGCTCTTCGGAGTCGAGGACGCGAATCTGGTCGCCGCGGACGGTGACCGGAATCGGGACCGTCGCCTCGTAGAGTTCGACGGTGACCTGGTCTTTCGTCTCGTCGATGCGCTGGACGCGCGCCTTCTCGCCTTTGAACGGGCCGGCGATGAGTTCGACGATGTCGCCCTCCGCGATGCCCTCCACGTCCGGCGTCGGCGAGAGGAAGTGCTCGACTTCGGCCATGCTAGAGGTGCCGACCGCGCCGCCGCTCTCGACGAGGCCGCGAGCGTGGGGAATCTCCTCGAGGACGCGCGTGACGATGCCGTCGTCGTCGGCCTCGACCATCACGTAACTCGTGAGCGAGTCGGGCGCGAGGACGGCGTGGATCTCGGCGAACTCCTTCGTCGCGATCATGTCCGCGACCGTCTGCTCTTGGCGAGCGGTGGTCTTGACGGCGAAGATGGGCATCTCAGACTCCTCCGGGGAGGAAGCTCATAACCGCGAAGATGATGAAACCGAGCAGTCCGACGAGGAAGATACCCGCGCCGGCGATTTTGGAGATCTGTGAGAACTCCTGCCACGACGGGGTGCTCGCGAGTTTCAACACGCGAACGTAGCTGTTCAGGTCGTACTTAACGTCCATGTTGCTGGGGGCTAAGGCGCCGGGCTTTTTCTATCTATTGATGCACCGACGGGGCGAGCGGGCGCTCGCGAACGGGTCGACCCCGACGAGTTCGATCCGGTGCCGCCGCTCGATAACGGGCGGGACGCGAGACGCGGCGGGCCATCGAACCGGAGCGGGCGCGGGAGCGAAAGCAAGTCCCCGCGGCCGACGGGGCGGCGACGCCGACTACTCGACGTAGTCGATGTCTTCGAGACGCTCTTCTGCCTGCGCCTGCGCCTCGCCGTTGCGACCGTAGATCTGGGGCGACTCGACGCCGGTGACGACGATCATCGTCCGCATCATGCCTTCGAGTTCGTCGTCGACGGAGGTCCCCCAGATGATGCGCGCGTCGGGGTCGATGCGGTCGTAAATCTCCTCGACGACGCCCTCGGCCTCCTCGATGCTCATGTCGGAGCCGCCGGTGACGTTGACGAGCGCGGAGTTCGCGCCGGAGATGTCCACGTCGAGAAGCGGCGAGCGGAGGGCGGACTTGACGGACTCTTGGGCCTTGGACTCGGAGTCCGACTCGCCGAGACCGATCATGGCGACGCCGCCGCGCTCCATGACGGTCTTCACGTCGGCGAAGTCGAGGTTGACCAGTCCGGGCTTGGTGATGAGTTCGGTGATGCCCTTGACCGAGCGCATCAGCACCTCGTCGGAGACCTTGAACGCCTGCCGGACGGGGAGCTTGCCCACGGCGTCGAGCAGGCGGTCGTTCGGGACGACGATGACCGTGTCAGAAACGTCGCGGAGCCGTTCGAGACCGGCTTCGGCGTTGGTTCGTCGCACCTCGCCTTCTGCCGTAAACGGCGTCGTGACGATGGCGATGGTGAGCGCGCCCGACTCGCGGGCGGCCTTGGCGACCACGGGGGCCGAGCCGGTGCCGGTGCCGCCGCCGAGCCCGGCGGTGACGAACACCATGTCGGAGCCCTCGATGGCGTCGTAAATCTCCTCTTGGGATTCGAGGGCGGCCTCTTCGCCGACCTGCGGGAGCGAGCCCGCGCCGCGGCCCTGGGTCTTCTGTTCGCCCATGAGAATCTTCGTGTCGGCCCCGATTTCCACGAGGTGTTGCACGTCGGTGTTGGCGGCGACGAGCTTCGCCCCCTTGATTCCCTCCTCGTGCATCCGGTTGACGGTGTTGCCGCCGGCACCGCCGCACCCGACCACCGTGATGTTGGTCTGGAGGTCTTTGAGAACCGCTTTCAGTTCGTCGTCAGTCATCGTCCCGGACCGGTTGATGTTGGTCGAGCCGTCGACCTGGACCGACCCATCCCCCACGTCCTCGGCCTCGGCCTCGTCAATTGCGTCGCCGACGATAGAGTCCATATTTATGGAGACGGTTTACGGAGGACGACTAATTATCTTTCCCCCTTCCGTCAGACATCTGTCTGACGAGCCGCCGATTCGTGCCGAAACGTGACATGTGAGTCCGCGGCACAAGCCGTCTCTCGGGGAGAAATCGGTCGGTCGCGTCCCGACGGCGACTACACCGTGAACTCGACGAGTCGATCTTTCGACACGTCTTCGGGCGCGACGGTCTCGCCGTCGACTTCGACCGACTGCCCGGCCGAGAGCTTGCCGAACGCCGGGCCCTCGGGGACGCCGAACTCGCGCGCGACGGCGGGGTCGAAGGCGCGCGTCGCCGCCGTGACCGCCCCGTCGTCGCGGACGACGCTGTCGTATTTCTCGCGCAGTACGTCGCAGAGCCGCGACACGAGTTCGTCGTAGCCGTCGCCCGCGACGGCCGCGCGACCCACCGCGCGCGTCCCGCCTTCGGTCGTGTGGAAGGCGACAGTCGTCTCGTGGACCGCGTCGAGCGCGGCGTCGAGGTCGATGCCCTGCGCCTCGCCGAGCAGGCCGTCTGGGAGCGAGACGACCTCGTAGTCGTCGACGTCGATTCGCGCGCCGAATCGGAGGCCCTCTTCGATAGTCGTGACGGCGGCTTCGAGGGCGGCGACGCGGTCGAGGGGGACGCCCGAGGTCTCGCGGACCCACGTCTCGGAGACGACCCGGAACCCCTCGGCTTCGAGGGCGGCCGCGAGGTCGCTCCGGTCGCCGTCGACCAGCGCGAGGTCGGCCGCGGAGGCCTCGAACGCCCGCCGGAGCACGTCGCGGTTCTTCTCGGGCGCGCCCATCGCCTTGAGTTGCCAGTCGGCGGCGATGTGGCCGACGCGCCAGTCGGTCTCGCGGAGGACGCGCTCGAACCGCGGAGCGTAGTGGCCGCCGCCGAAGCCGACGAGCTGGCGGTCCGCGTCGGGCGCGACCCCCTCGATGTCGAGGACGGCCGCCGCGACGGCGCGGGCTCCCTCGGGGTCGTCCCACTGCTCGTCGTCGCTCCCGAGTTCGACGAACATCGAGGGGACCGTCGGCTCGGTCGGGCCGTGGTGGGTCGCCTCGATGCCGACTTCGTAGCCGTCGGGCGCGCGGTCGCGGAGCGCCTCGACGACGGCGCGCTGGGCGTTGGGACACGCGCGGGCGAACCGCCCCGGCTCGCCGCCGTAGTCGGCGGGACCGAAGTTCCCGGTGAAGTGCGCGGTCAGGAGCGCGCCGGTCTCGCCGGAGTGCCGGGAGACGACGACGAGGAGGTCGAGGTCGGCGTCGAACGCCGCGGCCGGGTCGTCGAGGTCGATGTGCAGGTCGTCGAACTCGCGGAGTTCGAAGCCGTCGCGGAAGAAGACGGTGCCGCCGCCGTCGGCGTCGGGTCGGTCCCCGTCGGTCCGTTCGTCCCAGTCGGCGAGTTCGAGCAGGTGCTCGCCGATGTGAACCGATGCGCTGTCGGCGCGGCTGACGACGATTCCAATCACGATACGAGGGTCGCCGAGGCCGGCGAAAAGGGCGTCGGAAGCGGCGAGGGGAGCCGGTCAGTCCTCGACCGCGGCCGGCGTCTCGTTCGCACCGTAGTCGCCGCGGACGCGCCGGACCGAGAGCTTGGCGACCGCGGCGAGGTGCCTGCGCCGCCGGACGAAAAGCGCCGTTCCGACGACCAGATAGACGACCGAGAAGCCGACGAGCGAGGTCGGACCGTCGAAGGTGACCGCGCCGAGGCCCGGAACCGGGAGCGTGAGCGCCAGTCCGGTGACGGAGTAGACGAACTGCGCCAAAAACAGGCCGAGCAGGGCGACCGCCTCGCGGAGGCTGATGGAGAACGTGACGAGGATGGCGATGGCGAAGTAGCTCTGGGCGGCCGTCAGCCAGAGTTCGCCCATCTGGTGGGTGTCGAGCGGGAGCGGTGCGTAGGAGCCGACAGAGAGGCTGTAGACGAGGACGAGCGTCCCGATGAGGAGCGTCCACTGGTTGAGCTTCGAGGAGATGAGCGCGTTGAAGCCGGCGGTCGACCGCGCCTTGTTGACGAGGTAGGCCACGACGATGAGTTCGGGGCTCTCGCTCGCCAGCGGTGCGACCCACTGAATCATCAGGAACGAGGGGATGCCGACCGACTTCCCGAGGGCTTCGAGGCCGTGGGCGAACGGCTCGACGGCGACGAGGATGACGATGCCCGAGAAGACGAACAGCGCGAGCGTCGTGGCGATGCGCTTGGGTTTCCGGTACGACTGGAGGTACGCGGGCACGCCGATTTGCTCTTCGTCCTCGTGGGGCGAGTTCATCGCCACGAAGATGTACGTCACGTAGAGGCCGACGAGGACGGCCATGTCGACCGCGCCGATGCCCGCGCCGAGCGGGACGAAGAAGGCGAACACGGTCGCGGCGAAGAGGAACAGAATCTCGGTCGCGATGCCGTGGTCGAGACGGACCACGTCCGCGAGGAAGCCGGGTCGGGACTCGACCGCCTCGTCGCCGGTGTCGCGGGCGCGGTAGACGGTGAAGAGGGCGATTGCGGACCAGCCGATGCCGATGAGGATGCGGTTCGCCCCGGTCATGTTGGCGACGGCGAGGCTCGCGGCCTCGGCCGACTCGGGCGAGCCGGGGTTGATGCCGGCCTCCCACGCGTAGAGCGCGTCCACCGCGTACTCGGGGGCGACCGCGAGCACCGCGAGGATGGCGAGCGCGAACGCCCGCGGCACGTCTGCTTCTGCGGTTTCGGCGCCCCACGCGAGGAGGAACGAGGCACCGAGGACGGCGATGCCGCTGAGGGCGACGGTGACGCCGGTCGTGAGGTCAACGCCGAGCGCCGTGTGGAGGGCCAGCCACGGGACCGTCAGGAACGCGGCCCCGAACACCGCTGTCAGCGGGTGACCGAGTTGTCGTACCATCGTCACTACAAGCGCGAAGCCGAAGCCGGTAGCTCTTGTGCTTCGGAATCGGCCAGCGACGGGCATGGGAGACAGCCGAGTCGAGAGACCCGGCTACGGGAGGATGAGCCAGAAGAAGACGAGATAGCCGCCGACGAGGATGCCGCCGTCGAGTCGGGACACGTCGCGGTTGCGGAGCATCAGCGCGATGACCCCGAAGGTGAACACGAGAAGCGCCGGGAAGTCCAGCGAGATGGTGCTCGCGGGGATGTTCACGGGGACCATGATGGCGAGGATGCCGAGGACGGCGACGACGTTGTAGATGTTCGAGCCGACGACGTTTCCGATGCTGAACTCCGACTCGCCGCGGACCGCGCTGATGACCGACGCCGCGAGTTCGGGCAGTGAGGTGCCGAACGCGAGGACCGTCAGCCCGATGAACCGCGGACCGAACCCGAAGGATTCGAGCAGTCCCTGTCCGCCCTGAATGAGCCAGTTCGAGCCGACGAACAGGAGGAGGAGACCGAGACCGAGGTAGACCACGTCCCTGAGTTGCGCCGACACCTCGTCTTCGTCCTCGATGTCGATTTCGTCCGTGCCGAGGGCGTCGGCCTTCGCCGAGCGCGCGCGGTACAGGAGGTAGCCCGTGAACGCGACGAGGATGACCAAGAGGACGCCGCCGTCGACGGCGCTGAGGTTCCCGTCCATCCCGAGCGCGACGAGCGCGACCGCCGCGGCGATCATGAACGGGACGTGTCGGCGGAGCGTCGTCGTCGAGACGCCCATCGGCCGGATGAGCGCCGAGATTCCGAGGACGAGACCGATGTTGGCGATGTTCGAGCCGACGATAGCGCCGAGTCCGAGGTCGGAGCTGTAGCCCAACCCGCTCAGTACCGCGACGAACAGTTCGGGAGTGGTCGTCGCGAACGCGACGATGGTCACACCGACGATGGCCGCCCGGAGGCCGAGACCGATGGCGAGCCGAGACGCGCCCTCGACGAGCGCCTCGGCCCCGAGATAGAGCGCGACGATACCCGCCACGAGGAGCGCGGTATCGAAGGAAAGCAGGGTTGCGAGTGCCGACATACGCGGGAGTAGACCGACGGGAGACCAAAAGCGCGCCGGTACACCGCGAGTCCGCGAGGACCGACGCGGGAGCGCGAGACGGGGCGAACCGCCCCCCGACGGCGGCTGTCGGGTCCCGGCGGAATCCGACGCGGACGGGCGAGTTATATCGACGGCAGAACACCACCCGTCCATGCAAGTGTACGGTCTCGTCGGCAACCCGGTCGGCCACTCGCTGTCGCCGCCGATGCACGAGGCGGCCTACGGGGAAACCGGTCTCGACGCGCGGTACGTCACGTTCGAACCCGCCCGCGACGACATCGCGGCCGCCGTCGACGGCGCGGACGCCCTCGGCGTCTCGGGGCTGAACGTCACCATCCCGTTCAAACAGGACGTGCTCGAACTGGTCGACCCCGACCCGCTGGCCGAGCGCATCGGCGCGGTCAACACCATCGACTTCGGCGCGGAGACGCCGGCGGGCTACAACACCGACGCGGCGGGCGTCACGCGGTCGTTCGACCGCCACGGCGTCGACCTCGACGGAGCGGCCGCCGTGGTCGTCGGTGCCGGCGGGGCGGGTCGCGCCGCCGCGTTCGCCCTCGCAGACGCGGGCGCGTCGGTCCACGTCGCCAACCGGACCGCTGAGAGCGCGGTCGAACTCGCCGCGGCCGTCCCCGGTGCGACCGGCGGCGGACTCGACACGCTCGACCGGATTCGGGAGGCGAACGTCCTCGTCAACGCGACGAGCGTCGGGATGGAATCGCCCGAGGAGACGCCCGTCTCCGCGGAGTTCCTCCACGGCGGCCTCGCCGTGCTCGACGCGGTCTACACGCCGCTTGAGACCCGACTTCTCCGCGAGGCGGCCGCGACCGGCGCGACCACCATCGACGGCGCGTGGATGCTCCTCCTGCAGGGCGTCGAGGCGTTCGAGCTATGGACCGGCCGCGACGCGCCCGTCGAGGCGATGAACGCCGCGCTCCGGAGCCACCTCGGCGAGCACTGAGGCCGCTGGTTTTTAAATAACGGGATTGCATAGGAGAAGGTAACATGGGCTTGCTTGACACTATTTCGTCGTTCTTGAAATCCCTCGTTGGTGGCGACTCGTCGTCTTCCTCGACGGACGGACGTGACGACACGGCGACCGTTACGGTCGAACGCGACACCAGAACCGAGCGCGAGGAAGCGAACGTCGAGACCGAGGCCGCGGTGAAGGAACCTGTCGACGGGGCGGAATCGACGGACGAAGCGGCCGCAGAAGCGGCCGACGATGCGGTCGAACCCGAGGGCGACGCCGAGTCCCACGCGGACGACGAGGACACCCGCGACGACACGGAGGTGGTGGCCGACGCCATCGAGGAAGCCGAGCCGGAGGCCGAAGAAGCCGAACCGGAGCCTGAGTCCGAGCCCGAACCCGAGGTCGAGGACGAAACCGGCGAACCCCAGGACGAACCCGAAGACGAGGACTCCGACGAGTCTGACTCCGCCGACTCCGACGAAGACGAAGCCGGAGAATCGGACGAAGAAGAGGTCGAAGAGGAAGAAGCGACCGAAGACGACGACTCCGACGAAGAAGAGGTCGAAGACGACGACGCGCCGACCGTCGACACGATTCGCGGCATCGGTCCGGCGTACGCCGAGCGCCTCTCCGAGATCGGCATCGAGACCATCGCGGACCTCGCGGCGGCCGACGCCGACGAGGTCGGCGACGAAATCGACGTGTCGCCGAAGCGGGTCCAGCGCTGGATCGACCGCGCCGGCGACGCGTAACCGACGCGCGCGCCGGACGACCGAGACGACTTCTCTCCCGGCGGGTGACCGCGCTCGATGCGCCGGTGACGCGTCACGAAACCGTTTACCCGGCGGACAGACTGGTGTGGGTAATGACCGCACCGACCGTCGTCACCGACCGCGACGACTTTCGCGCGGCCGCCTCGATCGCGCCCGCCGGCGCGCGGGTCCCCGTCGAGGTCCGAGTCGCCGTCTCGGACCCCTTCGACGCCTACCGACGCGCCCGCCGGGACGCCGGCGGCTTCTTCTACGAGACGACCGGCGGGCAACCCGGCTGGGGCGCCTTCGGCGTCGACCCCGCGGAGCGCCTGACCGCTGACGACCCGACCGACGACGACCGGGGCGACCCCGGCGACGACCCCGCGCCGAGCCTCGCGGCGCTCGAATCTTTCGTCGACTCGGAGACGCTCGTCCGCGGCGACTGCGACGTGCCGTACCCCTGCGGCCTGTTCGGCTGGCTCTCGTACGACGCGGCCCGCGAACTCGAATCGCTCCCCGAGCGCACGACCGACGACCGGGGGCTTCCGCACCTGCAACTCGGCCTGTACGACCTCGTGGCGTCGTGGGAGGAACCACGACCCGACGGCGACGAGACGGCGCTCCGCGTCACCTGCTGTCCCGCCGTCGAGGCCGACGCTGACCTCGACGCCGTCTACGACGAAGCGCGGGCGCGGGCGACCGACCTCGCCGTCGAAGCTGTCGAGGGCGACCCCGCGCCCGTCTCCGCGCCCGTCGAGGCCGACGAGGCGACGTTCGAGAGCGCCTGCGGCCGCGAGGCGTTCGCCGGCCGCGTCCGCGCCGCGAAGGGGTACGTCCGCGACGGCGACACGTTTCAGGCGAACCTCTCACAGCGACTCGTCGCGCCCGCCGCGGTCCACCCGGTGGACGCCTACGCGGCGCTCCGGGAGGTCAACCCCGCACCGTACTCGGGATTGCTCGAACTCCCCGGCGTCGACCTCGTGAGCGCCAGTCCCGAACTCCTCTTGCGCGTCGAGGGCGACCGCCTCGTCACCGAACCCATCGCCGGCACCCGCCCGCGGGGGGCGACGCCCGAGGAGGACGACGCGCTGGAGGCCGACCTGACGACCGACGAGAAGGAGCGCGCCGAACACGCGATGCTCGTCGACCTCGAACGCAACGACCTCGGGAAGGTCTCGGAGTACGGGTCGGTCGAGGTGACGGAGTACCGCCGCGTGGACCGCTACTCGGAGGTGATGCATCTCGTCTCGCTGGTCGAAGGAACCCGACGCGAGGGGACCAGCCTCGCCGACGCCGTCGCCGCGGTGTTCCCCGGCGGGACCATCACGGGCGCGCCGAAGCCCCGAACGATGGAGATTATCGACGAACTCGAAGCCACCCGGCGCGGCCCCTACACCGGGAGCATGTTCGCCGTCGGCTTCGACGACCGCGCGGTGCTGAACATCGTCATCCGGACGCTCGTCCGCTTCGGAGACGAGTACCACCTCCGCGTGGGCGCGGGCATTGTCCACGATTCGGACCCCGACAGCGAGTACGACGAGACGCTGGCGAAGGCGCGGGCGCTCGTCACCGCCATCGACGAGGCGCTCGGCGAGCGCGCGAACATGACCGTGGGGGCCGAAAGATGACGCGCATCCTCGTCGTCGACAACTACGATTCGTTCGCCTACAACCTCGTGCAGTACGTCGGCGAGGCGGTCGCCGAGGCTCGGGACGGGGGCGAGAGCGGAGACGGAGCCGAGGGCGGTTCGAACGCCGCGGACGACGTGCTCGTCTACCGCAACGACGCGCTCTCGGCCGACGACATCCGCGACATCGACCCGGATGGCATCGTCGTCTCGCCCGGCCCCGGAACCCCCGCGGAGGCCGGCGTCTCCGTCTCGGTCTTCCGCGACCTCGACTACCCGACGCTCGGCGTCTGCCTCGGCCACCAGTCGCTGTGTGCCGCGCTCGGGAGCCGCGTCGGCCACGCGCCCCACGTCGTCCACGGGAAGCCCTCGCTCGTCGAACACGACGGCGCAGGGGTCTTTTCCGGCCTCCCCGACCGAATCGAGGTCGGTCGTTACCACTCGCTCGCGGTCGAACGCGACGACGTACCCCCCGAGTTGGCGGTGACGGCCTACACGGTCGCAGAAGGGTCCGAACCCGGCGGTCCCGATACTGACGAAGGCGACGAACCCGCGGTCGTGATGGGCGTTCGCCACCGCGAGAAGCCCCACGTCGGCGTCCAGTTCCACCCCGAGAGCATCCTCACCGACTCGGGGAAGGACATCGTCCGCAACTTCGTCGCGCTCGCCGCGGGCGACGGCCCGGCGGCCGACGCGTGGGAGGGAGACCGATGAGCGACGATAGGGTCGGAGACGGCGACGGAGACGCCGGTGGGCGGTCGCTTCGCTACCACGTCGACGGCGAACTCGTCCCCGCCGAGTCGGCGTCGATTCCGGTCACCGACCGCGGCTTCCTCTACGGCGACGCCGCCTTCGAGACGCTCCGCGCCTACGGCGGCGAGGTGTTTCACTGGGACGCCCACGCCGACCGACTCGCGGAAACGTGCGACGCGCTCGGGATGGACCACGGCCTGTCCGACGCCGACCTCCGCGCGCGAATCGACGAGACGCTCGCGGCGAACGACCTCGAGGAGGCGTACGTAAGGCTCTCGGTCACCCGCGGCAGTCAGGGCGGCCGCCTCACGCCGGCCGAGGCGGTCGACCCCCGCGTCGTCGTCATCGTGGAACCGCTCGCCCGCGGCGGCCGCGGCTCCGACCCCGTGTGGGACGGCCCCGCGTCGGTCCAGACGGTCAAGACCCGGCGCGTCCCGGACCGGTCGCTCCCCGCGCGGGCGAAGACGCACAACTACCTCAACGGCATCCTCGCCCGGGTCGAACTCCGGGTCACCGGCGCGGACGAGGCGCTCATGCTCGACGCCGACGGCTACGTCACCGAGGGCGCGACGAGCAACCTCTTTTTCGTCGACGACGACGCGCTCTGCACGCCGAGTCTCGACGGCCCGGTCCTCCCGGGCATCACCCGCCGGGTCGTCCTCGACTTCGCTCGACAGGAGGGCATCCCCATTCGGGAGCGGCGCTTCACGCCCGACGACGTGCGCGACGCGAACGAGGCGTTCCTCACGAACTCGACGTGGGAACTCCGGCCTGTGGAGACGGTAGACGGCATCCAAGTGGGCGACGGCCCGGTGACGAAACTGCTCTCGCGGCTCTACGACGACTACGTGGAGCGACGCCACTACGGCGGCGGCTCCGGTGGCGACGACGGCGACGAGAACTGAGTCGTTCCGCCGCGCTCGGCCTCAGAACTCGACGTTCGAACTCGAACTCCGGTCGGCGGGGTCGGTCTCGATTTCGCCCTGCCCGACGTAGTCGTACTCGTCGTCCGCGAGGAAGACGTGGTCGCCGTCGACCGTGATTTCGAGGTCGTCGAGCACCGCGCCCTCGCAGGGGCCGTAGTTGCAGTAGCCCGTGTCGGCCTCGAAGTACGCGCCGTGGTTCTGGCAGATGACCTCGCCGTTGCGCATCGGCGCGCCCGAGCCCTTGTCGAGTTTGATGTGCGTCAGGTGCATGCAGTAGTTCAGCCACCCTTGGATGCCGTCGTCGGTGCGCACGAGGATGGCCTCGCGCTCCTCGGCGTCGGCGTCGTCGGCCGCGCGGACCCGAAAGAGAAAGGTCGTGTCGTCGGGCACGTCGCCGACCGCGCAGATTCGTTCGAGGTCGCTCATTGTGCTCTCGTTGGGTCGGGGTCGAAAATCTCCTTCGAAAGCGGTCGATTGGGACGACGGCGCGAAGTCTCGCCCTCACTCGTCGAGACCCATCCGAAAGAGGGAGAGAATCCAGTAGCCAGCACCCACGAACAGGAGGAGTCCGAAGCTACCCACGAGGAGATTTCCGGTTCCCAGTTGGCGTGTCCAACCGAACCCGAGTATCGCGACGATGGCGAGGAGTCCGCCGAGTATCGCTCGCTGGACCGCAGACCAAAGCTCTGTTCCCGAATCTGTAGAGGGCATACTCGGGCCCTACTCGCGGAGTGATTATCAATATGTGTTTCAGATTTGAAATTTCTGAAGGTTCGGGACTCACGCTGTCGCGAGTTCGAGAACGTAGACGTAGACCTCATTCGCACCGGTTCGCGGCGCTCCCCGGTTCAGCTCTACTGCGCTATGCGGCTGACCTCGTGGGTCGCGCCGAGCCGAGACTCGGCGCTCAGGAGTTGAGGTCGGCAAAACCATAGCGGGAGGTAGATTTGAACGACGCGAATCTCGCTTCGCTCGATTCTCTGGTTCAAACTACCTGTTGCGATTACCACGAAAAACGGGCCGCCGCGGCGCGATGAAACGCGCCGCTTGGGGTGTAGTTTTCAGGAGAATAGCGGGAGGTAGATTTGAACCTCGGTCGCTGACGCTCCCCGGTTCAACTCTACTGAGCTATGTGGCCGACCTCGTGGGTCGCGCCGAGTCGAGACCCGGCGCTCAGGAGTTGAGGTCAGCAAAACCATAGCGGGAGGTAGATTTGAACTACCGATCTCCGGGTTATGAGCCCGGCGGAATCTCCTGGCTATCCCATCCCGCTGAATCAACAAACGAGTCTGCTATTGTTAAGACTTCTGTTTCGGGAGCCGTG
The DNA here is from genome assembly GCF_014635105.1 of Haloferax sulfurifontis. NCBI lineage: Archaea > Methanobacteriati > Methanobacteriota > Halobacteria > Halobacteriales > Haloferacaceae > Haloferax > Haloferax sulfurifontis. Next base: position 370,113 of record NZ_BMCI01000004.1, read on the forward strand.
TGTCAATTTTCACCGTGAGTCGCGCTGACTCGAACGGGCCGCGATGCGCCAAGTGAACAGGCTTTCTGCGACGTAGTTCAGGAGCATCGACGCGCCGATAGCGAGGGGGAGCGGGATGAGTTCCCAGAGGTCGAGACCGGCGACCGGAATCGACAGCGGCACCTCGCCGAGCGCCCGGACGACGAGCACCTGCACGAGGAGGCCGCCGCTCCTGACGAGGTTCGACTTCACGAAGCGCCGCACCTTCGCGGTGAGCAGGTCCGAGCCGGCCCCCGCGAACGTCCAGCGGTCGTTGATGACGAACATGACGACGATGGCGAGTTCCGCGCCCGCGAGCTTCGCGAGTTCGTTGGCGACGCCGAAAAAGACGATGAGGAGACTGCTCAGAGAGAGGTCGAACACCGCGCCGACCGCGCCCACGGAGGCGAACTTGCCGAACCGAACGCCGGACGCGAGTTCCGACAGGCGGTCAGTCATCCGTGACCTCCGCCGAGAACCGCTCGACGAGGCTCCGCTCGTCGCTCCGAGCGTCGAGGAGTTCGTGGAGGCGGTCCTCGCGGATCGTCCGGGCGCGGTGGCGCGACCGGAGGAGCCCGCGGGCCATCTTGAGCGTCGTGTCGACCGGCGAGACCGTCGAGTTGGGCTGGTCCTCCCAGACGACCGGCACCTCGGCCACGCGGTGGCCGAACGCGCCCGAGACGGCGATGAGTTCGATGTCCCACGCGAACCCCGACTCGTACAGGTGGGTCCGAACGTCGTTCCACGCCGCGGCGGTGACGGCCTTCGCGCCGCACTGGTAGTCGTACAGCGGGACCTCGGTCAGGTGGCGGGCCAGCCACGCGAAGCCGTCGCCGAGGTAGCGCCGGGCGACCGTCTGGTGGGAGGCGACGGTCGCGTTCGGGTGGCGGCGCGACCCCACGGCGAGGTCGGCACCGTCGCGGACGGCGGCGACGACGTCGGCCATCGACGCGGCCGGCGTGCTCCCGTCGGCGTCGGCGAACGCGAGGACGTCCGTGCCGAGCGACTCGAATCCGGCGGTGATAGCCGCGCCCTTGCCGCGGCGGGCGTCGACGGCGTTCACGTCGGCGACGGCGGGGAGGTCGTCGAGGGCGTCGAGCGTCTCGGACCGCGGCGCGTCGAGTTCGACGCGGACCGCATCGGGGCCCAGCGCCTCGACGAGGGCGCGGACGTAGGGGACCAGACGCTCGGGGTCGGGCCGATAGGCGGGGACCACCACCCCGACAGACTGCGACATGCACGACCATTCACTCAATGGGGTAAAAAGCGAACCGCTCTGTGACGCACCGGCCATCACAAAACGTATTGCACCTGCGGCGCAGTCATCGGACAGATGGAGTACGCCCTCGTTGTCCGGTGGTTACTGCTGTTTGCGGCCCTCTGGGCGGTCGGCCTTCCACTCGCTACCCGCCTGTTCCGACGACTTCCGGGCCGCGGTGCCGGATTCGCCCTCCCCGTCTCGCTCGTCGCGTTGACCCTCCCGGCCTACTACGTCGGCCACCTCTCGTTCGGCTCCGCCGCCCTCGTCGCCGGCGTCGGGACGCTCCTCGTCGCCTCGGCAGTCGCGGGTCTCGACCTCGGCGCGCTCCGCCGCGGCGACCTCCGACTCGCGCCGGGCCTCGACATCGACCGGCGCGCCGTCGCCGACGCGGCCGCGGTGTTCCTCGTCGCCTTCCTGTTCGCCGTGGCGCTCCGGGCGCTCGACCCGGCAGTCCACGCCGGCGGCGGCGAGAAGTTCCTCGACTTCGGCCTCCTCCAGTCGCTCGCCCGCGCGTCGGTCCTCCCGCCGGAGGACATGTGGTTCGCCGGCGAGCCGGTCCGCTACTACTACGGCGGCCACCTCGTTTCGATTCTCCTCGCGCGGCTCGCCGGCACCGACCCGTCGTTCGCCTACAACCTCGCGCTCGCCGGCTTCTTCGGCCTCCTCGTCACCGCGGCGTTCGAACTCGGACGGGGCGTCGCGACCGCCGCGGGCGCGAACGGCCGACTCGCCGGCCTGCTTTCGGCGTTCTTCGTCGGCTTCGCCAGCAATCTCGTCACCGCGGGGCGCTTCCTCCTCGCCGCGCTCCCCGAGGGGCTCCGCCGCCCCGTCGCGCAGGCCGTCGCCGAGCGCTCGCAGTACACCGTCTCGCAGGTGCTCGCGGGCACGTCGAGCTTCTCGTACTGGGACGCGAGCCGCGTGATTCCGGGCACCATCAACGAGTTCCCGCTTTTCGCGTGGCTCAACGGCGACCTCCACGCCCACATGATGGGCACGCCGTTCCTCCTCCTCGCGGCCGGCCTCGCCTTTGCGTACTTCCGGACGCCGGAGGAGGCGGTCGGCGAGCGCCGACTCCTCGTCGCCGCGACGACGCTCGTCGGCGCGCTCCAAGTCGTCGTCGACACGTGGAGCTTCCCGTCGGTGTTCGGCGTGCTGTTCCTCGGGACGGTCTTCGCGCCCGCACGCCCGTGGACGTTATTTCCCGGTCGGGAGCGCGTTCGCTCGGTCGTCGGCGACAGCCCAGTCGCCGGTGAAGTGGCCCGCCTCGTCGGCGCGGTCGCGGCGGTCGGACTCGCGGGCGTCGCCGCCGCCGGCCTCGCCAGTCCGTTCCTCCTCGGCGCGGTCGCGGGCGGCGGGAGCGCCCGGACGGTCGAGCTTCTGTCGCCCGACCAGCGAAGCGGGTTCGGCGCGCTGGCGCTCGTCCACGGGGCGTTCCTCGCGGCGTTCGCGGGGTACTACGTCCGCCGCCTCGGCTCCCGAGACGGACTCGGCAGGCGCGAGTGGGCCGTCCTCATCGGGAGCGTCGCGGCGCTGACCGTCGTCGCGGCCGCCCAGTCGTTCGCCGCGCTCGCGCTCGTCGCGCCCCTCGTCGCCGTCGGGTGGGTGCTCCTCCGGTTCGCCGACGACCCGCGGTTCGAGACGGTGCTCGTCGTCGCCGGCGCGGGCCTCGTGACGCTCGTCGAACTCGTCTACGTCAACGAGCAGGCCGGCCCCGGTCGGATGAACACGGTGTTCAAGACGTACATGCAGGTGTGGGTGCTCTGGGGGAGCGCGATGGGGGCCGTGTTGGCCGGCTTCGTCGGCGACGCGGTCGCCGCGGGCGACGTGTCGCTCCCGAGGGTCGACCTCGGCGTTCGCGGGGGGGCGGTCCGGGTCGCCGGCGTCGGCTTCGTTGTCCTCCTCGTCGCCTCCACGTCGGTGTACGGGGGACTGGCCGTCGTCGACCACGCGAACTCGCCCCGACAGGAGGAGACGCTGGATGCGACGGCCTTCGCGGAGTGGCGGCACGGAAACGAGTCGACGGCCATCGCGTGGCTCGACGAGACCGTCGAGGGCAACCCGACGATGCTCACCGCGCCGGGGACGACGTGGTCCGAGACGGTGACAGACGAGCGCGAGACCGTCATGTACGGCTGGCGCGGGAACCCCGAATCGAGCCTGACGGGCGTGCCGACGGTCGCCGGCTGGGCGCACGAAGTCGGCTACCGCGGCCCCGAGGCGTACTACGACCGCGTGCGCGACGTGGACGCGATGTACGTCGGAAGCGAGTCGACGCGGGCGCGGCTCATCGAGCAGTACGACGTGCAGTACGTGTGGGTCGGCCCGGGCGAGCGCGCTCGCTACGGGGAGATAGAGACGGACGTGGCGTGGCTGACGCCGGTCCACCGGTCGGGGTCGGTCGCGGTCTACGAGGTAGAAGAAGCGAGGCTACCTTAGGCCGCGCCGCGCTCGCGGACGACCTCGACGGCCTCGGCGTCGACGCCCTCGGTTTCGAGCCAGTGCGGGACGAACTCGCGCTTTTCGAACGCCTCGCGCTCGTCTTCCGTGCCGACGGTACACCACAGCTGGACGCGGTCGGGGCCGTGCCAGTCGCCCTGTCGGTCGACGGAAAACAGGACGTACTCCTCGCCGTCGTGCTCGATGACGCCGTCGCGCCGGACGCCGGGGTCGCCGTGGATGATGAGCTTCTTCATGTGCCGGGATTGGTACAGTCACCGCTTAATCGCTTCGGCTTCGGGCGTGCCCCGCGAGGCGGGTGCGTCGCGGTCGCGCCCCCTCCGTGGCCTGCCCACACGTAACATGGCGAACGCCCGGTCGCGGCGGGTTCAGGGACCGCGTCGAACCAAACGGGTTTTAACGGGCCACACCAAAACCCACCACAAGGTCGATATCTATGCAGATGCCACGCCGTTTCAACACGTACTGCCCGAACTGCAAGGGACACCACGAACACGAAGTGGAGAAAGTCCGGACGGGACGCCCGACCGGGATGAAGTGGAACGCCCGTCAGACGCGACGCGGCAAGGCCACTATCGGTAACGCCGGTAAGTTCTCCAAGGTCCCCGGTGGCGACAAGCCGACGAAGAAGACCCACCTGAAGTACATCTGCTCCGACTGCGGCAAGGCCCACATGCGCGAGGGCTGGCGCGCCGGTCGCCTGGAGTTCCAGGAGTAAATCATGGCAGGAAACTTCTACAAGGTCGCGTGTAGCGACTGCGAGAACGAACAGGTCGTCTTCGGAAAGGCCTCCTCGGTCGTCAACTGCGCCGTCTGCGGGACGACCCTCGCCACGCCGACCGGCGGCAACGCCGAGTTCCACGGCGAGGTCGTCGAGACGGTCGAGCGTCGCGACAGCGACGAACTTGAGGCGTAACTCCCCGGAGGACCTCGTATGAAGTACAGCGGATGGCCTGACCCCGGCGAACTCGTCGTCGGAAAGGTAGACGATATCGCGGACTTCGGCGTCTTCGTCGACCTCGAAGAGTACGAAGACAAACGCGGCCTCTGCCACATCAGCGAGGTCGCCAGCGGATGGATCAAGAACGTTCGCGACCACGTCCGCGAGGGACAGACAGTCGTCGCTAAAGTGCTTGAAGTCAACGAGAGTTCCCAGCAGATAGACCTCTCGATCAAGGACGTCAACGAGCACCAGCGCAAAGAGAAGATTCAGGAGTGGAAAAACGAGCAGAAGGCCGACAAGTGGATGGCGCTGGCGTTCGGCGAGGACATCGCCGACGACCGCTACCAGTCCATCGCCGACGCCCTGCTCGCCGAGTTCGAGTCGCTCTACGACGGCTTCGAGCAGGCCGCGATTCACGGTATCGAGGCGCTCGAAGGCGTCGAACTCGACGACGACGAACTCGAAGCCATCGTCGACACCGCGCGTCAGAACGTGTCGGTGCCCTACGTCAACGTCACTGGCTACGTCGACCTGCGCTCGCCCGCGGGCGACGGCGTCGACGACGTGAAAGAGGCCCTGAAGGCCGCCGAGGGCGACGGCGAAATCGGCGACGAAATCGAGCTGTCTGTCACGTACGTCGGCGCGCCCGAGTACCGCGTCAAGGTCAAAGCGCCCGACTACAAGACCGCCGAGACGGAGCTCGAATCGAGCGTCGCTCGCGCCCGCGAGGTCATCGAGGCCGCGGGCGGCACCGCGGAGTACCACCGCGAACGTAGCGGCGACGAAGAGTAATCGCATGAAATCGGACATCCGGGTGTGTAGCGCGTGGCGCGACCGCCACGCCCGCCCGGTGTACTCGCTTTCTGAGACCTGTCCGGAGTGCGGCGCACCCACGGAGAACAGCGCGCCCGCCCCGTACAACCCCGAAGACCCCTACGGCGAGTATCGCCGCGCGCGGAAGCGCCGTCTCGCCGAGGAGTCGGAGTAGCCGGCTTCGGCTACCGACGCTCTCTTAACCGGCGCGTCCGCCACTACGTGCATGGACGACATCGAAATCGAGGCTGTCGAGGAGGTCGACCTCACCGACCCCGTGCTCATCGAGGGGCTACCGGGCGTCGGGAACGTCGGCAAACTCGCCGTCGAGCACCTGCTGGAGGAGTTCGAGGAGGCCACGCTGGTCCGCCGCGTCTACGCCGACGTGTTCCCGCCGCAGGTGACCATCGACGAGGGCGTCGCCGAGCTGACTCACGTCGCGATTCACGCCGTCGAGACGCCCGGCGAGGGGCCGGACCTCCTCCTTCTCACCGGCGACCACCAGGCCCAGTCGAACGAGGGACACTACCACCTCACCGACGCCTTCCTCGACATCGCCGAGGAGTTCGGCGTCGAGCGCCTGTTCGCGCTGGGCGGCGTCCCGACCGGCGAACTCGTCGACGAGCCGTCGGTCCTCGGGGCCGTCGCCGACGAGTCCCGCCTCGGCGAACTCGAAGACGCGGGCGTCGAGTTCCGCGAGGACGAACCCGCCGGCGGCGTCGTCGGCGTCTCCGGGTTGCTTCTCGGCCTCGGCGGTCGCCGCGGGCTCGACGCGACCTGCCTGATGGGCGAGACGAGCGGCTACCTCGTCGACCCCCAGAGCGCGCAGGTCGTCATCGAAGTCCTGCAGGACCTCCTCGACTTCAGCGTCGACTTCGAGTCGCTCGAAGAGCGCGCGGAGGAGATGAAGGAGGTCGCCGCGAAGATCCAGGAGATGCAACAGCAACAGCAGGGAACCATCGCCAGCGACGACGACCTCCGGTACATCGGCTGAGGCCGCTCCGGCGTCGCGGGCCGTCGTCTCTCGTCTCGTCTCGACGCCTCTCTTCCCTTCGCGTCTCTTCGCGTCTCGTCTCGTTTTCGAACTGCGGTCTCAGGCTTCGATGATGTCGTCGTCTGCGAACTCCGGAACGACGATTTCGCCGTCGAGCGACTGCACCGCCCGGCCGCCGACGCGAATCTCCGCGCCGACCCGCACGCGGACGGTTCCCGGGCGGTCCACGAAGTGGCCCTGTTCGATGCGGAGTTCGTCGGGCATGGAGTCGAACGCGCCGACCTGCCGGAGGTACGCGCCGCAGGCGCCGGCGGCGGTGCCGGTCGCGGGGTCCTCGGAGATGCCGATGCCGGGCGCGAAACACCGCGCGTGGAGCGTCGAGTCGCCGTCGATGGCGTCGAAGGTGTAGGCGTAGACGCCCGCCGCGTCGTGTTCGGCGGCGAGGTCGGCGATGGCGGCGTCGTCCGGGTCCGCACCCGAGAGGTGTTCGAGGAAGTTGACCGGGACGACGAGGAAGGGAAGCCCGGTGGAGGCGACCGCGACCGGGAGGTCCGCGCCAACGTCGCGGAGGGCGGCGTCGTCGACGCCGAGCGCCGCCGCGAGGCGGTCGTAGTCGACCTCCAAGGGCCGGACCGTCGGCGCGTCCTGCGTCATCCACACCTCGCCGAGGTCGCCGAGTTCGATGTCGAGGGTGCCGACGTTCGTCTCCAGCGTGTGCGTGCCCGGTTCGAGTTCGCGCTCGGCCGCGAGGTGGGCGTGAGCCGCGATAGTCGCGTGGCCGCAGAGGTCGACTTCCTGTTGCGGCGTGAAATAGCGGATGCGGCGGTCGGCGGCGGCCGACGAGCAGACGAACGCCGTCTCGCTCGCGCCGAGTTCGGCGGCGACGGCGCGCATCTGTTCCGCGTCGAGGCCGTCGGCGTCGGGGACGACCCCGGCCGCGTTGCCGGACAGCGGTTCGGTCGTGAAAGCGTCGACGAGGAGGGCGCGTCGGCTATCCATGGAAAGGCGCACTGCACGGCGATGTATCAAACCAGCGGGTCGGCGGTCGGGTCGTGTGAGAAGGGAGGAGGGCGATACGAGCGGGCGCGGTTCGGGCGCGAGTTGGTCGACCGCGACCGATTCACGCGCGGGTCCACCGGACGCGGCCGCTCGTTTGAGCCGCGCCGTCGCCCTGCATCACTTCGCGCATGTTCATACAGCCGGGACACCCGACGACCTCGTCCATGTCGTTGCCGAAGACGCGGACGAAGTCGCGGGAGACGAACTCACCACAGTTACCACACGTGTGCATTCCTGTTTCACCTACAAATCCGCATACTCCTGCGCTCGATATAACTATGCTCCTTGTTAACATACGTTAGTGTCCGCCTGAACGACGGATTTCCCGGTTAGTTGTTGAATAACGCCGGTTCGAGCGGTTTTGGCACGCCGACACACGGGCGGGGCGAGTCGTACAGATTAAAGGGCGTCAGGCGCGGCAGTACGCACGGTGAACGGAAGATATGGGCGACCTCCCCGACGAGTTTAACTGTACTATCACGAACTGGGAGTACATCTACGGCCTCTGCCGCGACGTCTCTGACGAGGTCAAGACATCCGAGTTCGAACCCGACGTCATCGTCGCGTTGGCCCGCGGCGGCTGGTTCGCGGGCCGGTGTATCTGTGACTTCCTCGGGCTGGACGACCTGACGAGCCTGAAGATGGAACACTACGTCGGGACGGCCCAGAAGTCGAACGAGCCGGAGGTCCGCTACCCGATGCCGGAAGGAAGCGTCGAGGGCAAGGACGTGCTCATCATCGACGACATCGCCGACACCGGCGGCTCCATCAAGCGCGCACACGAGTACGTCAACGAGCGCAACGCGGGCGAGGTCCGGACCGCGACGCTCCAACTCCTCCAGACCAGCGAGTTCGAACCCGACTACGTCGGCGAGCGCCTCGAAGCGTGGGCGTGGGTCGTCTACCCGTGGAACTTCATCGAGGACATGATAGACCTCACCTCGGGCGTCATGGCGAAGGCCGACGACGACACGTTCGAACTCGAAGACGTCCGCCACTACCTCGCGGAGTTCCACGACGTGGACCGCATCGAGATGGAAATCGCCCAACCCGACCGGATGCCGGAAGTCATGTCCGAGATGGAGCGCCGCGGCTACGTCGAGTCCACCGGCGACGGCGCGTGGCGACTCCTCGAAAACGACGGCGTCGGAGCCTGAACGCGGGGTCGCTCGCTCCGGCCTCGTTCGACTGCTTCGGCGCTGTTGAATTCTCTTGAGGTCGACAGGGCGAGTGTGACCCAGACGGCGGATGTAGTCAGCGCGGTTGCGACCGCCCGTAGAGACGCCGTCGCGGCTCACGGGCGAAAACAGGACCGGATGTCGGGCGAAGCGGCCGTCGAATCGTACGGACGTCCGGCGGTCGGTCGCTCAGGCACCCATGTTCGCCACTTTCTCGGCGAACTCGGCGTGGAGGTCGGCGTGGTGATGGACGACCTTCCACTCGCCTTTCTCCTTCCGGTAGACGTTGGTCGTCCGACCCTCCAGGGACATCGGTTCACCCGCAAACGTCCACGACACCGACTCAGTACAGAGTTCGTACGCGGCGTCGCCGATGACGCGGATGGCCTGGTCCGACCGGGTGACCGTGCCATCCGAACTCGCCGATGCGACGCCGGCGAAGGACCCGGAGACGGCCTCCCATCCCGTTTCCCGCCCACCGATTGGATGCATGGTCGTCACGTCGTCCTCGTGTGACCAGCTGTCCGCCATGGAGTCGGCGTTCCCGTTCGCCATCGCTTCTAGTGCCCCGTAGAACTGGTCGGATGCGGCTCGGACGTCGTCTTCGGCTGCTACGCGTTTTGTAGACATTACAAACCTCACCGTAACGACGACTCCTGAGCATATATACTAAATAGATGAGATTTCGTACGGTCAGCTATCTCGGACGTTTAGCCGGTTCGACCCCGACGACTCGTTTCGGCCAGAGTAAGACGGAGAGACAGTACACGCCGGTAACAGACTGTTCGCACGGACACTGGACACAAGACTCACACCGGGGATTCAGCACAGTCTCGACAAACTATCACCAGACGAGAATACCAACGGGGCCACGTATCCGACCGCTTCGACCGTCTGCTTCGACGTCCCTCCGACCTCTCACAGTCGCCCACCGCCCGGTCTCGCCCGAAGCGAAACGTTCCTTTGGGTGCCGCTCGTCGGCACGCGCATGTCGCTGTTTTCTATCTTCGTCAGTGCGCTCTTGCCGATTCTCGCCATCGGCGCGGTCGGCTTTCTCCTCGGGCGCGTCCGCGACGTGGACCCAGAACCGCTCAACACGGTGACGGTGTACGTCCTCGCGCCGGTGCTCGTGTTCTACAGCCTCGCGACGACCGAACTCGCCGGCGAGACGCTGGCGACCATCACCGCCGGCGTCGTCGCCTACCACGTCGCCATGCTCCTCGTCGCGGGCGGCGTCGCCCGGCTCGCGGGCGTCTCCGAGCCCCTCCTCGGCGCGCTCGTTCTCGTCGCCGCCTTTCCGAACTCGGGGAACTACGGCATCCCCGTCAGTTCCTTTGCCTTCGGCGACACCGGCCGCTCGACGGCCGTCGTCTACCTCGCCGTCCAGAGCGTCCTCATCTACACGTTAGGCGTGTACATCGCCGGGCGAGGGGCCGACCGCGACGGCGGCGCGCCGGGGTGGCGCGTCGGCCTCGAACGCATCGCCCGCATTCCCCTCGTCTACGCGGTCGTCGCCGCCCTCGCGGCTCGCTGGCTCGGCGTCGTCCCGCCGACGGGCGTCCCCGCGATGGAGACGCTCAGGCTCGTCGGCGACTCGTCGATTCCGATGATGCTCCTCATCCTCGGCATCCAGCTCGCGGGGGCCGACCTCGGCTCGACGCTCTCGGAGGTCGGCGTCGTCGCCGCGCTCAAGATAGTCGTCGCGCCCGCCGTCGCGGTCGGTATCGCGCTCGTCGCCGGCTTCGGCGACCCGACGGTCGCGCGGACGTTCGTCCTCGAATCCGCGATGCCCGCCGCGGTCACGCCGCTCATCCTCGTCGCGGAGTTCGGCGACGCCTCGGGGACCGGCTCGGCCACCTCGCTCGCGGAGTTCGTCTCCGCGGCCGTCTTCGCGACGACGCTTCTCAGCGTGCCCGCGCTGTCGGTGCTCATCTACCTGTTGAACCACGGCGTCGTGGTGTAGCCCCGGATTCGCCACGATTTTGTGCGCTCTGCCCGACCTTCGAGTATGAAAATCGGATTCATCGGTGGCAGTGGTATCTACGAGGCGCTCCCGCTGGAGAACACCCGCGAGGAACCCGTCGAGACGCCGTTCGGCGAGCCCTCGACGACGCCCGTCGTCGGCGAGTTCGGCGACACCGGCCGCGAGGTCGTCTTCCTCCCGCGACACGGCCCGGACCACCAGCACTCGCCGACGACGCTTCCCTACCGCGCGAACATCTTCGCGCTCAAGAAACTCGGCGTCACCCACGTCCTCGCCAGCAACGCCGTCGGGAGCCTCAAAGAGGACCTGCCGCCCCAGACGCTCGTCGTCCCCGACCAGATTTACGACCGCACGAAACACCGCCCGCTTACGTTCTTCGACGAGGGCATCGTCGTCCACCAGCCCTTCGCGATGCCGTACGACGAGGAACTCGTCTCCATCCTCGCCGAGGCCGCCGAAGAGGCGACCGACGCACAGGTCCAAGAAGGCGGCACCTACGTCTGCATCGAGGGGCCGTCGTACTCCACGAAGGCCGAAAGCGAGCACTACCGCGCGCAGGGCTGGGACGTCATCGGCATGACGACCATCCCCGAAGCCAAACTCGCCCGCGAGGCCGAGATGGCCTACGCGACCATCACCGGCGTCACCGACTACGACGTCTGGAAGGAAGACAGCGAAGTCACGCTCGACGAGGTGCTGAAGAACGCCGCCGCCAACGAGGAGGCCATCAAGGAGACCGTCGAGGCCGCCATTCGCAAGATTCCCGACGGCCACGAGACCGACAGCCACTCCGCGCTCGAAGGCACCATCAACACGCCCGACGACGCCATCCCCGCCGAGACGAAAGCAACGCTCGCGCCGCTCATCGACCAGTACGTCGACTGAGCCGGGGATTCAGTCGTTCAGTTCCGCGGATTCTGCCGAATCACTCTCCGGCTCCGAAACCTCGCGTTCGCCGCGCGCCGCCTCGTCGGTCGGCGAGAACTCGACCGCGTGACAGCGCGTACAGTACTCGTTTTCCCCGCGGTCAGTCGTCGCGAGCGGGACGCCCGCGGCGACGAACTGCGTGCTGAACTCCCGGACGACGCCCCGGTCGTCGGCCTCGCCGCAGACGACGCACTCGCGGACCGCCCCCGGCGACGTGACCACCTCGCGGACGCGACCGAACGAGGTCGGACTGTACGAGACGTAGCCGGGCAAGTAGTAGTGCAACCAGAAGATGGGAAAGAAAAACAGGAGCGCCCACGTCCAGATGGCCGACTGGGGGAACAGGATAGCCGCCGCGAGCGCCGCGAACAGCGTCGACGTGACGACCGAGACCGCGACCGTCAGCCGTCGGAGCGTGCTGGAGAGCAGGGTCGGGTGGGGCACGACCGAGACTGACGGCGGGTCGGATAAAATAGCTAGTCGTCCGCGATGGCCTCGGCTTCGAGTTCGGGGTCGTCGGCGTCGTCACCGTCGCCGGCGGCGGCGTCGGAACCGCGGTCGACCGCCTCCGGGTCCGCTCTGTCGGCGTCTGCCGCGTCCGAATCGACTTCCGACCCCGCGCCGGGGTCGGCGTCGAACACCTCGGGGTTCCGAATCCAGAGGTCGCCGAACAGGTCGTCCTGCTTGAGATAGACCGTGCCCCGGTGGGACAGAAACAGGAGCGCGAGGTAGGTCGTCATCACGGTGTCAGCCACGTCGCGTATCTCCGCGAACAGCACCTCGTCGCGGCCCTTCTCGTAGTGGTCGGCGAGCACGTCGCCGACGGCTTCGACGACCGCCTCGATGTCCTCGTTGTGGGCGGTCCCCGTCACGTCGTCTTCGGTGGGTTCGCCCGCGCCGCGCATCTCGCCGGGCGTGTGGTAGTCGAGCGTCTGCGTCCCGCGGGAGAAGCCGCGCGGCGACTCGGAGGTGTCGTACTCGCGGCGGCGCTTCCACCACGACCCGCGTTCGACCTCCCGGAGTTCGCGGACGAGTTCGTCCAGCGTCTCCGGCGACCCGCGGGCCTGCTTGCGTTCGAGCCGCCGGTCCATCTCGTCTTCCAGCGCGTCGATAGGGTCGAAGCCGGGCGGGCCGCCGCCGCCGTCGCCGGGGTCGCCGGGGTGGCCCTCGTCGCCGCCCTGCAGGGCGAGTTCCCACGGTTCGAGTTCCTCCTCGTCGGGTTCGTCCGGCGCGAGGAGTTCGTCGGACTTCATCCGAAGGAGGACGCTCGCGTAGAACAGCGCCCGGCCGGTCGTTCGGAGGTCCATCGCGTCGAGGCGATTCAGGAAGGCGTCCGTGACCTCCACGATGTCGATGTCCCACGGGTCGATAGTCCCCTCCTTGGCGAGTTGGACGAGGAGTTCGACCGGTTCCACCTCGTCGTCGTCGGTCTCCGAGACGTCCTCGGGAAGCACCTCGTCCATCGCGTCGGGTTCGGCGGGGGCGGCGTCCGCCTCGGAATCGGACGCGGCGTCGTCGCCGGCGAACGAGAAGACCGCGTCGTCACCGCCGTCGCCCGCGTCGCGCTTGCCGCGCCCGCGAGAGAGGTTCAGCTCGGGGATGTCGTCAGTCATCCGCCGGAACCTCCGCTTCCACGTCCGCGTCGGCCTCGCCGCCGTCACTACCGTCCGCGCCGTCCTCGGAGTCGTCGCCGCCGCCCGACCCGTCCGCGTCGCTTCCGTCGCTTCCGGCCTCGTCGCCGCCGAACTGGATACCCGTGACGGCGCTGACGTTGTCGCCCTGCATCGTCACGCCGATGGCGCGCTCGGCGCGTTCGAGGAGCGCGGAGCGGTGCGAGACGACGACGAACTGCGCGTCGCCCGCGAGGTCGTCGACCATCTGGCCGACGCGCTCGGCGTTCGCGGCGTCGAGGAAGGCGTCCACCTCGTCGAGCGCGTAGAACGGCGCGGGGTTGTGCCGCTGGATGGCGAAAATGAAGGCGAGCGCCGTCAGCGACTTCTCGCCGCCGGACATGGCGTCGAGGCGCTGAATCGGCTTGTCGCCCGGCTGGGCCTTCATCGTCAGGCCCTCCTCGAAGGGGTCTTCGGGGTTCTCCAACTGAAGGCGGCCCGTCCCGTTCGACAGGCGCTCGAAGATATCGGTGAAGTTCTCCGCGATGGCGTCGAACGACTCCATGAACGTCGCCTTCTTCTGGGACTCGTACTGGTCGATGCGGTCGGCGATGGCGTCGCGCTCTTCGACCAGCACGTCGCGGCGCTCCCGGAGGTCTTCGAGGTCGGCTTTCACGTCGTCGTACTCGTCGATGGCGAGCATGTTGACCGGTTCGAGCTCCTCCATCTCCTCGGTGAGGCGCTCGATTTCCGACTCGACGGTGTCGTGGTCGGGAATCTCGTCGGGGTCGTAGTCGCCGACCTGCGATTCGAGCTCGTCGATTTCCCATTCGAGGCGCTCGGCGGCCGAGCGCATGCTTTCGAGCTTCGATTCGACCGCGTTCACCCGGTCTTTCTTCTCGTCGCGGGCGCTCCGGGCCTCGCGGAGGTCGTCCTGTAGCTCCGTGCGGTCCTCCTTGAGGTCGACCAGTTCCTCTTCGAGTTCGGCGACCGCCTCGCGCTTGGCTTCGAGGTCGCCCTCGCGCTCCTCGATTTTCGACTCCGCCTCGGAGATGGAGTTTCGGGCCTCAGCCTTGCGGTTCTGGGCGGCCTCGACCGTGTCGTGGAGGTCGTCGACCGCGTCTTCCGCGTACTGCTTTTCGAGCTGAACCTCGTTGAGCCGGCCGTCGAGCGTGGACATCCGGTCTTCGAGGTCGTCGATATCCGCGCGAATCTCGTCGGCGCGGGCGGTGAGCTTTGGAATCTCCGAGTCCGCGAGCTCGGTCTCGATGTCCTCGATGGCGGCCTCGACCGTCTCGATTTCGTCGTCGAGGTCGGCGATTTCGTCGTCGAGGTCGGACATCTGTTCGTCCACCGACTCGCGTTCGGACTGGAGTTCGTCGAGGCGGTCGTTCAGCCGGTCGATTTCTGCTTCGGCGTCCTCGATATCGCCTTCTGCGTCCTCGATTTCGCGCTCGATGGTCCGGACGCGGTCGGCGGCGTCGGAGGCCCGCCCGCGGGCGTCGTCGAGGTCGTCGTCGATGTCCCGAATCTCCTCGTTGAGCGAGCGACGGCGGTCTTCGAGCGTCGTAATCTCCTTGGCGAGGCGTTCGAGTTTGCCCTCGCCGGACTTCGAAAACGAGTAGCGAGAGCCGCCGCCGGAGCCGCCGGTCATCGCGCCGGAGCGCTCCACGAGGTCGCCGTCGAGGGTGACCATGCGGTAGTCGCCCATCAGGTCGCGGGCGGTCTCCATGTCCTCGACGACGAGCGTCGAACCGAGGACGTACGAGAAAATCGACTCGTACTGGCTGTCGTAGTCGACGAGGTTGCGCGCGAAGTCCACGACGCCGGGGCGGTTCGGCTTGCGCGGGAGGCCCCGGTTGTCCATCTTCGTTATGGGCAGGAACGTCGCGCGACCCGCGTTGCGGGACTTCAGGTGGTCGATACAGGACGACCCCACGCCGTCGTCGTCGACGACGACGTTGGCGAGGCGACCGCCGGCGGCCGTCTCGCAGGCCTTGGCGTACTCGCCGTCGACCGAGCCGAGTTGGCCGACCGCGCCGTGGACGCCGGAGATTCCGGCGTTGAGGATGGTCGTGACCGCTCTGGGCCACGAGTTGTCGCCGTCTTTGCCGGCGCGGGCTTCGAGGCGGGCGTACTCGGACTGCTTGGTCTGGAGTTCGTCCGTGACCTCCGAGAGTTCGTCGTTCAGGTCGGCCTTCTCGACCTGCAGGTCCTCGATGACGCCGTCTATCTTCGCCTTGTTCTTCTCGGCGGTGTCGAGTTCGCTGTGCAGGTCGGAGATCGTCGCCTTCAGTTCGGGGACGCGCTCGCGGGCGCGTTCGAGTTCGTCCCGCGTCTCCGAAATCTGGTTCGAGCGGCGGCGCGCGTCGTCCAGCAGGCGGTCCTTGGCGCGCTGGCGGTCGTTCTTCTCGTCTTTGAGCTCGTCGATCGTCTCCTTTCTCGCCGCGAGTTCGGACTTCAGCTCGTCGAACTCGGTGTCGACCGAGTCGATTTCGGCCTGCACCTCGGAGAGTTCGACCCGCTTGGACTGGATGTCGCTTTTGACCGACGCCTTCTCGACTTTGACCTCGCGGATGTCGTCTTCGAGGTCGTCTATCTGTTCTTGCTTGCGGTCGATGTCGATGAACGCCTTGCGGCGCTCGGCCTCGGCGTCGTCGCGCTTTTCCTCGGCCGCTTCGATGGCGTTCTCCAGCCGGGAGATGTCGCCTTTTATCTCCTCCATCTCCGACTTGATGCGGAGCTGTTCGTCCTCGCCCTTGCGCTCGATTTCGCGGGTGAGGTCTTCGAGGTCCTCTTCGAGGCGGGTGACTTTCCCCTGTCGCTCGTCGAGTTCGGCCTGCAAGTCTTCGAGGTCGGCCTCGGTGGACTCGATGCGCGATTCGGTCCGCGAGAGGTCGTCGCGCTTGTCTTCGAGTTCCGCGGCCTTCAGGTAGCCCTCGTACTCCTCTTTCTCCTCGCGGAGTCCCTTGTAGGTGAGCGCGGTCTCGCGCTCGTCGGCGAGTTGGTCGAGGCGCGTCTCCTTTTCCTCGATGCGGAGGTCCGCCTCGTCGACGCGCTCTTCGACCGCCTCCAACTCCTCGAAGGCGGCGTCTTTCTTCTCGTCGAACTCGGCGACGCCCGCGATTTCGTCGATGATGCCCCGTCGCTGGTAGGGCGTCATGTTGATGATTTCGGTCACGTCGCCCTGCATGACGACGTTGTAGCCCTCGGGGGTGATGCCCGCCTGCGCGAGCAGGTCCTTGATGTCCGAGAGGTTGACCGAGCGCTCGTTGAGGTAGTAGTACGAGTAGTAGTTGTCCGGCGTCTCCTTGACGCGGCGCTTGATGGTTATCTCCTCGACGTCGCCGACCTTGTCGGTCCCGGCGGCGTTGACGACCTGCGAGCGGTCGAGCGTCCCCTCGGAGTTGTCGAGGACGACCGTGACGCTGGCCTCTTTGGGCTGTTTCGCGGCCTCGTCGCTCCCGTCGGCGTGACCGGGGTTGTAGATGAGGTCCGTCAGCTTCTCGGCGCGAATCCCGCGGGTGCGGGCGAGGCCGAGCGCGAAGAGGACGCCGTCGATGATGTTCGATTTGCCGGAACCGTTCGGGCCCGTAACGACCGTGAAATCCTCGTAGAACGGGATGCGAGTCGGCCGCCCGAAGCTCTTGAAACCGTCAAGGACGAGCTCTTTGATGTGCATGGGTTGGTGTTCACGCGGGCGACGCCCGCAGGTGGAGCGCGCCGCATGAACACGGGGCGCGCTCGCTCGGACGGCGCGCCCGATTACGCGACGATGATGTCGTCGTCGGGCGTCTCGCCGTCGCCTTCGTCAGTCTCGTCGGCCTCGTCGGGTTTAGTCTCATCGCCGTCGGCCGACGCCACCTCGTCGGCTTCGGCGGTCTCCGCGGCGGCGTCCGCGGCGGAGTCGTCTTCGGTCTCCCAGTCGCCGCGACGGGTCGCGGCCCGCGAGGGGACCTCCACGTCGTTGGCGTCTTCGAGCTGTCGAAGCCGTTCTTTGGTCTCGACGAGTTCCTCGGTGAGCCCGTTCACGGCGGCCTGCAGTTCTGCGACTTTGGATTCGAGTTCCTCCACCCGGTTACTCATGGGTAACATAGCCCCGCGCGTGAGACATAAATGTGCGTCAGACAATCACCGAAAATGTGATACGTGTGCGAGTGGGAACGTCCCCGGACCCGCGTCGTCGGTCGCTCTGGGCGTCGCCGGCCTGCCGTCGGCGGGCGCTCAGTCGCGGTACGATTCGGTCGTCGTCGCCCGGAGCGACCGGACCGCGTCGAGGTACTCCTCGCGGCCGCGCTTTTCGGCTTTCGCCTCGCGGACCGCCGCCATCGCCTCGTGGCTGGTGAGCAGGTCGACCAGCGTGCAGGCGGTGAGTTTCGCGGGGATGACGTAGGCCATCTCCTCGTCGACGACGCGGAAGTCGCGGGCGTGGACCGCGCCCTCGAAGCCGCCGGTCCACGGGTGGATGCCGGGGACGAGTTGCGTGATGTCGCCCATGTCGGTCGACCCCGAGAGGTGCGGCGACCCCTCCGTGACCGCGTCGGGGCCGACGATGTCGCGGGCGTTCTCGTCGTAGAACGCGACTATCGTCTCGTCGGTCCGAAGCGGCATGTAGCCGGGGTAGTCCTCGATTTCCACGTCGCCGCCGACGCCCATCGCGCCGGCGGCGAGCGCCCGGTTGACCGACTCGTTCGCCTCGGCGACGGCCTCGACGGAGGCCGCGCGGACGTACGACTCCATCGTCACCTCGGCGGGGACGACGTTGACGCCGTCGCCGCCGCGGGTGATGATGGGGTGGACGCGGACGTGGTCCTCGTCGCGGAAGCGCTCGCGCTGGGCGTGGACCGCGTTCATCCCGAGCATCGCGGCGTTGAGCGCGTTGACGCCCTCTTCGGGGGCCGCGCCGGCGTGCGCCTCGGTCCCGCGGTAGGTGACGAACTTACCGACGAAACCGTTCGTCGAGAAGTCGCTCGTAATCGTCCGCTCGGGCGTGTCGCTCCCGGCGTGCATCATCGCGGCGGCGTCCCAGTCGTCGACGTAGCCGCGGCGGATGAGCTCCTGTTTGCCGCCGAAGAACTCGATGTCGCCGGCTTCGAGCAGGCCGCGCCGGTAGTCGAGGTCGAGGTACTCCTCGGCCGGGACGGCGACGAACTCGACCGCGCCGTCGAGGTCGTCGACGACGCCACTTCCGACGAGACCGAACGCGGTCCCCACGAGCTGTGCGAGTTGGGCGTTGTGGCCGCAGGCGTGGACCGCGCCGGTCTCGGGGTCCGCCATCGGGTGGTCCGGGTTGACGAGCGCGTCGAGTTCGCCGAGGACGGCGGCGACGAAGTCGCCCGACCCCGCTCGGGCGCGAGCGCCGGTAATCGCCAGTTCCGTCTCCACGTCGAGGTCGAGGTCTTCGAACAGCGAGACGACCTTCTCGGTCGTCTTCACCTCCTTGTAGCCGAGTTCCGGCTCCGCCTGCACGTCCTTCGCGAAGGCGATAATCTCGTCCGCGCGGTCGTCGATAGCGTCGCAGACGCGCGCTTTGAGGGCCGCGGTTCGGTCGTCGCCGGTCATCGCGTCTCACTCCGGCGCGCGCGGCGGTCGGTCGCGGGGGTCGCGGAGGTTGCGGGGGTCGCCATCAGATAATCCCCTGCGCGGAGAGCACGGCCTGCGAGATGAGCGCGGAGCCGAAGAACGTCCCGAAGAAGACGAACACGGCCACGAGGACGAGCTTCCAGCTGACCTCCTTCATCTTCCCGGTCTGGAGCCCGATAGAGAGCCCCGCGTAGGCGAGAATCGGCGTCGTCGTCGCGAGGAAGTCGACCTCGCCGACGGCGGCGAGAAACGGCGCTTGAACCGGCGAAAACGGCAGTGCGAGCGCGAACGCGAGAATCATCGCGTAGGCGAACGCCGGCAGGTCGAGCGGAATCAGCCGCCCCATGAGCAGGGCGACGAGACCGATGAGGACGATGAGCGCCATGCCGGGGAGCGCGGCGACGAAGCCGGTGCCGGTGGCGATGAAGTTGGCCGTCAGCGTCAGGAACGCGACCACGAGCAACATCTTCAGCGATTCGACGGAGAACTCCGGCGTGGACATCGACATCTCACTCACCTCCGTCGGCCGCGGCCGTGTCGCGGCCGAACACGGGCGCGAGGACGGCGTACAGGCGCGTGATGACCGGGAGACCGACGAGGATGACCATGTAGAGTCCCGTGATGCCGGTCAGGAGGTTGCTCGTCGCGGCGAAGCTCAGAATCTGGTCCTCGGCGACGCCCGCGCCGCCGGCGGCCGCCGCCAGCGACGTGGAACAGGCGGTCATCATGCTCGCCGACCCCATGCCGCAGGCCATCGACAGCGCGAGCGGGTGAAGCCCCGTCGCGGGGGCGAAACCCCCGAGCAGGCCGAAGAAGACGGTTCCGAGGACCGTTCCGGTCATGTAGGTGCCGAGGACGCCGCGACCCTCGGGCGACTCGATGCCGTACTTGTCGGTGATGACGCCGAGGGTCGGTTCGCGGGCGATGCTGACCGCCGCGCCGATGGACTCGCGTTTGAGGCCCAAAAGCAGGGCGAGCGGGAGCGCGATGAGAATCGTGCCGAGGTTGCCGAACTCCTGTAAGACGAACGCCGGCCCGGCCGCCACGAGGTCGTAGAACGACGGCGCGACGAGCGTCCCGTACTTGACGCCGAGCGGCATCAGCGCGATGACGAGAAGCGGCGAGGCGATGCGGCTCACGTCCTCGTCGACGACCGACCGGAGGGGTTCGATGACCGACCCGAGGACGCTGTAACTGACGCCGAGCCCGAGGACGACAGCGTACAGAAGCGGCAGGAGCACGACCTGACCCGGTCCGAGCGGGAACGTTATCGTGCCGATGAGTTCCGCGACGACGACGATGAGAAGGACCGTCAGATGCGTCCGGAGATGCGCCGAGAGCCGACCGGCGGTCCGAATCGGTGCCCATCTATCAGCAGTGGTATCGTTTGTCATATGTGAACAAAGTCTGTGAATCGTGGAGATGAAACGCCGGTATATAAAACCTCGTTAGTGATTGTCTGTCAGGTGTGGCGGCCGCGCGCCGGGACGCCGCCCGCGGCCGAGCGGCTCTGCGGCCAGTCCCGTTAGTCTTTAGCCCACCGCCGTCGAAGCGCGGCCAATGACTGCGCAAGCGCTCGAACAGCGCGAACTCGCGGTCGTCATCGGGTTGGAGGTCCACGTCCAACTCGAGACGGCCACGAAGATTTTCTGTAGCTGTTCGACCGAGCCTGCCGAGGACGAGGAGCCGAACACCCGCGTGTGCCCCGTCTGCCTCGGGCTACCGGGCGCGCTCCCGGTGCTCAACGAGGCGGCGGTGGAGTCGGCGGTCAAAATCGGCAAGGCGCTGAACGCCGACATCGCCGAGGACACCCGGTTCCACCGGAAGAACTACTACTACCCCGACCTGCCCAAGAACTTCCAGATTACCCAGTACGACGCGCCCATCTGCGCCGACGGGACGCTCGAGGTGTCCGTCGAGGGCACCCGCCGCGACATCGGCATCACCCGCGCCCACCTCGAAGAGGACCCGGGAAGCCTCCAGCACAAAGGCGGCAGTATCGACACGGCGGACTACACGCTCGTCAACTACAACCGCGCCGGCACGCCGCTGGTCGAAATCGTCACCGAGCCCGACTTCCGGAGCCCCCAAGAGACCCGCGCGTTCCTCGCCAAACTCGAAGAGGTGCTCGAATACCTCGGCGTGTTCGACGCCACCCGCGACGGCTCGCTCCGCATCGACGCCAACATCTCGCTCGTCCCCGCCGACGAGGTCGACGACGACGGCGCGATTTCCGACGAGGCGCTCGAAGCGGCCAACCGCACCGAGGTCAAGAACATCTCCAGCCACAAGGGCGCAGAGAAGGCGCTGGCCTACGAGGTCACCCGCCAGAAGAACGCCATCAAGCGCGGTCGCGCTGTCGAACAGGAGACGCGCCACTGGGACGAGTCCCGCGGCATCACGGTCTCGATGCGCTCGAAGGAAGAAGAAAAGGACTACCGCTACTTCCGCGAGGCCGACCTCCCGCCGCTCCAGGTCGCCCACTGGAAAGAGGAGATTCCGATTCCGGAGCTTCCCGACGCCCGCCGCGAGCGCTTCCACACCGAGTACGGCATCGACGAGGAGTCCGCCTCGAAGCTCACCTCGACCAAGGAGGTCGCGGACTTCTTCGAGGACGTGGCCGCCGAGTTCGACGCCGACCTCGCCGCGACGTGGGTCGCCGACAACCTCCTCGGCGAACTCAACTACCGCGACATGCACATCACGGACGTGTCGGACCGCCTCGACGAGTTCACGCGACTCGTCGAGCTCGTCGCCGCCGACGAGGTGACGACGAAGAACGCCGAGGAAATCGTCCTCCGCGAGATGCTCGACGAGGGCAAAGACCCCGACACCATCGTCGACGAGGAGGGTCTCGGGAAGGCCGACGACGACGAAATCGGCGGCTTCGTCCAAGAGGCAATCGACGAGAACCCCGACGCCGTCGAGGACTACCACGACGGCGAGGGCGGCGCGCTGAACTTCCTCGTCGGACAGGTCATGCAGAAGTCCAAGGGGAGCGCCGACCCCGGCACGGTGAACCAGTTGCTCCGCGAGCGACTGGACGAGTAACGCGACCGACCGCAGAAAGCGACGCCGCACCGACGCGGCGCGCGTCAGGTTCGCTCTGTCCTTCGACCCTCGATTCGTCGCGCCGCTCAGCCGAGCACGTGGTTCACGTACTGGTCGAACCGAACGAACTCCGTCGAGTCGCAGGCGGCGCACTCGTCGGGGGCGCTGTAGTGGTACATCCCTTCCTCGTGCCTCACCGACCCGGCGTAGACCGCGTGGCAGTCGGTGCAGACGTATCGGTCCGGTAACTCAGGCGTGTGAGCCATGCGTCTCTATTGTACCCGGTCATACATGATTCTACCTTGCCAAAAGGCGACGGCCGTGGCTACGACCCGTCGGCGTCGCGAGGGGAGTCGAGAGTAGTCGAAGGCGGCCGAGGCTAATCGTCGCCCGCCGACGGCGTCGCCCCGCGGTCGAGGACGCCCTCGCGCCACGTGCCGAGTCGGAACCACGCGACGGCGACCGCGAAGGAGGCGACAGCGCCGATAACGTAGGCCCACCAGAGGCCTTCGACGCCCCACGCGAGCCCCGAGACGGAGCCGACGACCGGCACCGAGACGGTCCACGTGAACGCGACCGCGAGGGCGACCGGCACGCGGAAAATCCACCGCGAGAGGAACGACAGCGCCATCGCGGCCTTCGTGACGCCCGCGCCGCGGAACGCCCCCTGAATCACCATCACGCCACCGAAGAACGCCCACGACGGGGCGACGATGCGGAGGAACGTCACGCCCTCGTCGACGACGGCCTGTTCGCCGATAAACAGGCGCATCGCCTCGGCCGGGAAGGCCACGACGAGCGCCGCGGCCGCAAAGAGCAGTCCCATCGTCCCCGCCATCGCGGTCCAGGTGACCGAGGCGGCCCGGTCGGGTGT
Organism: Haloferax sulfurifontis; assembly: GCF_014635105.1. Classification (NCBI taxonomy): domain Archaea; kingdom Methanobacteriati; phylum Methanobacteriota; class Halobacteria; order Halobacteriales; family Haloferacaceae; genus Haloferax; species Haloferax sulfurifontis. The sequence continues at coordinate 392,865 of NZ_BMCI01000004.1, forward strand.
CCGAGCGCCGAGGTTCTGCCCGACGCCGGTCGCCGTCGCCTGCCCGACCGCGCCGGAGACGGTCCACGAGACGGACATGAGGCGGACGCCGATACCGTAGGCCGCGGTCGGCGTCGGCCCGAACCGGGCGACGAACGCGGCCATCACGACCGCCGAAAAGCTCCGCGCCCAGCCGTCGAGGGTCGCGGGATAGCCGATATCGACCAGCTTTCTGAGGCGTTCGGGGTCGGGTCGGAGGTCGGCGAGTCGGAGCCTGACGCCCCAGTCGCCGCGCAGGAGGATGTAGACGCCGGCGGCCGTGGCGAACAGTCGGGCGATGAGCGTCGCAATCGCCGCGCCGCGGGTTCCCATCCCCGCGATGGGGCCCCAGCCAAGGATGAGAATCGGGTCGAGAACGACGTTGAGGCCGGCGGAGGCGACCATGAGCCACATCGCGGTCTTCGTGTCGCCCGCGCCCTGGAGCGCCGCCCGGAACGCGAAAAACAGGAACGTGAGCGGCAGTGCGAGGAAGACGACCTCGATGTAGGCGAGCGCCTCGGTGAACACGGCACCCTCCGCGCCGATGAGTTCCAAAAGCGGATATCTGAGCGCGAAGCCGCCGACGGCGAGGACGACCGAGACGGCGAGGGTGAGAAGCACCGTCTGGCCGACGACGCGGTCGGCCTCGCGGTCGTCGCCCGCGCCGACGTGTTGCGAGACGAGGGCGATGGTCGCGGCGGTGATGCCCATCGCGGTCGAGACGAACATCCAGCTCGTCGGGAACATGAGCGAGACGGCGGCGACGGCGTCCGCGCCGACGCGGCCGACCCAGAACACGTCCGCGAGGTTGTACAGCGTCTGAAGGAGGTTCCCCGCGACGAGCGGCCACGAGAGCGAGAGCAGTTTGGGGGCGATTTTCCCCTCGGTCATGTCGATTCGCGAATCACCCGACACGGTCTCGGGGTTCGGCGGGAAGGGGTTATCGGTTCTGGTGTCGCGGACGCGCTCGGGTGTCGCAGTCGTCTCGGGTGTCGTCGTCGGTCCCAGCGACGAGTCGGCAGAGCGAATCGGCGAATTCACACGGGAGACGCGGCGTGTCGCGGACGCGTCGGCAGACACACACCTTCGCGCGCGAGGGCGCTCACTCGCACGCCCGTATCCGCGCGCGTCGGGGCCGCTACTGCACGAATTCGGCACGAAAGGTTTAGGACACCCCACATCATATCGCCGCTCAATGAGCAGGGGTCCGGAACTCATCATCACGGAGAAGGACAACGCCGCGAGGCGCATCGCCGACATCCTGAGCGGCGAGACCGCCTCCGCGGAGCGGATGAACGGCGTGAACGTCTACAAGTGGGGCGGCAAGCGCTGTATCGGGCTGTCGGGCCACGTCGTCGGCGTGGACTTCCCGCCGGAGTACAACGACTGGCGCGACGTGGAGCCGGTCGAACTCATCGGCGCGCCCGTCGAGAAACACCCAACGCAGGAGAACATCGTCGCCGCGCTCCGCCGGCTCGCCCGCCGCGCGGGCAAGGTCACCATCGCGACCGACTACGACCGCGAGGGCGAACTCATCGGCAAGGAGGCGTACGAACTCGTCCGCGACGTCAACGAGGACGTGCCCGTCGACCGGGTGCGGTTTTCCTCCATCACGAACCGCGAGGTGACGGAGGCGTTCGAGAACCCCGACGACCTCGACTTCGACCTCGCCGCCGCCGGCGAGGCCCGACAGATTATCGACCTCGTCTGGGGGGCGGCGCTCACGCGCTTCCTCTCGCTTTCGGCCCGCCAACTCGGCAACGACTTCATCTCGGTCGGCCGCGTGCAAGGGCCGACGCTGAAGCTCATCGTCGACCGCGAGCGCGAAATCGAGGCGTTCGACCCCGAGGACTACTGGGAGCTGTTCTCCAAGCTGACGAAGGACGCCGACGGCGACGCCGAGTCCTTCGAGGCGCAGTACTTCTACCTCGACGACGACGGCACCGAGGCCGAGCGCATCTGGGACGAGGAGTCCGCCGAGTCGGCCTACCAGACGCTCCTCGGCGTCGAGGCCGCCGAGGTCTCGTCGGTCAATCGCCGCACGCGGGCCGACACGCCGCCCGCGCCGTTCAACACCACGCAGTTCATCCGCGCCGCCGGCTCTATCGGCTACTCCGCCCAGCGGGCGATGAGCATCGCCGAGGACCTCTACACGGCCGGCTACATCACCTACCCGCGGACCGACAACACGGTGTACCCCGACGACCTCGACCCGCGCGAACTGCTCGGCGCGTTCGAGGGCGACCGCCGGTTCAAGGAGGACGCCGAGTCCCTCCTCGAACAGGAGGAAATCGAGCCGACCGAGGGCGACAACGAGACGACCGACCACCCGCCGATTCACCCGACCGGCGAACTCCCCTCGGCGTCCGACCTCTCGGACGACGAGTGGGACGTGTACGAACTCGTCGTCCGGCGCTTCTTCGCCACCGTCGCCGAGGACGCCGTCTGGGAGCACCTCCGCGTCGTCGCCGAGGTCGAGGGACTCTCGCTGAAGGCCAACGGCAAGCGCCTGCTCGAAGCGGGCTACCACGACGTCTACCCGTACTTCAACTCCACCGAGTCGTTCGTGCCCGACGTCGAGGAAGGCGAGTCGCTCGTGCTGTCCGACACGCACCTCGACGCCAAGCAGACCCAGCCCCCGCGGCGCTACGGCCAGTCGCGGCTCATCGAGACGATGGAACAGATGGGCATCGGGACGAAGGCGACCCGCCACGACGTGATTCAGAAGCTCTACGACCGCGGCTACATCGAGAGCGACCCGCCGCGGCCGACCCGGCTCGCGCGGGCGGTCGTGGAGGCCTCCGAGGACTTCGCGAAACTCATCGTCAGCGAGGAGATGACCTCGCAACTCGAATCCGACATGCTGGCTATCGCCCGCGGCGAGGCCACCCTCGAAGACGTGACCGAGGAGTCCAAAGAGATGCTCGGAGACGTGTTCGAGGGGCTGATGGAGTCCCGCGAGGAACTCGGCAAACAGCTCCAGGACTCGCTGAAGGCCGACAAGACGGTCGGCACCTGCCCCGACTGCGGCGGCGATCTCGTCGTCAGAAAGAGCCGCCGCGGCTCGTACTTCATCGGCTGTGACTCCTACCCCGACTGCACCTACACCCTGCCGCTTCCCTCCACGGGCAAGCCGCTCATCATGGAGGACTCCTGCGAGGACCACGACCTCCACCACATCAAGATGCTCGCCGGCCGCAAGACGTTCGTCCACGGCTGTCCGCTCTGTAAGGCCGAGGAGGCCGACGAGGAAGACGACCTCGTCATCGGGTCGTGTCCCGAGTGTGGTGCGGAGGAAGGAGGAGAGCTAGCTATCAAGCGGCTCCGCTCCGGCTCGCGGCTCGTCGGCTGTACCCGGTACCCCGACTGCGACTACTCGCTCCCGCTCCCCCGCCGCGGCGACATCGAGGTGACAGACGAGTCCTGCGAGGAACACGACCTCCCGGAACTCCGGATTACCTACGAGGGCGACCGCGAGCCGTGGGAACTCGGCTGTCCCATCTGCAACTACCGCGAGTACCAAGCCCAGCAGAACGGCGAGGGCGGCTCCGAGTTAGAGAGCATCAGCGGTATCGGCGCGAAGACCGCCGAGAAACTGAAAGACGCCGGCATCGAGGACGTGAAGACGCTGAAGGCGTCCGAACCCGACGACATCGCGGCGAAAGTCGAAGGCGTGGGTGCGGATACGGTTCGGAAGTGGCAGACTGCGGCGGACTAACTCTCGACCCAGACGTAGCGTTTTTCGCGGCCGTTTTCGACCGAGACTTCGGGGAGTCGGACGAGCCAAACGCCGACTGAACTCGCCCGGCGTTTCGCACTACTCCGCGATAGCTCCGACTCGGACGCGATGAAGTCAACGAGCTCGCCGTGTCCGAGTGACCCCGACTCCGAGAGCGAGTGCGCGAGCCGCTCGATTATCTCCGCGTTTCGAATCCCGTCGAGAAGGAGGGGTTCGGCCTCATCAGTGAGTTCCGCCGTTCGATAGGCGACGTATCGAGCGCCGCTTCGGGTGAGCGACCAGCGGCGCTGTCTGTGGGTGCCCTCGTCGGGCCACTCTTGATGAACGAACCCGAGAATCCAGCCCGCAATCGCGTACAGGTCCGCGTGGCGGGGCGACACGCCCGCGGACTCGACGATATCGTCTTTTTCGCCGCGGGAGTCACCGATGGACAAGAGAACCGTGTCGAGGGTTTCGAACGAATTGGCGAGTGGGATTCGTTTCGACGGAATCGGACCCGTCTCGTCGGCCTCCCCGAACAGGTTCCAGAACTCTTCGTCGGGTTCGAACCGAGTACTCTGCCGGCAAACGCCGACGCGAAGGTCGACCATCGACTCGAACAGCTCGGGGCCGTCCACCAAGTGTATCCCCGCTCGTTCGGCGCTTTCGGCGGCTGGTGTGGTAAACGAACTCGTCGTGACGACCGTCCCGGTGTCGCATCCCCTATCGGCCAGTGCACCCTGAAATCGCTGTATTGCGGGCGAACCGACCGTGTTACGTGGGTCGTACTGCTTCGCCTGAACGCCGAGCGAAACGTCCAAAAGCGAGTTTCTGATGCGTCCATCGATGTCAATACCGCCGTCCTGACGGAACGCGGTGACCGAGAACCGCGCCGGGGGAAGCGACTCTGAGAGCACCGACTCGCAGAGTAGCTCGAACTCCTCTGCGGACAGGGCCATCGCTCGGCGTTCGACGTACTCAGTCGCCGCGACAGCGTCCATCGTACACCGCATTTGGTGACAGGTAGGTTAAAATTCACCCTTGGCCGTATGTACGTCCAATTCATCCGCACGCTTTTTACGCCCCCTCAAGCATAGAGCGACCAATGAGCTATCCGTGGGAAGACTGGGACCATATCACCAAAATCGACCCTGACAAGGACCTCGCCGACGGCGAGACGTTCGAAGACGTGTGTGAGACGGGGACCGACGCCCTCGAAATCGGCGGCACGCTCGACATCACAGAAGAGAAGATGGAGCGCGTCATCGAGGCGACCTCGAAGTACGACGTGCCCATCTATCAGGAGCCGTCGAACCCCGGCGTCGTCATCGACGACGACGCGCTGGACGGCTACCTCATCCCGACGGTGTTCAACGCGAGCGACTCGTTTTGGATTACCGGCGCGCACAAGGAGTGGGTCCGCATCGAAGACGGCCTCGACTGGGACCGCACCCACACCGAGGCGTACATCGTGTTGAACCCCGAGTCGTCCGTCGCCGAGTACACCGACGCCGACACCGACCAGTCCGCCGATGACGTGGCCTCGTTCGCCCGCGTCGCCGAGAAGATGTTCGGCCAGAAAATTATCTACGTCGAGTACTCGGGGACCTACGGCGACCCCGAGAAGGTCGGCGCGGCCCACGACGCGCTCGACGACGCGACGCTGTTCTACGGCGGCGGCATCCACGACTACGAGTCGGCCTACGAGATGGGCCAGCACGCCGACGCGATCGTCGTCGGCAACCTCCTGCACGACGAGGGCGTCGACGCGGTCCGCGAGACGGTCGAGGGTGCGAAGGACGCGACGGCCGAACTCGTCGCCGAGTAATCCCCACGGGCACGGTTTCTGTTTCTACGCCGACGGCACCGACTCCGCGTTCACGCCGTCGGCGTGCGACTCCCGAGTCGCGTCGGCACCGAGCGACGGCGCATCCCGCGCGCCGCGACCGAGGAGCGTCGCCGACACGATGAGAAAGAGGAACGACGCGGTCGCGGCGAGGGGAGTTCCGGCGACCGGCACCGCGGCGCAGAGGGCGACGAACAGGTTGGCGGCGAAGACGACGAGCGCGACGGCCGAGGCGACGCGAACGAACGAGCGGTCGAACGCGAGGTCGCGCGTGGCCGGAATCGCCGCGGCGAGCGACCCCTCGCGGGCGAGGGCGACCGTCGCCGCAAGCGAGAGATACGAACCCGCCAGCGAAGCGAGACCGGCCGCGGCGAGCGTGGCGGTGTCGAGCGGGGTGAGGCCGAGGAGCCCGAGCATCGACGGGTTGGTCGCGTACGAGAGCGTCGCGAGCGACGGCCCGGAACCCGGAAGGGCGGCGGTCGCGAGGCCGACCGCGGGGAGTTGGAGCGCGACGAGCGCGGCCGAGAGGCGAGCGCCGTCTGCGACCATGCCGGCGAGGTCGTCGAACGAGGGGAGCGCGGCCGCCTCGCGGTCGCCGGCGCGAACGAGGCGGACGGCGTAGCCCGCGAGCAAGATGCTCGCCAGCGGCGTGGCGAGCGACGCGAGCGTCGAGAGGACGCCGATGACGGCCGTGTCGACCGAGGTGTCTTCGGCGAGCGGGAGTGCGAACGCGGCTTCGAGGTCTGAAACGTCCATGTCCGAGGCGAGATGGTCGCGGGTTCGTATATAAATCTCAGCGCCGGAGCCGTCGCCGTGACCCGGCGCGCGGCCGGTTCACTCCTCGTCGGTCGGTTCGCCGTCCCAGTAGCCGACTTCGGCGTCTCGCGGGAAGTAGCCGTGGAGCGTTCGGGCGGTCTTGTCACCGCCCGGCGGCGCGCCGCAGAACACCCCGACTTTGTCGGAGTCGGGGTAGACGGTCACGTCGGGGTGGTTCATCGTCGAGAGCGCGAGGTACCGGAGCGGTTCGTCGCCGTCGTTCTCGATTTGTCTGACGTAGTCGGCCCCCGCGGGGAGCGCGACGTAGGTGTCCGGTTCGAGGTCGAGGTCGGCCGCGCCCTCGCGCGTCAGGAGCGTGCCCGACCCCGAGAGCACGTACAGCGCCTCCTCGTTGCCCTCGTGGTAGTGCGTCGGCCACGGCCGCTTGCCGGGCGGGACTTCGTAGAGCGAACAGCCGAGGTCGCGGCCGCCGGCGCGGTCGGCGAGTCGCTTCCGGCGGAACGCGAAGCGGTCGCCGCGTTCGCTTGCGGACCAGTCGAGGTCGGCGGCGCGGGCGGCGGTCGGTGCCGGGTCGGACTCCGAGGGCGCGTCGCCGTCGGCGTCGTCGGCGTCGGTGTCAGCATCGTCGTCGGTGCGCGGTTCGTCCGCCGGCGCGTCGGATGAGTCGGGAGCCATACCGGGGCGACGCGCGCCGCGGACTAAGTACCGCGGAAGCGACTGCCACGAGAAGTCGTGTCTCGCGTTCGACTCAGCGGGCGAGAGAGTGGACGGTCGAACGCCTCCGAGCGAGGCGAAGACACGATGTTTAAGACGAACGGTCGGGAACCACGTCGTATGCGAAACCGAACGTACACGGCCGACGCCGAGCCCGGTGACACGGTCACCGTCGCCGGCTGGGTCCACGAAATCCGTGACCTCGGCGGCATCGCGTTTCTGATTCTCCGGGACACCTCCGGCAAGATTCAGGTCAAGTTCGAGAAAGACGAGATGGACGACGACCTCGTCGAGACGGGTCTCGGCGTCCACCGCGAGAGCGTCATCTCCGTGACCGGCGAGGTCGCCGAAGAGCCGCGCGCGCCGACGGGCGTCGAGGTCACGCCCGAGAGCCTCGACGTCATCGCCGAGGCCGAGGCACAGCTCCCGCTCGACCCCTCCGGCAAGGTCGACGCCGAGCTCTCGACGCGCCTCGACAACCGCACGCTCGACCTCCGCAAGGACGAAGTGAAGGCCATCTTCGAGATTCGCGCCGAGGTCCAGCGCGCCGTCCGCGAGCAGTTCCGCGACCTCCGCGCGACCGAGATCAACACGCCGAAAATCGTCGCCACGGGGACCGAAGGCGGCACCGAACTCTTCCCCATCACCTACTTCGGCAAGGAGGCGTTCATGAACCAGTCGCCCCAGCTGTTCAAACAGCTGATGGTCGGCTCCGGACTCGAACGCGTCTTCGAGGTCGGCCCCATCTTCCGCGCCGAAGAGCACAACACGCCCCGCCACCTCAACGAGGCGACCTCCATCGACTTCGAGTCGGCGTTCATCGACCACACGGAAGCGATGGACGTGTGTGAGGCCGTCGTCACGGCCGCCTACGAGGCCGTCGAGGAGAGCTGTCAGGACGAGCTCGAAGCGCTCGGTCTCGAAGAGGAGTTCGAAGCGCCGTCCGGCGAGTTCCCGCGGCTCACCTACGAGGAGGCCATCCAGCGCATCAACGCCACGGGCGAACTCGACGAACAGCTCGTCTGGGGCGACGACCTCCCGACCGAGGGCGAGAAGGCGCTCGGCGAGGACGTCGGCGAGCACTACTTCATCACCGACTGGCCCAGCGAGATCAAGCCGTTCTACATCAAGGACCACGACGACGACGAGACGCTCTCGACGGGCTTCGACATGATGCACCCGAACATGGAGCTCGTCTCGGGCGGCCAGCGTGAACACCGCTTCGACCACCTCGTCGCCGGCTTCGAACAGCAGGGTCTCGACCCCGACGCGTTCGAGTACTACACGAAGATGTTCAAGTACGGCATGCCCCCGCACGCAGGGTTCGGGCTCGGCGGCGAGCGGCTCATCATGACGATGCTCGGGCTGGAGAACATCCGGGAAGCTGTGCTGTTCCCGCGCGACCGGCAGCGCCTGTCGCCCTAGGCGACGGCGCAACACGAGCGCGGGAGCAACGAGCAAATCTTCGATTTGCGAGTGAGTTCCCGCGAGACAGACAACGCCTGAGTCCGTAGACGAAGGCGTTTCTGCGAGTGGGTGCTCGTCGGACGAACGACGTGAGTCCGACGGTGTTCCCGCGTGATCACCAGCGTCTCTCTCCGTAGAGACGCACCTGACGAGTGGGAACAGGGAGCAACGCCGCGCGTTGCGAGTGAGTTCCCGCGTGATCGCCAGCGTCTGAGCCCGTAAGGGCGAAGACGTGGCGAGCCAACGAGACGAGCACATGCGAGTCTCGTCAGCCCGCCAGCGTCTGTCGCCCGAGGCGACGGCGCAACACGAGCGCGGGAGCAACGAGCGAATCTTCGATTTGCGAGCGGGAACAGGGAGCAACGCGAAGCGTTGCGAGTGGGTTCCCGCGAGACGGACAACGCCTGAGCACGTACGGTCGAACACAGACCGAGTTATTCTTTTGCGGCTTCGTCGATAAGTCGGAAGGCTGTCTCTCGGAGTTCACCTGTCATGTGTAATCCGTTGGAGTCGATGCGGCGAATGAGGTCTTTTGCGTCCTCGGGAGTCATGCCCTCGTGAACGGCGCGAACGACGACGCCGACCGTTCCGGTCACGGTTGCTCCGAGGCCTTCAGCGATGGTTCGGACGCGGCGGTCGTCGGAGACGATTGCGATGTCTTGGTCGTGCTTCCGGGCCCAAAGAACCGTCCCGATAAGTGCGACGTCGCCGTTCACTTCGTCCTCGCTGAGAGTTTGCTTGGCTTGTGGTCGGTACTGGGTGAATACAGCACGGTCACCGGCACGGTAGGCACCATCTCGATCTAGTAGTGAAGAAACATTCGTCCACGCGGGCTCAGTACTCACCTCTTCGAGTACCTCCGTGGGGACTACGATATCGCCATCAAAATGCAACAACAGATGCAGTTCTCCAACAGTCCCCAACGAAATCAACGTCGAGGCGTCAACGTAGATATCCATCTACAAATCGAGCGCCGCATCCGCCTCTCGATCCAACTCATCCGAGGAGAGTTGCGAGGTCAGATTTCGTTCTCGCGCGATTTCAAACCATTCACCAAGACTCACGCCTGCGAGTCGCGCCGCTTGATTGAGAGAGATGTCTCCGGACTGGTACCGCTCGATAGCGACACGAATCCGAAGTTCCCGAAGGCCCTCACCGAGCGCTTTCCGAATTACTGTACTCCGGTCTTCACCGAGTAACTCGGAGACTGCTTCGAGTTCGTCCTGTTCGTCGTCCGGGATGCGAGCACTAATAGATGGCATTGTTTACTACGTATTACAGCGTATTCGTACATTAACCTACGCCCGGTCAGCGAAACAGTCGTTATCTCCCGGACGCGTTAGAGCACCATGCACGACCGCCGTCGCGGGGGAGACCGATGACCGACTCGAAGCGAATCGTCGACGACGCCATCGACGACGCCGGCGACGACGAGGACTCGGCGCTCGAACAGTTGGTCGCCGGCGTCGTCGTGGCGCTCATCTTTCTGGTCGGGTTCGGCCTGCTCGCACTCGGAGAGTGGTGGTTCTGGGTCGTCTTTCCGGTCGGCTTCGCGGGCGTGCTCCCCGCCGCGATAGCCCTCGTGCGCATCTACGAGTCCCGCCGCGGCGACGACGCGGACGAGTCGATGACGACCGAGACCGAAGACGCGCTCGAAACGCTCCGGCGGCGCTACGCGACCGGCGAGCTCTCGGAGGAGGAGTTCGAGTCGAAAGTCGAGCGACTGTTGGAGACGGAGACGGTCGCTGACGCTCGGGAGTCAGCCACGGCGCGCCGGCGTGAGGGCGACGCGAGCGAGACAAAGCGGGAGACGGAGTTCGACCGCGATTGAGCGCGAACCGCGAACGAGGCGGGTACGACTCGGACGCGACGAAACGCAACACCGTTAACCGACCCCCGTCGTAGAGACACCGATGAGCGACGACGCGACGGCGTTCGTGCCCGGCCACGTGACGGGGTTTTTCAGCGCCCACCCCGCCGACGACCCGGCGGTCGCCGGCTCTCGCGGCGCGGGACTGACGCTCTCCCACGGCGTCACCGTGACGGTCGAACCGGCGCAGGAGACCACCGTCAGCCTCGACGGCGAGGCGGTCGAGATGCCGCCCGTCGCGGACGTGCTTCGAGCGCTCGGTGTGACCGCCGCCGTCGACGCCGAAAGCGACCTCCCGCTGGGCGCGGGCTTCGGCGTCTCGGGCGCGATGGCGCTCGGGACGGCGCTCGCGGCGAACGCCGTCTTCGGGTGTGGCCGGTCGGAGAACGAACTCGTCACCCTCGCCCACGTCGCCGAGGTCCGCGCGGGGACCGGCCTCGGCGACGTGGTCGCGCAGGCCCGCGGCGGGATGCCCGTCCGGGTCGAACCGGGCGCGCCGGACTACGGCCGGATGGACGGCATCCCCGCGCGCCCCGAAATCGAGTACGTCGCCTTCGGCGGACTCTCGACAGCCGACGTGCTGTCCGGGGACACGGCCGCGCTCACCGCCGCCGGCGAGACGGCCCTCGAAGCGCTCCGCGCCGAACCGACGCTCGACCGCTTCGTCGCGGAATCGCGGCTGTTCGCCCGCGACGCCGGCTTGCTGACCGACCGGGTCGAGGCCGCCATCGACGACGTGCGCGCGGCCGGCGGCGACGGTTCGATGGCGATGCTCGGCGAGACGGTGTTCGCGGTGGGGTCGGGACTGTCGGACGCCGGCTACGACCCGGAGCGGTGTCGCGTCCACCCTGCCGGCGCGACGCTTCGGAGCGACTGACGGCCACGAGAGCCTCGCAGACCCGCCGCAGAGTGTTGGACCGCCAGCCGTCCCGATGAGAAAACGTGTTACTGTCGCGGCGACGACCCACCACCAATGAGCGACATCGAGATTCCCGAGAGCCACCCGAGATACCAGTCGCTTCTCACCCGCCACCGCATCGAGGAGGGCGTCGAGAAGGGTATCACGAGCCGGCAGGGACTCATCGCGCAGGGGCGCGGCGAGGCGTTCGACTACCTGCTCGGCGAGCGGACGATTCCGAGCGCGGACGAGGCGGCGCGGACGGCCGCGGCGCACCTCCTGCTCGCGGACCAGCCGGTCATCTCGGTCAACGGGAACGTCGCGGCGCTCTGTCCCGGCGAAATCGTCGACCTCGCCGCGGCCGTCGACGCCGACATCGAGGTGAACCTGTTCAACCGCACCGACGAGCGCATGCGGGCCATCGCGGACCACCTGCGCGACCACGGCGCGAACGAGGTAAAGGGACTCACCGCCGACGGGCGGATCCCGGGCATCGACCACGAGCGCGCGAAGGTCGACGCCGACGGCATCGGGAGCGCCGACGTGGTCGTCGTCCCGCTGGAGGACGGCGACCGCGCCGAGGCGCTCGGCGCGATGGACAAAGTCGAAATCGTCGTCGACCTCAACCCGATGTCGCGGTCGGCGCAGGTCGCCACGGTCCCCATCGTGGACAACATCGTGCGCGCGGTGCCGAATATCGCGGCTCACGCCCGCGACCTGCGGGACGCCGGCGCGACGCGCGAGGAACTGGAGGCAATCGTCGCCGAGTTCGACGCGGCGGAGGCGCTCGAAGCGGCCGAGCGGGCGATTCGGAGCGGAAGCGACGAGTGAGAAACGGGCGACGAGTGAGAAACGGGCGACGAGTGGGGAACGGGCGACGAGTGAGAAACGGGCGACGAGTGAGAAACGGGCGACGAGTGAGAAACGGGCGACGAGTGAGAAACGGGCGACGAGTGAGAAACGGGCGACGAGTGAGAAACGGGCGACGAGTGAGAAACGGGCGACGAGTGGGGAACGGGCGAGGCCTGACCGGTCGCAAAGCTATTTCTGAGAGACACGAGTCGTGACGATATGGACCGTCAGCGAACCCTCGCAGTCGTGATGGCTGTCGTCGGCTTCGGAGCCGTCGTCGCCGGAATCCATCAGGAACTGCTCCACGTCGAACCCGGATACGACGGGACGATAACGACGGGGTGGGGCGGTCGGCTCAACCACGAGGAGTACCTGCTGGCGCGGCTCGGGGGCGTCGGCGTCGTCGGGGCGCTGGCCGCACTCCGATGGAAGTACGCCGCGGCCCTCCCAGTCGCGGTCGGCGGTGTCGAAGTCGGCTATTCGCTCGTGGCCGTGTCCCACTACGTCCGGGAGCCGGGACTCTACACCACGGTCCAGACGTTCGACGGGACGACGCGACTCGTCCTCGGCGCGGAACCGTTCTTGCTCGTCGCCGGCGGCCTCCTGCTTTTCGGTGCCGGCCTCGTCGCGTGGCGGTCTCACGGTGGGCGCGCCGCGACCCGCGACGCGGCGACAGAGGCCTCCGCGCACGCCTGACGGTCGAACACACAGAATCCGCGGCGTTCCGGCGACCGCGATGGGAACCGGTCTGCGAACCTCCGTCACCGACCGAACCGTGCCGCTCGTCGCTCGTCATCGGGTCTCGATGCGGCGCACGGGGTCACAGAAGGTATTCGTACGCTGACGAGTATGGGGCGAGTATGCCCTCCAGCGACGCGCGCTCCGGACAGCCCGGACGCCGACGAGGCGTCGACCGACGATAGGACCGACGACGAGCGCGAACAGTCGATTTTAGACCGCCTCGTCGACATACTGTGGATTCTCCCGTGGTGAGCGCCGCTAGCTGAACCCGCTTACCAGCACCGCGAACCACTGCGCCGGGTCGCGTCGCCGACGGACCTCGACCGAATCGACCCACTTGACCCACTGGAAGCCGCGGCGGTTCGGCGCGACCAGTCGGAGCGGCGCGCCGTGGCCGTGCGAGAGCGGGTCGCCGCCGACGCGCGTCGCCAACAGCATCTCGCGGGCCTCCGCGATTGGAAACGACCACCGAAAGCCCGTCACCGACCGGACCGTCACCCACCGCGCCGACGAGTGAACACCCGCGGAATCGAGCGCGTCGCCGAGTCTCACGCCGGTCCAGTTCTGCTCGGTGTACCAGCCGCTCGTGCAGTCCAAGAGGACCGACCGCGTCTCGTCGGGCGCGAGGTCGCTCCGGTGGAGTTCGAGCGGGCGGTCGACCAACCCCGTGACCGAAAGCGACCACGAGTCGGCGTCTATCGGGTCGGGGTCGTCGGCGACCCAACTCGTCACCGGAAAGGCGTCGTTTCCCCCGCCGGGCGGGAGCGGCCGCGACCCGGTGAACCGGCGGCCGACGCCGCGGAGCGACCCAACCGTCTCGGTCGCCCGGTAGGTCGCCGCGCCGAAGACGAGTATCGCGCCGTACTGGAGCGCCCGGCGGCGCGCCGCGAAATCGACCCGGCGAGGCGGGCGGAAGCGCGCCCGGAGGTGGACGAACAGAATCGGGACCACGAGCAGGCCGAGGCCGATGTGGACGTTGAGAAGCGTCCAGAAGGCGATTCGGACCTCGACGCCGAGCACCCACGCGACGCCGGTGCCGAGGGCCGCGAGCGCGACGACGGCAAGGAGCACCGAGAGCGCGGTGTGACGGTCGCGGAGCCGCGAGTCGAGCACGCGGCGGCGGACGCGGTGGAGCTTGAACCCGACGAGAACGACGAGCGAGAGTCCGGCGACGCCGTGGACGACGAACAGGAGGCCGTTGGCCGGGTGGCCGGCCCCGAGGCTCAACACGCCCGAGAGCGTCTCGAAGACGACGAGGGCGAAGATTGACCAGTCGACCGCCCGCGGCGGCGGTTCGAACCGCCGGAGGGCGCGAGCCGCGCGGCTTGCCATGAGAAGTGATAGCGCTTCGAGCGGGAATAGGGTGTCGCGGGAGACGACGAGAGCGGAGACGGCGAGAGCGGAGACGACGAGAACGGAGCGCCGGCTCAGTCGTCGGCCGTCAGCGCCGCGGGGAGGTCCGCGGGGAGGCGGTCGCGGTCGTGTTCTGCCTCGAAGTCGAGGTCGGGGCCGACGCCGTAGATGCGCTTGGGGTTGATGTCGCCGTGGCTGACGAAGTAGTGCCGGACGATGTGGTCCATGTTGACCGTCTTCTCGATGCCGGGGAGTTGGTAGAGCTCCTTCGTGTAGTTCCAGAGGTTGTCGTACTCGTGGACAGCCTTCTTGTTGCACTTGAAGTGCGTGTGGTAGACTAATTAGACTACTTTGTGAAAAGTCCGCTATCTATAAGTGAATTCCACCGGGTTATAGATATACCAATGACTACCCCCAGACAGAAATACCGCGAAGCGAAGGAGACGCTGAAGCGCGCAGCCGAACGTGGTTCTGTGGCTCAATCCGATGCCGACCGGATTATCGAGTTGTGTGCTGCCTTTGACGCCGAAGATATGACCACACCACGCCCTAAGAATGGGGACCGTGCCGAGGATACCAAGTCCAAGAAGCCGAACACGCTTCGCTATTGGATTCACTCACTGAAGCGTGTGGCCGAACGCGCAGACACACCGCTAAGTGACGCCGACGCCGACGTGATTAATCAGCTAATGACTGATATGCGCTCCGGCAACCACCCGGACGTGAAAGATGGGGGACTATCGAACAACAGTGTCAGAAACTATCAGGGGTGTGTGCGTCGGTTTTATCGCTACCACACGGATCTCGATGTGGACCCGAGTGACGTGATTCTCATTTCTGGCGATGATACCCACGTTGACGACCGGGATATGCTCACCAAAGAGGAAATTGACAAAATCCGCGAATCCGCCACACACCCGCGCGATTTGGCGATCTTTGACCTACTCATCTACACCGGCCAGAGGAACACGGCGCTTCGGTCACTTCGTATCCGCGATATTGACCTAGACGAGCGTGTGTACTACCTTAACAAAGACGCTGACGGACTGAAAGGAGCTGAAGAAAACGGGTCGAAACGGCCACTCTTGGGTGCTGTCGGGTCGCTCCGTGAATGGCTCCGGTACCACCCAGATGCTGACAACCCGGACGCCTACGTGATTACTGGAAAACCACGGTATACCAACGTTGACTCTGAATCAATGGTGTCGCGGAACACGCTTCAGTATGCTATGAAGCAACTCAAAAAGAAGGCAGAGATTGACAAGCCGATGCACCCGCACGCGATTCGCCACAACTTCGTCACAATAGCGAAACGAGAATACTCCATGGATGATGCGACGGTGAAACACCTCATCGGCCACTCTCCCGATTCTAATGTGATGGAAACCACGTATGCACATCTATCCGACGAGGACCACATTCGCGCGGCCGAAGAAGCCACAGGAATCCGTGAACCCAAAAAAGAGAGTAGTCTTTCGCCAGATGTGTGCCATTGTGGCGAACCACTCCCGGCTGGTGCGAAGGCTTGCCCCCGGTGTGGGACCGTCTATACGCCCGATGCACAGTCAGCACAAGAGCAAATCCAGCGGGATATGAAAGAGTCGTACAAGGAAAGCGACCCCGAAGATACCGACACACAAGGGAAGATAGATACGCTAGACCACCTCTTGGAGGACCCCGAAGTGAAGAAAGCGCTACTGGAGAAACTGGGTGAAGAGTAGCTAGAACGACGAGTAAGACACTTGTGCAAGGCCGTATTCCGCCGTCGTACTTGATTCTTTGACTACCTCACCGTTTTCTAAGATTTGAACGGTTAGTTTGTCGTCACTATCATCTTGTTTTTGTGCGTTACCAGAGATCACATTCGGTGAACCGTCAATTGAGAATGATTCGTCACCACTCCCGTCGATTGAACGGCTTGAACCACCAACCATTAGCGAACCTCGCCAATCTCCACTGTAGGTTACTTTGAAGCTGAACGAGCTTTCGGTTTCTGTGTCTTCGTTAGAGTCGCCAGAAATGTCGGCACTATCCTGTGACGTGACTTGGGCAAGGCCATGCTCTGCCGTGGTACTTTCTTCAGAAATAACCTCACCACCTTGGAGAATTTGGATAGTCAACTCATCATTACCACTACCCTTCTTTTGAGCGTTTGCCGAAACGAGATACGGATCGCCAGTTATCTCGTAAGTGGTGGTCCCTGTGCCATCAATTGATTTGGTTGTTCCGCCAGCATTTATGCTCCCCTGCCATTCCCCGTCATAGATTATCTTCACCTCGTACGCCACGTCAGCGGCTGTCGTAGGTGCCTGTGTTTCCGTTTCTGGTTGCTCTGTCGTGGTTGCAACTGTCGTAGTTTCTGTTGGCGTTTCTGTATCAGCGTTCTGTTCAGTTGGGTTCGAAGATGAATCGGAGCCAGCACAACCAGCAACTGTTGCTATTGCTCCAGACATACCCGTGAGGAATGTTCTTCGCTTCATACTGGACGTAACAGATAGACATATGAAATAGTTCGTTTGAAAATCATTTCATGGGAACATGAATAGAACCCATATCGGAAATGGACAGTTTTCGTATATAATTAGAGGCAAAAATTGCGGCAGTATGTGTATAAAAAGCCGTATAGTCACCACACCGTGCCGCCATCCTGCGATTATGAAAAATTGCTAATCCAATTGTCCTACACGGACAGTGAGGTTAGCAACAAAGGCATGGCGGCATGAACTACACCTCGCCCGGGGTGGGGTCATCGGTGGGAGACTCACTTGCCGAAGATTTCACTCACGTCCGGTGGCTCTTCGGGCGGTTCGACGTCGTCCGCATCACCACACAGAGCGTCCTTAATCGCCTGTGCGATAGACAACTCTTTTTCATCCGATTCTTCTAACTCGTCGACACGCTTCTCAATATCGTGTTTCTTCATTGGTTCTCTTCTAACGCCTCGATACGTTCCGCCAACTCATCGAGGTCTTTGTCTTTCAGCAATTGTCGATACTGACCAGCAAGATACCCTAAGACACGCATCCAACCCTGCCGAACTTTCTCATTCTCAGGGTCGTACACTCGACCGGATTCGATTTTCCGGTGTGTTTCGTTAATCGCGTCCTCCAGCAAATCGAGGACTTCGCCACGATTCGCGTTCTCCGGGATTGCTGGAACCGCTGGTTCGTTCTTTGGTTCGCTTTGACTCATCGTACCCCCGTGGGGGAATCTATGGTTCGGCCGTTATGAGGCCGGACTGTACGCTTCTCGAAGGGCAACGGTGGGGATAGTCACGCCGTGTCAGCGGCCTCATCCCCCCACACCAGAACACTCGTCACGATATGCATCGTGAGGATAAGCGTTACAACCGGGGAGGCAGAGACTTCAATCGCCACTGAAACGTACATCAGCGATGCCCACAAGAACAATCCGAACGAACCGACCGTAAGCAACTCCCGGCCGGTGAACGGAACGTTCGGCATCATCGGACTGCTAAGCCGCTTGTCCACTGTGCCACCGCTGTTTCGTTCTCAGATTCGTCCGGCCTATCAAGCCGGTTCCCATCACCGTCGAACGCAATCACACGGTCCGAGAACGACGAGTAAAGTCCCTGCGCCATCTCCAACGGAAGCTCATCGCCCGGTTCAAACACGACAGTCGGTGGCCCCTCACGGCCGTCCGGTTTCGTGACCGGTGAGAGATCGACATCGTCCCCGAAGAAATCCTCGTAGTCCGTCGGATTCGTACATCGAAGGCCGCTGTCACCAGCCCACACAGCTGACTCAACCCCATCTGGAAGTGAGTCCACAGCCCTCTTGTCGTCAGTCTGGACACGCATTAGAACATCTCCCCCGTTCCGAAGTCAGCCGCCCGGAGAGTTTCCTTCGTGTTTGCCTGCACGTCGGCCTGTTTCTGTCGCTGGTCGACGTCCTCGACAAGGTCAGTAAGTGCTTCCTCGAAAATTCGTTCGGCGTCGACTCCGCCAACCGCATTTTTGGCGATTGATTTCCACACTCTCGCCTTCACGTCTGCCGCCGTCGCATCTTTCGTTGCCTTTGCTACTGCGTTCGCTTTCGAATTCGAATTCATTTTAGTACAATTAGCTACCCGGATTCCGCCGGTTCGTTCTCACACGATACCAAGTGCTCGCCACGAAGGGGTCATTGCACAATCCGCTAAAACAAAGTGTCCATCGGGTTTTTAGCCGTCTCAGCCCTTCACACCTACATCCTCCTGTTATTGCGGACACTTTACTTTGAACCATTGCACACGCACACCCGCGCACGCGATTAATGAGACAAAAGTGTCCGAAAGGACCACCGATACTGTGTTTTAGAAGGGTTTGAAGGGGTTAAGACCCCTCGGACACTTTTGTTTTGGGTTAGTCAAAGTGTCCAAGTCCGCTGTTCTGTGAGTCGTCGCCTGTGTCGTTCAAGTAACTCTCACCTTTGCTCGTGAGTTGGACCCCGACAAAGACACGCTGTCGCTTCCCACTGACTGTGGCTCTGCCGTCGGCTATGCCTTCATTCTTGAGTCGGCGCGTCATTTTGTGCTGAGTCTCGGCCGGGAGGCTTTCAGCTTCACAGAATCGGACGTAAGCCTTGTGCGCCGTACTCTTGGGGAGGGAATCACCGCTGGATTCCTCCAGACACAATTCACGGAATCGGTCAATGGTATTCCCCCACTTCTCCCACGTTCTCTGTGTCTCTCCGGGCGTTCTGTCGCCGGTGAACGTTCCTTGTCGCATCAATCGCTGGAGGCCGTCAAGCATCCAGTTAAGCACACCAGAGAGTTCCGACTGGAGCTTCTCGTCGAGGTGTGGGTCACGTTCGGCCTTCGGGACGGTCGACGGGAACGGAACCAACAGGATACGGCGGTAAAACGCCTCATCATCTGTTTCGGCGTCGGGGAGTTGGTTGGCAGAAAACAGATGTTTCGCCGTCGGTTCAAACCGGAATGGGTCCTTGAATTTCTGTTCGGCCTTGATACTGTCACCAGCGGTTATCTCCTTAAACGCGCCTGTATCCGTGATCAGTGAACTAGGGATGTCGTTTCGGAAGTTAGCCCAACTCTGGAACAACTCCGCGCCGGCGAACCGTTCTCCAGTCAATTCCTGTGGTGTGAGACTCACCACAGTATTCGACCCTAGGACCGCCCGAATTGTATCGAGGAAGGTGGACTTCCCGCTTGCGGTTGGCCCGACTAGAAATAGGGCTTTGTGGTACGGCAAGCCCCAATGGTGCAACGTGTAGCCCGCGTATTCTTGGAGCTTCTTTCTATCACTCCCACGCGGAACGACGTCACGCAAGAAATCACGGAATTGCGGACACTCGGCATCGGGGTCGTATTCGGCTTCGACCGACCCAAGAAATAGGTGCTCTGGATTGTGTTCTTGTAGTTCCAACCCTTGGGGTTGCACCCTCACAACACCGTTCCGTACGGGAATATGGTTAGCCGGACCACCCATTTCGTCCTGACTCACAGTGTGTCGGCCGCGTAGTTGGTCTAGGATCTCGGACTTCTCTGTTCTATTATATTCTTCCCGAAGGTTAGCAACTAACAACTCTCGCACTTGTTTCTCGCCCGTGGGTTGGTAGATTCCCCGGTCGGGATCGTAGCCGTACAGGACGTCATTTTCTTCGAGGTTAGCCCAATGGTGGGCCTCAGACAGTAGTTCTGTGGCCTCGAATCGGGCAGGTTTGCGTTCATCTGCGTCAGATGCACCAGCGTATTGCTGGTACACGTACGACCACTCGCCGCCACTCACGGCGTTCTGTGGACCATTCATTGGTGACGCCGTCGTTGCAACACCCCCGTCAGAACGTGTTTCACCGGGAAGCGTTTCGGTATTCGCATCGGACCCAACAGACTTGCGCGCACGGTCCCACGTCTGTTGCCAGTAGTTTCGTGAGGCGTCTGGAGAGTCGACCTTGCTGTTTGAATTGTTCGCGAGGAGTTGGTAGACTTCCGCCTCAGGAACCCCGTGTTCAATCATACGACAACACACGTGGAAGTCCTGTTCGCTCCGGTCAGACGCACCATACAACAGATAATCGCTGATGTTGTCGTAGTGTTTAGTGACAGCGCGCGCCCGTGAGGCGTCGCCGTCAGCATTAGGTGTGCCTCGCGTCGTATCCACACCACCAGCGCCTTGTGACGCATCCTCCGGCGTTTGGTCCGCCCGTAGTACGTCGAACAACTCGGGAAGCGTGATCTCAGCAATCGGCGCGTCAGTTGCAATTTCGTATCGACCGCCGTCGGGAGTGGAACACTCATCGCACCAGTCTTTCCCACACCCATCGAGTTGGGAACCGGGACCGACCACGTACTGGTTGTGAACGCGAATCTCTCCCCAACTCATGCCGGGATTCTTCGCGTTGGCAACAGCCTCGATGGACTTGTGAACGTCCTTCGAGTCAATGTAGTAGTACCTGTGTCCGCCCGTCACACCGTCGGTGTGTGGACTTGCAACGGTGAACGTCTCAGGCAACTCATTGACGGCTTGAAGGGCCTCAGAATCCGCCGAGTCAGAGTAGTCGTCAATATCCACGTCGATTAACCAGCGCCCGCCGTCGGGCGTTGCTCCGGCATACACACCGTAGTTTCCAGTTAAGGATCCAAACCCACTTTCGCGGTTTGAAGCGTCATTGTGGTAGACGAGCGACCGCTTCTCGCCGTCCTTAACAGGGATTAGACGCTTTTCGAGTAAGCCGGCGTCCTGTAATCGCTCCGCGAGGACGTCCCGGTCACTCATTACGAATCACCCGACTTGCGTGGGTTCGACACAAAGCGACGCCGTCGACGTGGGTGAACGCCGGAGCGAAACACCCATCACAAAATTGTGGACCGTAACGCCTTTGTGAATTGCTCTCGTACGTGTATTCGACGGAACCCCCATTCCCGTTCCCCTTCACGGCTCACTCACCTCCAGCAACGCCTCAGCAAGGTAGGCACAGGGAAGGTCGGAGTTAGCAAGGTCCGCGAGGTCGTCACGGTGTTGGTCTATCGCGTCGATGCCTCTCGTCGTAGTTGTCGAAGAACTCATTTCTAAAGCAGTTAATTCGCTAGATGCGCGGGGTCACTCCCGCGTAGTTGTGTGACGCCGTCAAACGGGTGGTTGCTCCTACACATCCACACCCGGACGGCGTTTCTCGATGCGTCACTCGTCCCCAGCAAGAAGCCGGTTGATCACAGAATCGTAGGTGTCTGTGGAACCGTTCTTTGCCTGAAACAACTTCTCGCGTGTCTCTGGACGAACCTGAATTGTCGTACGTTCGGCTGACATTGGTTGATAATTGTTTGAGTTGGTTCTATGTCGATTCCTCTTTGTGGACTGTGGACAATTTCAGCTATTCACCTCAATTGCCCACCTACCACAGACTCTTAATATCGCAGGTGGCTCACTTTGTAAACGCGGCTTGTGCTATGTTCGCCCCCGCTCGGGTTACTGATCCTGAAGAACCGCGTACTGCGTCGCACATCAGATGACCCCTCTCTGTGGCTCTCACCACAGCGGTAGCCGCTCAACGCTTCCCACCTTACGGTCAAAGTGGCCGAAGCCACACCGTGGTGCCCTTCACGCTTTCACGTTCGTCGGTCCCACAACCGCAGGGATGGAATCCTCATCCTGTACATCTATGTAAGGACAGAAGATACATTGAAATAGTGAGGGAACGCAAGTTCCCATAAGAATCAGACATATGCCTCCGAAAGCACACCGCCTCATCAACTACGAGAAGGAGTACGCTGAGACGGGCGAAGCCCCCAAAGAGTCGTCATACAGAGACCACGAACTTCGCGCGCGGGTGCAAGAAAAGGCAGACCTGATTGGACCCCGAATAGATTCGCTGTGGGAGGACATTACTTCGATTGCATTACTAGACGATGTGGCCATTCGCGGACACCACTCACCGCGTTCACTTGGTACTACATTTGGCAGTATAGCCTCCACACTGTATCAGGACGATGGGGTAGCAGGGGCAGAGTGGGCTTCTAATTTCTTGGCTGGTGTTGTGGAAGGTTTAGATACGCGTGCGCCGCACGATAGTGTGACAAAGGACGCCGCCAAAGAAGAGACAAGTGCTCTGCTCAGTCGAGTGGAGTCGAAATCGATGGAACGGATTGAATCAGAGGCGAAAGAGTCAGATGAATTTTTCGAGGCAACCTATGTCAAAAAGGAACAAGACCGACGTGAGGCTAAACAGTACATCGGCGGGGTCTTATCGAGCCATGATATTGACCACAGCCAACACCACATCACCAGTATCCAGTTTGAACTAACCGATTCGCCAGTAGGGTATCCCATGTCGAACCGGGATTTCTCTCCGGCGGACAGTATATCTGAAGATGAAATTCTAACGTACGCAGCAGAGAATCGAATCGAACAGACAGACAAGCTTTGGAAAGCGATAGGACAGGACCTAGACAGACTTCGTAGGGAGTGGAGAGGGCAAAGCATCCGAGAGGTGTTTGAACAGGTTGCATCACACAGCAGAGAGAAGGCGGCGCACACAGATACTATCGTGAAGGAATTCTCTTCAACCGACCCAGTAATAGCGATTTTGAAAGATTTGTCAGGAAGAACCGGCCGTCGAAAGGACGAATCACTATAGTAATCGTTAGAATTTTTTGCTCGGAGACTCTTGCAAGAGATAGTGAACCATCTCGACGAGATTTCCGTCGAGGAACTGCAAGAC